>JAZQDP010000425.1:0-15523 GCA_045546875.1 Thermoguttaceae bacterium | reverse complement strand
TTTTAAATACACCGTACTTTATATTGTCTAATTTAAAGGACAACAATCATGAATAAATCTCGTACGATTATTAGTCGTTTCATTTCCCTGATTGGGATTGCGTTTGTTTGCTTGCTGACATCGCCAATTTCACTGGCAGATGTTTTAAACCCAACAATTGACATTGACACCAATGAGTCCGGTAACGTTACGTTTAACATTACAGGGGGGTCAACAACATACGCCAATGCAATTAGTGGACAAGGGAAAGTTACCAAAACTGGAACGGGAGAATTGGTGGTTTCAGGCTATAACTCCTACACAGGAGGCACGTTTATCAATGGTGGTACGTTAACCTTATTGGGAAACATGGCAGGGGACGTTACTGTTACCAACGAAGCTATCTTTAAGAATCAAACTCGTAACACAAGCATTGCAGCAGTATTCATTGATAATGGCTCGTTTTTTATTGGCGATACTTCCGAAACAGCTATTGTTTATTTCCCTCATTTTGAGATCAATAGTGGGTATATCGAATTCGATATGAACGCTTACGATGAATTTGTACCCTCTTACGACTCATTGGATGTACTCAATGGAATTTTCAATAACGGCATTATTAATTTATCGTTTAATAACAACGATGAAATGGCTTGGATTGACGGTGGAAAAGACACCGGCTATCCAATTATTTCTGCCGCTAACTCTTTAACGTTTGATCTGGATAAAATTAAAATATATGCAGACGGACAACAGACGGACAACTGGAAATTACTACAAGTTGGCAATGATATTTTTATAAAAGCAAAGTCCGGCGATCAGCCAACAATTGAACCATGGTGGTATGCTAACAAAGCCGACGACTTGGCTGAAACAGAATGGGCTATTGACCACAATCCCAAATTGGGCGTTCAGTTCAAAGAAGGTTCAAATTATACTGCAACGTATGCAGGCAATATCCCGATGACAGAAGATGGTCAGTATATTATTGGGGAAGGGTACACTTTAACGCTTACAGGAACAATTTCCGGAACAGGCGCTTTAACGAAAGAAGAAGCTGGAATTCTCATTCTCGGATCAACTAATTCGTACACCGGTAAAACGACTATTTCTGCTGGTACGCTTGCTTTGACAGCGGCAAACGCAATTATGTCATCGTCAGAGGTTGTCAACAATGGCGCCATTACCATGGGAGCCGCTCAGACATTAAAGAACCTTTCAGGTTCCGGTACAATCAACAATGGCGGTTATCTTTTAACCGTCAATAACAGTTCCAATACTCAATATTCTGGCATAATTTCTGGCAACGGAGGTTTAACCAAAACCGGTTCTGGCGAACTGAGCCTTTCTGGAGATCACACCTATACTGGCGTAACAACTGTTAATCAAGGAACGTTGACTTTAACCAAAGTCGGTGGAAAGGGAACGCTCGCAGCTGGAACAACCATTACGGTTGACGGAACCCTTGACGGCACGGCAAAGATTGCTGGTCATGGAGACATTTTTGGTTACGCCGGCAACTCCGTTGGCAAAATCAGTCTGATTAACGGCGGTACGCTTTTCAACGATTCCACAGACGCGCACATCACTGTTGGCGCCGTTATTGAAATGAACAACGGCATTATTACCGCCGCTGACGGAGCCGTTGGAACCGGCGGCGTGGGTAGCTACATTATGGACAACGCTATCCATGTCATTGGCGGTCAGAACAACGCTATTAATGTTAGTGAATTCTCAATTCGTCATCTTGACGGTACGCCATACCCCACTGGTGAAGACGCCGGGTATTTTGACATTGCCGAAGGCGCCAAGCTGACAATCAACGCCAAGATGGACAACTATAGCGCCGCTACTAACGTTCCAATTGTCAAAACGGGAAAGGGTGTATTGGAGCTTACAAATCGCAATGGAAATATTAAAAGCGATTTTATAATTAAAGAAGGAACGGTCATTGGAGTTGCGCCCAATGATGGCAGCAGCGCTTTTGGTTATGGAACGCTGATTATTGAAAATGGCGCTTTACTGGAATGCCGAGAAGCAAACCAATTTGGATATGGCGACACCGTTCAACCCAATATCACCATTCGCGGTACGCTTAAATCACACATGTACACCCACGTACACAATCTTAAACTGGAAAGCGGTACAATTGAGGACATCGACCCAGCACAAGCCAGTCAAGGCGAAGGATTAATGTTCTATAACCGCGAAGCCACAATTACTTCATCCGGGACGTCTGTCATTAAACCTAAAATGACGACTGATGGCACAATGGCTATCAACGTAACAGACGGAGAATTGACGATTTCTGGCAATATTACCGGTTCCGCCCCGATTACCAAATCCGGCGCCGGCAAACTGATTCTTCCAAACGCCAACTCAAAAACCGGCGTTGTAACCATTCAGGCAGGGGAAGTCGTTGCGGGCAATGCCAACTCGTTAGGAACAGGAGCGCTTACTCTCACAGGAGTAGACAACGTTGCTGGTCAGCTAACAATCGGCGCAACTTCAACCGATATTTTAGACCTGACCGTCAGCGGACTGGTTACAGTCGACGGTGGACAAATCAACTTCGACTTTACCGCTAACGACTTTGATACGCTGGTCGCTCAAAACGGATTCACGTTTACAACCGGTAAATTCAATCTCAACTTTGCTCAGGGAACAGAAGCAGCCTGGTTTGAAAACGTTCCTGACGAAGGATACAAGCTCGTTTCCATTACTGGGACCTATACTGGCGACGAAGACTTAAGCGCTTATCTTTCCGGCAGAACGGAAGCCTGGACGTTGACCGCAACTACTGACGGCATTTATCTCGGCAAATCCGAAGAACCGAGTTCGCTGTACTGGAATCCGATTACCGACGACGGTCAGAACTGGCCAATCGACGGAACGAACAAAATCGGCGTCAAGTATACTGAAGACGACGTTAAAACTGCGTCTCACGATGAAAACATCACGCTTGATTCAGACGGCGTTTTCATCATTGGCGACGAATACGCTTTTGAACAAGTCGGACCGATTTCTGGCGACGGTAATTTGACCAAAACCGAAGGCGGTAAATTGACTCTTTCTGGAGATAATACCTACACTGGCGATACAATCGTTTCCGGCGGTACGTTAGAATTGAATAAAGCCAACGCTATTGCCACGTCTGCCAACGTTACCAACAACGCGACGATTGAATCGACTGGCGATCAGAAGCTTAACAATCTGTCTGGAACCAACAAAGATGCAGAAATTAACGCTGATAATGGAACGTTAACGCTCAACAACGACGCAAATTCCAATACTCGTTATGACGGTACAATCAACGGCAACGCCTCTGTCAGAAAAATTGGCGTTGGTTCTTTGATGATGACAGGAGAAAACGCCTACGAAGGCGGAACTGCCATTGAAGAAGGTTCCATTGTTCTTCTTACTGACGATACCGCTGACGGTACGTTAGGCGTTGGTCCAATCGAAGTTGGTCAAAATGGAGAATTGGTTTACAACGTTGACGCTGGGCAAACCAAGAGAATTGAAAACAAGATTTCTGGAGCGGGTGCAATTACAAAGACCGGAGCGGGAACTCTGCAAGCAAACGGCACAGATGATATGCCTTTACAGGCGGGCGTTTTCAACGTCAATCAAGGCAGACTTGACCTTAAGGGTGAATTCGAAGGCGATCTGAACGTCGGTCCGTTAAACGATGACGGAACGGACGCGATTCTTTCTCCGGGTAACTCTGTCGGTGAAGTAACCGTTTATGGCGATGTAACCATCGACGCTGGCGCAACTGGTCTGTTTGAATTCAGCGCTTATAACGCTGATCCCACTTTGCAGTTGTTCGATAAATTAAACATTCCAACTGACGGCGATTCACTTATTTTCGATAGTGATTCCATTGTTAAACTGTCCTTCCTTAACAACGACGCTGCCGCATGGGCTGAAGAAGGCTCTGAATATCAGCTGGTATATGATCCCGGTTTCGTTGATGGTGATTATAGCTTCCTGTTGGCAAACTTTGACAATATGTTTGCTCTGAAGGGACTCAATGGCGATGGTCTGTATTTGGTCGGTCTTGGCGCGCCAGATAATCCGGGCGTACCAGAACCGTCAACGTGGGCGTTGCTCATTCTCGGCATTGCCGGCGCTCTTTATATGCGTAAGAAGTCATCAGCGAAAAACTAAGGCATATTGATAGAGAAAGCTAGCCACATACAGAATTAATGATTATGCGGCAGACTAAAATCCATTTTCAATTAGCGAGAGAAACGCAATGCGGTTCTCTCGCTTTTTTAATGAGACAATTGTTAGCTTGCATCTTCCGGTATTTACTAAATTCTTTCCGGATATTCATTACCCCAATTACCCAAGAAAAACACAAGCGAAAAGCAAAATCCAATTGTCAAAATAGATTTTATTGGCATTCTACTTTTCGCTCGCACTTAATTTCTAATTATTTAGCAATATCTATTACTTTCATCCATTCATAGACGCGATTAAGCCAATCGCCAACGTGATTGTCCTTCGGGTTGCCGCCGAATCCATGATTGACTTTCGCGTAGATGTGTAGTTCCGCCGGGATACCCATGCTCTTGAGTTTGGTATAGACCGCAACAGATCCCATGGAGGCGTAGACATCATTGTCGCCATGAATAAAACACATCGGAGGCGTTTTGGAGTCAAAGGCAAAATCGTTTACAATTTTGGAATCAAGACCCTTATTGGCGTTCCCACCGTCTGCGCCGTCTTCCAAAACGTAAGCCGGATAAACCGGAACGGCAAAGTTGACGTAACACGGAACCTTGTCAAGGTCGTCAACCGGTTCGTAAGCGGGCGTTTGAGACGTCGTAGAAGTCATGAGCGTCAAATGCCCGCCGGCAGAGAATCCGAGGCAACCGATTTTTTCCGGGTTAATCTTCCATTCTTCCGCATGAGCGCGAACAAACCGAATAGCGCGTTGTGCGTCTTGCCATGCGGCGCGATGCTTTTCAACTCCAGGACGGCGAGGAACGCGATACCACAGAACAACAACCGTCATACCCTTGCTGGTAAAATATTGGGCGATTTTCGTTCCTTCGTGGTCTTTCGCCAGACCGTAATAACCGCCGCCGGGGAACACGACTAAACACGCATCGGTCGTTTTGTTTTCCGGCTGATAGAGCAACAGCGTTGGATTAGCGCTGGCGTCCTTTTCACCCGGAGCGGCGTCCGGCCAGATGGAAAACGTCTGCTGAGCCGAGCAGACAGATGCCGCCGTCAAAATCAAAGCGGCAAAACAAAGTAAAATTCGTTTCATTGATAGATCCTTTCGTTTAAAAAGTTGCCGAGTGGCGAGTGGGAGCGGCGCTTGCGTCAACTCCTCACTCCTAACTAATTAGCGTACCCCATCACCTTCATCCATTCATAGACTCGATTGAGCCAGTCGCCAACGTGGTTGTTTTTCGGGTTCGCGCCGAAACCATGACCAACTTTGGCAAAAATGTGAAGTTCGACAGGAATATTCATACTCTTAAGTTTAGCGTACACAACCGCAGACGCCATCGACGGGCAACGGTCGGAGTCGCCGTGAATAAAACACATCGGCGGCGTTTTGGCGTCAAAGGCAAAATCATCTACAATTTTAGATTCGAGCGTAAACGTACCGGACTTGTCCGCGTTCTCTTCCAACACGTAAGCCGGATAGACAGGAACGGCAAAGTTGACGTAGCACGGCACCTTGTCAAGGTCGTCAACCGGCTCATAAGCGGGTGTCTGGGTCGTTGTTGCCGTCATGAGCGTCAAATGCCCGCCGGCGGAGAATCCAAGACAACCGATTTTTTCCGGGTTAATCTTCCATTCTTCAGCATGAGAGCGAACAAAACGGATGGCGCGCTGAGCGTCCTGCCACGCGACACGGTGTTTTTCCAAGCCCGGTCGGCGAGGAATACGATACCACAGCACAGCTACCGTAATGCCTTTGCTGTTAAAATACTTGGCAATTTTGTCGCCCTCGTGGTCTTTTGCTAAATGGTTGTATCCACCGCCGGGAAAAACAACCAAACATGCGTCAGATGTCTTTTTTTCTGGCTGATAGAGCAACAACGTCGGATTGGCGCTGACGTCCTTTTCACCCGGGGCAGGAGCATTCCAGATAGAAAACTTTTCCTGCGCCGAACAGACGGAAAACATTGTCAATGCGAAAACTATTAGTAGTAAAGCAATTCGTTTCATTTTGAAGTTCCTTTTTTAAAAGTTGCGAGTTGCGAGATAAATTAAGATCAGCGCTTTGCGCAATTCCGCATTCCACATTCCGAATTCCTAATTAATATACCCCATCACCTTCATCCATTCGTATGCGCGATTAAACCAGTCTCCGATATGATTCCCTTTTACCAGTCCGCCGAAAGCGTGCCCGGTTTTGGCGTAGATGTGCACTTCCGCAGGAATTCCCATGCTCTTGAGTTTCGTATAAACGGCAACGGAGTTCATTGAAGACCAGCCGTCTGCATCGCCATGAATGAAACACATCGGCGGGGTTTTTGAGTCAAAGGCAAATTCCGGAACGAGTTTCGCTCCAACGCCTTTGTTAGCGTTATGCGCTTCTGCGCCATCGTCCAAAACGTAGGCAGGATAAACAGGAATGGCAAAGTTGACGTAACAAGGGACCTTGTCAAGGTCGTCAATCGGCTCATAGGCAGGCGTCTGGGACGTTGTGGCAGTCATAAGCGTTAAATGCCCTCCGGCGGAGAACCCCATCATACCGATTTTCTCTGGATTGATTTTCCATTCTTCAGCATGGGAGCGAACAAAACGGACTGCGCGCTGAGCGTCCTGCCACGCAACGCGGTATTTCTCCAAACCGGGTCGACGCGGAGTTCGATAAACCAGAATCGCGACGGTCATACCCTTATCGACAAAATACTTTGCCGTTGGCGTTCCTTCAATACTGACTGCCACGCCATTATAGCTCCCGCCTGGGCAGATTATCAGACAGGCGTCCGTCGTCTTCTTTTCAGGCTGAAAGAGCAACAACGTCGGGTTTTTGCTGGCGTCTTTTTCTCCCGGCGCGGGACCGGGCCAGATGGAAAACCGTTCTTGAGCCATGCTGACGTGTACGGTTAACGCAATAATGGCAAAACACAATAAAAGTCGTTTCATGAACTAAAATCCTTTCCTTTAGAGCGTTTCTAAAATAGTTCTTATCCCCAATTAATAATATTATAGCAATTTCAAGAATCAATTGGAATAGGGGGAAAAAGAGTTTATAAGAACAGACCGCCCAAATATTTGATAAATAAGAAATTAGAGAGAAAAGAACTGGTCAACAATCTTGGTTTCACACCTCTACAGGTGCAAAACCATAGATCGTCTAAACCGCTGCTTCACTACTGCTTATTACCTTCATTCTGATACACTCTGACGTAATCGACTTCCATAAACGTACCGTCGATAGCGTCTGTTACTTTTCCCGCCCAAGAGATAATCGCTTCAGACAGGAAAATCGGAGCGGCGATAAAGCAGCAGTTGTTCGGTTCCCGGCGCAGCTCTTTGCCGTCAAAATAAAAGACCAGCTCCTTTTCCGTCCAGAGCAGACCGTAGACGTGGAACTCCTTCGACAGGTCGAGCGATTTGTCAGGAACAAACGATTTATGGCTCGTCCTGTGACGCGTCTTCCCGTTGACTTCATACTTATCGTTCCAGTTATGAATGTTCGTATTGATTTTAGACGGGTAATGTCCTTCGTTGACGTCGATTTCAAAATGCTGGCTTTTATCAAGCGGCGCATACCAGTTTTTCCCGGTAACGGGCGCAGTCGTCATGAGCCAGAACGAGTTGTTCGTTCCAGTCGCGGCGGCGTATCGATACCGGCATTCAAAGTACCCGTATTGAAACCGCTTTTTGGTGCAAATCGACGCGGACGTCCATTCCTTTCCCCCGCGCTTTTCTTTTTTGTTCATCAGACGCAGCGTCCCGTCTTTGACAACCGCGTTCTCGCGCCATCGGCTGCAGACAATATGTCCCGGCGTTCCGTTTTCCGCCAGCCAGTTTTCGTCCAGCTGGCTGTCCGGATAATCGAACTCGTCCGCCCAAACCAGCTTCATTCCCGCTTTCGAGTCGGCGGGCGACTCGTCGGCAAACGATTCAACAACAGTCAATACTGCGCATATCAGCGCGATAAGTAAAAGGGTTCTTTTCATGATAATGCTACATTATTAAGGATTAAAAAATGAGTTGTACCTATGCGCCAAAAGTAATTTTAACACGAAATACACGAAAAGAACGAAACAACACGAAAGGATAATTGTTAAAATAATTAATTTAAAATCAAAAAATTTTTCGTAACTTTCGCTTATTTTGTGTTTTTCGTGTTTAAAAATCCAATGATTTATGAATAACCATTCGGTGAAAATCCGTTTAATCCGTAAAATCCGTGTGCGGACTGACCTGCACCGCAAACTGAGCGCTCTACTCTACAATCTGACAGACTTCTTTTAACCGGTTTACCAGCTCGTAGGCAAGTTTGCGAATCTCCCACAAGTCGGCGTTAGGGTCGTTTCTAAACGCGGCGATTTTGGCGGTCGGCAGGTCTGACATCGGAACGAGTTCGCACGCCTCGAGCAGGTTGGCGGCAACTTCGCAGGCGTCGAGCAGCTTCTTTTTATCGCTGCGGCGGTAGTCGAATGCGTCGGACGTGTATTCCGTCAGAGCGTCTTTGATAAGTTTAATCGCCCGATTTGCCTTGCCTTCCCGGTTCGGGTTGGGTGGAACGACAGGCGTATTCTCGCCGCGGTTGCGGAAACAGCCAAACATAGCGGCTATCGTGCCGGCGTCGCGAATCGTGCCGTCGGGATAGAAAATGCCATGTTCGTCTATGCACCGACCGTGAATCATCAGGTTGAACAGAATCCAGCCCATGTTGTATTCGTGACAGAACTGCAGAGCCATTTCGTAGGAATTGGCGCGCGCCAGACACCCGGTTTCCGTTTGAATTACCGGTTTGCCGAGCTTCTCCGACCACTGCTTTGCCAGCTCGTAGTTGTTTCTGGCGCGTTCCCGGGAATCGCTGTAATCGTGAAAGGACAGCACGTCCAGCTTTTTTGCCGTCGATTCCTCAATTTCAAACGCGGTCGTGTACCCGACGGTAAACAGACAATCCGGGGCGAGCTTCTGCGCCAGAGCAATTTCCCGACGCAAAAACGACCACGTCTCCTCTTTTCGGGCGGCGCGCTGATCTGCCGGCGCCTGATTGATGTACGGATTGCACAGCGGCTCGTTCATCATGTCGAACATGAGCAAACCGGGTTCGTCTTTGAGCGCATTGACAACCGCCGTTGTGAACTTGTCCGCCGCCTCGTACGCCTCCGGCTGAATCGTCTTCGGATTGAGCATGTTCCCATTAAAGAGAATCGGCATGGACTTGTACCCGCAGGAATCGCAAACGCGAACGAACGCGACAACCTGCTGAATGTACTCGTCGCCCTTGCTTTGAAAAGCGCCGGGACTGAGCCAGAACCGAACCGTATTCAGACCGACTCGGGAACCGTACGCCAGCTCGCGCCGTGCCTGCTCTTCCGGCGTCATTCCGTAACAGACGCCGCGAATCTTCGTGCAGTCAATTTGAGGCTTCTCCGCCTTGACGCCTGACGCTAAAAGCCCCGCCGTTACTAAAACCGCCAAAACAATTCTACTGAAACAATTCATAATATCTCCTTCTTTTATTTGAAATCGCCGTGCGTGTATAATTCAAACGTTAATTGATTAGTTCACGGATTTTACGGATGAGACAGATATACACCGATTGATTAATTGATACTCTGATATTTAACATCTAAACTCTCACATTTTTTAAATGATTATTTATGTCGTAAAAGAATAAGAATAACCAATCGGTGAAAATCCGTTTAATCCGTCGAATCCGTGAACGGACTGACCTGCGCTAAACCACGGGAAGCGCTTGTCAGCCCTACTGCTTCTCGTCTTCGTCTTTCTCTTCCTCCGCCGCCCCTTCCCGGCTCTTCGACGTAATCTCTGCTTTCGCGTTTTCCGCCTTGACGTCGTCGGGAATGTTCTTGTAAATGTACTTTAACGCCGAGGGAACGAAGCTGTGCAGTTCTTTTGTGCCTTCCGGGTGCGGGCTGATAGTCAAGATCGGACCTTTGCCGTAACTGGTAAACACGATGGCAGGCGAGTTGACCTGAATTCCGGGAGTGGAATCGCCGACTGCGGTTTCTGAACGGAACCAGGCGAGAACGTCCACCTTCGTCCCATTGGGGTCGACGTTGATATTGACAACCGGGCCGTTGTGATAATTGCATTTCAGCAAGCCGGAAAACTCTTCGCCAAAGACTTTTCGCCCCTGCTCGGTCAGTTCGATATCCAGCTTTGCTCCGCCGCGAACCCAGATCGTGCTGCGGCGTTCGATATTGACAAAATGCTGCTGAATCGGGAAATACGCGCCGGCGCAGATGCCCATATACCCTCTGCCGGACTGGACGAACTGCTTGACCTTCTCGACGCCGTCTTCGCCCATTGATCGGGCTTCGCCCCGACCGGAACCGCCGGGCAGGACGACAATGTCAAACCCGTTGAGAACGTCATTGCGAATGTCTTCGCCGTTGACGACTCTGTAGACGAACTGAGGATTGTCTTGAATGCGCTTGTAAATCAGTTTCGCGCTGCCTTTGCCGACACCTTTGTCGTCGAACACCGCAACGCGAATTGGACGTTGTTGTCCAAAAGCTAATGACGTGGAAAATAAAATAAACGCTGCAAAGAGCGCAATACATTTCGGAAATACTGATTTCATTGACGTAAACTCTTGTTCAAGTGGAAGGAACTAAAAAACAATATACACGATATTCCTTTATTTGACATTGCGAAACGTTAAAACATTTCAAAACGATATAAAGGGGTTTAATACAATTTATCACAAATCTAAATAATTTGCAAGCGGTTCGGAATGAAAAAATGAACGAGAAAAGAAATGAATATTATCCTGCTTTTATAGAGAAAATACAATTTTTCTTGCCGCATGGTATGATTAGAGAATATCCTCTTCTTCGTCGGACTGGTCGGAAAGTTCCGCGTTGGTTCCGTAAAGGCTGGAGTGCGCGCCAAGGGAGGTTTTGCCAGGAATTACCATTTCCTGAATTGCGGTTTTCATGTAGTACATGCCAACAAAGAGTAGGGCAATCGGGAACAACAGCGATGCTATGCCCAACGTTAAACAGCTTAAAACAACGACAATGCCAATGCTGGACGTTAGAACGCCTAAAAAAGTAGCTTTCTTTTCGTATGTTATTTTGTGGGATACGTCTAATCCTTCTGCTATACCCAAATCTTTATCGATTATAAGCCAAAACGCCAATCCCCAGTTAAGTAAAATAACCAGGAATATGCAAAAACCAATTATAGAGCCAGCCAATGCCACTGCGCCGGGCGTTTGCTGAAAAACAAAATAGAATATGCCTAAATTACTCTCTACAAACTCTAAATTGCCATTGGATGCAAACCAGAAATAGTAGCAGTATCCAACCATTAGCGGAATTATCAGAGGAAAGAAATGTATCCAGAAAACGACAAAATTTCTGAACAGCCCGAACGAACCGGAAAAGAGCAGCGTGGTTGACGTTTTACCTTGTCTGATAAGGCTGATAACGTACTGGCGCTGTCCGTTAAAAATCCAGACGTATCCAACTGACGCCAGCATAAATACCATAAGAAAAAGCGCCATTTTCATGGAAACGGAGTCTATTGCCTGCGCTAATGCAAAATAGACAATAGCCGAACCGATAACCAAGCCCCCCATCATAACGCCAAAAAAGATAACTGCGGTAAGCATTGTTCCAACATGGGCGCATAAAATAGTAAAGGCGTCAAACATCATGCTGGAATATACTGGCATACGACGATCGGCTTCAACAACCTGCCCAGGAAGCTCGTATGGATACATATTTTTCCCGGTCTTTTTACTGACTGGTCTGCGCTGTTTATTTGAACTTTGCTGAATCGTGTAATCGCTATACAGTCCAATTGAATGAGGACGTTCGTTTGCGTGGTCTGCAGGAGCGCCAGACTGTGGGTTTTCACCTGAGTTATCGTTATCTTCGCGTTTCTGCTCTAGATTTTTCTTAAACAGCTCTTGATCAAAATGAGATTGAGAATTGGCATCTGACTCTGACTCATTTTGCTGGTGACTTCTTTCGCTTGAAAAAGGTTTATCTGAGATAGGCGTCCACAAGAAAAAGCGTTGACAATTAGGGCATAACACGTCTGACTGACGGTTAGGCACATCAACTAATGCATCACAATGTGGACAATGAGATTGCATATAATTAAAATTTAATCTTTCTTAATTCTCAATAAAGGTAGGATAGGCAACGTCAACAAGCAGATTGTTTATAATCTTATCCTGTCAACAGCGTTTACCGAATTACGGTACGCAATTACCACTAATTGGATAATATATACCATTTTTCGAATTTTGGCAATAGCGTTAAAAATGGCAGGGGCAAAAAACTTAACAGATTTCAGAAAAAAATCCCTAGATTCATTTCAGTCGGAAAAGTTTAACAATAGATTCCAACAAAATTCCAGGGGAACCTTCCTTCGATTCATTACGCAAAGTTTGATATGGCGCATTCAGGATTTTGTTAAGCGTTCGTTCCACGGATTGTTTGATGGCATCCTGATCTTCTTGAGTAAAATGAGGACGCTTGTTAAACAATCGCTTTAACTCAGCCTCCATAATCGATTCCCAATCGTCTTTTAGCTTTGTCAAAATTGGCGCGCCGCGACGATGGGAAAGGTCTTGAATAAATTTGTCAGTTTCCTGTTCGATAATAGCGTACGCTTTTGGCGCCTGTCGTTCTCGCGCCTGTCGATTTTTTTCACATGTTTTCTCTAAATCATCAATCGAAAACAGATACACTTCCGGGAATTTCTCTATACCTTGCTCCACATTGCGAGGAACGCCCAAGTCAAGAATAAACAACGGACCTCGTCGACGATGCTGATATAGACTGCGAAACATTTGGGTCGTTAAAACCGGCTCCGTTCTGCCAATAGCGGTAATAATCAAATCTGCGCCCAAAAGCTGTTCTTCCAGCTTAGACCATTCGACGGCAATTCCGCCTTTACTTTCAGCCAATTGTCTGGCATTTTCCAGCGTTCTGTTTACGATGCAAATGTTCTTAGCGCCATCTTCTTTGAGGTATTCCAGCGTTTCCTCTGCCATTTCTCCAGCGCCGATAACCAAAACATTTTTATTGGCAAAGTCTTCAAATATATTGTGAGCAAAATCTTTTACAGCAATAGAGGCAATACTGGTTCGATGACGATGAATTTCCGTTTCGCTATCCACTCTTTTTGCTATTTTTACAGCTGTTTGAAACGCCAAATTCAACGCCATTCCCACCGTTTTAGCTTCCACCGCCCAATCGTGGGCGTTTCTGACTTGAGATATAATCTGCATATCGCCCAAAGCCATGGAATCCAAAGAAGACGCCACCTTAAAGAGATGCTCCAGAGCCTCTCGGTCTCGATATTGAAAACAGTTGTTTCGAACCGTCTGTCGATCTATATTGCGGTTATCTGCCAAAAAATCAATTTGACGAGATATTGGTTCGTACAATTCGATAATGGATTTATGTTCATCAGCGCTCAAAGACGATAATTCGTCTTGAGATTCTTCAATATAAGAATAGATTTCAACGCGATTGCACGTCGAAAGAGCGACAACTTCTGTCTCCGGGAATTCTGTCCGAAAAGCGTTAAGGAATCCCTCTGTTTCTTCAGCGCTTATTGCCAGACGTTGACGCAAATCTACGCTTGCCTCGCGATGCGAACAGCCAAATACATAAAAAGTCATAGCGCATCCTCCTGGACTGGTAAAGATTCAGTCTTTTGAATTTCAGGAGAACTCTGACTTGAACTCCACTCTGAACGTAAATGCCCATTTGGCGTAAAATAAGCGGCAACAAGCGAAATGGCTAACAAAACAAACAGAAAAATAGTTCGTCTTGCCGTAGCGCGCGCCTCGGTCAATGCGCCCATAAGCGTTGACCGAATTATAGTCAACAGTATCCAGATAAAAATAATCAATGAACCGAGTATTGCTGGATTAAATGCAAAGTCGGCAAACGAAATCGTTCCATGGCGAGCGTTAAGAAGAACAACGCCTGAAACGATGCCCGGCGCCAAGGCTACCAAAGCCCAAATGAGCGAAGAGCGGTTTGCGCGAGCTAATCGTTCTAAAGAAGGCAGCTTCCATGTTACGAGGCTAAGACGTTGTTTTAATCTCCGATCTTGCCAAAGATATAAAATCCCAACTATAAGCCCAATCGTCAGAGAAACAAAAAACGTCAGCTGTGATAATCCGTGAATTATGCCCCAGGAATGCATAACCGGCTGTCTGGGAAAGGTTTGATCTGAACCCCAACATAACGCCAGAGTGATTAAACATAATGACGCTGTCATTATTAAAATAGAAAAAATTGATCCGTAACTTCGTCTTAGAGACGCAAGAAAGATTATTGAAAGCAACCATGAAGCGCTTAAAAATCCGCCTTGCAAACTTGACAAAGGGGTCAAATCATCAACAATATCTATTTTACCAATTAAATACCATGTTTGAATGCAAATTCCAATTAACGTCAGGAAAACGGTTGCTAAAAAAGAAAACGTTATTCTGTGAACAGACGTTTCTCCATCCAAAGGTTCCAGGACGGATTGACGTCGAACTATTTCTATTGCCAGCGTTGGCAAATAACAAGCTGCAATACAAGCTATGAATACCGTATTCACTTATTGTCCTCCAGTTCGTCGTCAACAGGAATGCGTCTAAACATCTGAGCCAAAATAATTCCGGTGAACATACACCCAAACGTGTACATGGCACAAACAATTGCCGCTTGCGGATGCTCGCTAAAATATTTAGTCGCCAGCATTGTTCCCAGTCCTGCGTTTTGCATTCCGATTTCCAACGTTAAAGCGCGACGCATTTTATTCGACGCTCCAATTGCCTTGCCTCCAAACCAGCCGCTTAAATAACCCAGCAAATTGACTAATAGCAATCCGAGAGCAATAATCATCGGCGTTTGACCTATCAAATCGGATTTGGCTGCCACAACAGATGCAATAATCAAAATTATTGCAATGTTAGCAATAATCTCGCCCAACAACTCCGCCCCATGCTGCCACCATAGAAAAATGCGCGAAAGAGTAAAGCCAACCACCACTGGACAAACAACGGTCAAAAGTAAATTGTTGGACATTGCAGCCACGTCCATTGAAACCTTTGTTGACAAAAAAAAGTAAAGCAATGTCGGAACCAACAAGGGAGACAGGAGCGTTGAACTTGTCGTCAAACCGACAGAATAGCTCACGTTGCCTTTAGAAATCATCGTTAGCATATTGGACGCCATCGCCCCCGGTACGCAACCGACTAGTATAAAGCCAACGAACCATCCGCCTTCCAAGTGTAAAGCCTTACATGCCAGCCACGCTGCTAACGGCATCGCTAAAAACTGAATCGTCGTTCCCCCAAGAATCTTGGGCAAGTCGGATCGTAGCCATG
>JAZQDP010000424.1:0-5055 GCA_045546875.1 Thermoguttaceae bacterium | reverse complement strand
CCGTCCGGCGTGTAAACCGGGTCGAGGTCGTCGTAGTCGCCGCGGGTCAGCTGACGCAGATTGGAGCCGTCGGCGTTGACCTTGTACAGGTGGAACGACTTCTCTCCAACGGGTCGATAGCAGAAGAGAATCTCTTTGCCGTCAAAGGACAAATCCTGCCGCCAGAATGCGCCTTTGAGTTCCGGGACAACGTCTTTTTTGACTTCGCGGGGATTCAAGCCGATAACCAGAATCTTTCCGCCGTCGCAAGCCATGTATCCGTTGCGGTGGCGCGCTTCGTGAGACCATTCGTCGGTCGCGTCGCCCGGCTTTCCTTTCGGATACGGGTTTTGAACCATCAAAATAGAATCGAAGTCCAGCAAGGGGTTAGAGAATACGATTTCCCGCTTGACTTTTCGGACGTCAAAATAAAGCGCTTTGAAATCCTTGGCGCCGGGGGCGTCGAGTTTCTTTTGCAGCTCGTCCAGTTGAGCGACTTTGTCGGACAGATCAATGTCTTCCGCCAGGTCGGCAATGCGGTCAGCGACTTCTTTCGCCCATTTGATTTCGTTGGCGACTTTGCCCGCGTCGAACTTGCCGTTCGCCTGGAACGTCCAGTCGACAATCAGGTCGTTTTGAGCGTCCGCCGGAAGTTTGTCAAACGGGATAAATCCCGCGGCGTTGGCAATCGCGCAAACGCCGGCGACAACCATCGCGGCAACCGCTTTGAGAATACATTTCATGGTTACTCCTCCTAAATACGTAAACATTATTCGATTATATTGTTTTTTCTAATGTATATATTATAACCAGATAAGAATAATTTACAACCCCGAAAAAGAGAGAAAGAAAGAAAAAAAAGAAAGAACGTTGGCGAATCGCATCAGAATAGGGAGTAGGGAATAGAAATGAAAGGCGGTAATGCAGTGAGCGTCAGCGAACGGAATTACGCATTCGCCGACAGGCGAAAAAACGCTGCGAAGTGTGCATTTCAAATTGACGAAGGCGAAAACCTTCTACGGATGTAGCCCGGCTCGGGCTACTTTAGTCAGTATCACACCCCCTATTTCGTAGTCGAAAACGCCAAGAGCTTTTCTTACTAAAAAAATTCGATTTTCCCTTGACGGCTTTGCCGTCAAGTTGTAGCCCGAGCCGGGCTACATCCAAGGGACGTTTATGACTTACATAATACGGTATTTCACCCTTCGAACATCCATTAACCAATCGGCGAAAATCCGTCTAATCCGTAAAATCCGTGAACGGACTGACCCGCTCACAACCCGCTTAACTCCTAACTCGTTTCCGAACGTAGAGCAGCCCAGCAACGCCGAGAATCAACAAAACCCACGTTGACGGTTCCGGAACGGCAGGGAGTGGTTCGCCTTTAATCGTAGCGTAAACAGTATTGCCTCTAACAGACACTGTCCAGTTTTCAACGCTGGCGTCTGATAAAAGAGAATTCCAAAAATCATTGCTGGCGTAATCGCCTGTAAAATCGCCGGACGTTTGAACAATCATCGAATATTCCTTTCCCGGTCGTTCGCTGCCCATTATCAATTCAATAATGGAATCGGAATCGATAAAAACATTGGTGGCAATGAGTTTGTCCATGCCGTTAGCGTCCTGTTCAAATACCAGTATAGAGCTTTCGTTAATGTCAAAATCGCCGAGAACGTTGATCGTCGCGCTAACGACGTCGCCAGGGGAGAATGTGGCAACTGTAATATCGCCAGACTCCAATTGCTCTCCTACTTGAAGGTTGCCGGTGAAATAGCCTTCCATATCCAGGCGTCCGGAGGAAACGACAAAGCTTTCCGCCCCGACAAGCCCTTCAGCTGCGGCAATAATTTGAAGCGCGCCGTCTCCGGTCTTTTCAATAATTCCCTGTCCTGCGATTTTGGAATAATCGGCGGGGTCTTCGGACATGATTATGTTTTTTGTCATTCCATCAGGAATATTAAAATTCAGGGTTCCCGGATTGTTATTTTCGTTTTTAACTGTAATTAAACCGATTGGTTCATCGCCGAATTCCGGGTTGTCGTATAGCAGTTCAACGTCAACGCCTTCGTTAACAATCAGCTGACCAACTCCAGTAAACTGACCGTATGAATCGTCTCCGTCATAATTTTTAAATCTCTGGTTAGCATTAGCGTACATAAAGCCCTGATTGAGAACATGAGTGGCATTGCACAATGCGTTTTCTCCCACAAGGTAAAGATGCGTTTGATAGTCGTAGAAATCATGTTCCTCGTGCGGGTCGTCAATATGAACATACGTTCCTGATTCGACACAGACTTTGCCGCTAAAATCGTTCTCGGAACTCATTAAATAAATTTCGGAGGTGTGTCTATCGTGAGATTTTTCCGATTCAAACTGCAGTAAACCATCGCCATGAATTGTGCTGTAAATATTCAAAATACGATCTTCTTTAACCATATTTTTATCTTCAGCCACATTTCGAAACCTTAGATCGCCCTGAATCGTCAGAGAACCGTGCAGGTTAATGGTAGAATTCGTCTCTCCCTGGAAGATTTCTCCGCGACCGACATAAAGATCGTCAACCGTAATGTTGCCTTCATTTGGTCTCCTCGCCTGGGTTTTCAAATGCAATACGCCATAAACGCCTTCACCGTAGTCATTCAAATCTACAGTTCCATT
The DNA here is from genome assembly GCA_045546875.1 of Thermoguttaceae bacterium. Classification (GTDB taxonomy): domain Bacteria; phylum Planctomycetota; class Planctomycetia; order Pirellulales; family Thermoguttaceae; genus RUG11551. The sequence continues at coordinate 2,418 of JAZQDP010000424.1, read as the reverse complement.
TGTCAAATCCACCTTGTAGCCAATATAAAGTTTGTTGGTGTGACCGCCGACACCATGATAAATTCCAAAAGTCGTGTCGTAAATACCGACATCTGGGTCGTAAATAACGTCACCATCTTTGGGTCTATTGGGGCGCAAATGAAAAGTGTTGCCAACGACAAAGATTGAGTTGGAAACTCCCGAGGGACGGACGCTCACAGTCCCAGATCCATTCGCCTCATACCAAAATCCATCCTGTTCCCAATAATTACTCTGCTCTTGATTTTTTTTCAAATAATAAATCTTCGGTTCCTGCGTTTCTTGCGGATCCTGAGCGCTGACGACAGACGAAACAAACGCCAGCGCCAGTAAAACAGGAAAGATCGTAGAACTCGTGAAAATTCGAGCTGAAAGGCATGTGTTGATTTTCATTTCGTTATTCATTATTGAACTTCCTTGATTGTTTACGAACAAATGTAATAATAGCGCGTGTTGCACTATTTCCAGTCAAAAAGCCAGTAATAAGCGCTTCTATGAAAATTAATCGCTGTCCTGATAAAAACTAAAACAATGGAATTTCAGCATATAAAATATTAATTTTCGGCAAAATTGCTAATTATTGAGTTGACATACTGTTATAAATGGTACAAAAGATTGTCTGACAATAAATCTGACGCCAAAACAGATATTAAACTATCTGTTCTACGTAATGATAACTAATCTAATAATACATGGACGCTAAACTTTTCATCAAACAATTTAAGGCAGGCGTGTAATAATCCTACTTGTTTATATAAATAACAAACTTCTCAACAACAAGTAATACTATTACGATAATTATTGGTAATAAAACGTTCCCGAAAAATTTTGGAAACAATAAAAAATTCCTGAAATTTTCACTAAACCTCCAATAGATAAAAAAATATCCAATTTGGAAGTAAAATAAAAAAAGGAATTACCATCAAGTTTTCTTTATTATATCAACCATCTCAATCCTGTCAATATCAAAACGCTTGAATTCTGAAAATTTCTAGAAAAAAAGCGGTTTTTTCGAATGTAACAATGTAAGTGTTAAGTAACTTATAAAATTTTTAGCGTTTATGTATATATCTCCTGTTTTTTTAATATAATTGTACTTCTTGATTTATTAATTTTCTTCACTCTGGAGCGTATTTTACAAGTTGAAAAAGTACGCAAAATATGCAAAATCCGCAAAGTTTTGAAATGCTTTACAAAAAACTCGCAAAGTTGCCGGATTTTCCCTAATTTTTCATTCATTCATTTTGCGGTTTAATCGATGCTCACTATTGACAAAAATATCAAAAAAGATAAATTATTAGAGGTTAGGAAACGCTTTGTTTCTTATATAATCTTATTGTCAACGAACCCAATTACTATGTCAGACCATTCCGAACGTTCAACAGACTTTGCTGAAGAATTTGTTCATGCTTTTGCGGAAGACGTTTTTAACCTTCCAACGATGCAAAAGGTTTTACCGAAGCCCGTATATCGCAAATTACTGGCAACTCTTAAAGAAGGCAAGGCTCTCGATTCCGCAATTGCGGACGACGTTGCCAACGCAATGAAACAATGGGCGTTACGGCGCGGCGCCACCCATTATACACATTGGTTCCAGCCGTTAACCAGTTCAACGGCAGAAAAGCACGACGCCTTTTTGGAACCGGACAACGAAGGTGGAATTACACTTCGTTTTTCTGGTAAAAATCTGATCGTTGGCGAGCCTGACGCATCCAGCTTTCCCTCCGGCGGGTTGCGGTCAACCTTTGAAGCGCGTGGATATACTGCTTGGGATCCAACGTCTCCGGCATTTATTCGTCGCAGCGGCGAGCACGCTACGCTCTGCATTCCAACGGCGTTTTGTTCTTATACGGGTTTAGCGTTAGATAAAAAGACGCCTTTGCTGCGTTCCATTCAGGCGTTAAGCCGCTCTGTCGAACGCATTATTAAAGTGTTTGGGCTGGAACAGCCTGACGTTAAGCCGTTTATTACTCTCGGAGCGGAACAGGAATATTTTTTGGTCGATAGAGAGCTTTATTCTCAGCGACCAGACCTTGTTCAGACCGGCAGAACGCTTTTCGGAGCCGTTCCCGCAAAACACCAGCAGCTTGACGACCATTATTTTGGCACGATTCAGCCCCGGGTTCTGGACTTTATGGCAGACGTCGAAAAAGAACTGTGGACGCTTGGAGTTCCTGTCAAAACGCGCCATAACGAAGTGGCTCCAGGTCAGTTTGAGCTTGCCCCGATGTTTGAAGACCTCAACCTGGCTGTTGACCATAATATGCTTGTTATGGATGTTTTGCAAACCGTTGCGGAACGCCACGATTTGGCGTGCCTGCTGCATGAAAAACCTTTTGCAGGCGTCAATGGCTCTGGGAAGCACAATAACTGGTCAATTGCTTACGGAGACATTAACCT
>JAZQDP010000423.1:0-2228 GCA_045546875.1 Thermoguttaceae bacterium | reverse complement strand
TTGCGTCAATTGCTCATTGCTAATTGCTAATTCCCTACTGCCTACTGTCTATCTTCACCTTCATCGTCATAACCCATTTTCCAGAACTGTCAGGGACGACAACCCAGTTGGGAACGACGCAAACGGACTGATGAACCGCTTCAAAACCGCCCTCGGACGCGCTCACAGTTTGGATGGGGAACGTCCAGAACCGAGTCGGTTCATTGACCTGAATGCCTACGCTTAACCCGAGCCATTCGTCTTTCAGACCAAGGAATTTTCGGTTATCGTTAAAGTCTCTAACCGCGCCGAGGGTGTCGATTTTCACGTCTTTTTCGTCGAAATAATAGCGATCGTCGCATCCGGCAGGCATGCCGGCAAAATTGAGTTCAACGCCAAAATGGAGCGGGGCGTCTGTCGGAAGGTTTTCTAAAAGGTATGCTGCTTCCAGAGTCGAACTGCCTTCGTTGAGCGTAAGCCCTTTTGTGATTTGAATTTTATGACCGCAAGCCATTCCCTGTCGAGTCATTTTAACTTGAATTCGCCCCGGTTTTCGACGAATAACCGCGTCCCAGGAACCGTTGTAGAAATCCCCTTGCAGGACGTCGCGCATTTCGATAAACTTGTTAATATCAGTTTCGGGAGCAAAAAACAGGTCGATAAAGCTCTTGCGCTCATAGACGTCGTACTGCAACCGTTTTTCCAACCCTTCCTGTTTGAAAACAACCCGATCGTGGATGCTGGCGCATTCGTCCTGATTGGCGCTGGCGCCGGCGGCGACTTTTTTATGATACGCTTCCGGACGACGGGAAAGGGTTGCCAAAAGGTTATGGCAAATCGATCGAACGTCCAGTTCGTAAACGCGACCTCCGCAATCCGGCTCGATGTAAGCTGACAGCTGGTTGTTCGAAAGGCGAATCTCCGACTGACCGTCGAGATTATAGTCGGCGGTATGCGCTTCGACAGAAGGAGAATGCGTCTGAAGAGAATCGAGAAGGTTATCCGCCCTGATGAGCGAATGATAAACCGCGTTTCTTAAATGGGGCAAATAACAGCCGCCAAAAGCCCCGTGCCAGTAACTGCAGTTGCATTGACTTCGATACAGTTCTTTTTCCGCTTCTAAAAAAATCTCACGCGCTTTACCGGTTCGGTTGGCGGCCCCGCATTGACGGGCATGTTCAAGCCGAGAACTGACTTCCATCATTCGGGAATACATCTCGTTCGTTTCGGGATACTTGATTTTGAAATTCCTCCAGAACCCGCCCTTGATGAACTGGTTGACTTTTGCCTGGCTTTCTTCGGGAAGCTGAGCAACCGATTTTTTGGCTTCGTCCAGATCCCACTGACGTTCTGCCGGCAAAACCCATTCGGTCATTTCTCGATAGGAGCAGTCGGGCAGATAAATCTTTCCGACAGGACGAACCTCGTCTGCACAGGCGGAAAGAGTGGTTAAATCCAGCCAATCGGAATTCGCCAGAATCGTTTGGAAAAAGCTGTCTAACCAACCGTCTTCGTAAACGTGTTTTTTCGTGTCGGGCCACGTACCGAACTTTTCCCCGTCGTCGCCAAAGACAACGATGCCGTTGGGATTGCGCTCGAAAATATGTCGGCAATAGTCAATCGTATCTTGCGGTTTATGGAACGGGATGTAATAGCGGAGCCGTTCCGAGCCGGGAAAGATGGTCATCAAGTTTCCGTCGTCTTCCGACAGGTACCGACCGTAAAGCTGGGATTCCAGCAAGCCCGCCTTTTTGAAATGGAAATCGTCAACGATGGTGTATTCAATCCCCGCCGCAGCCAGATCCCGGATGTACGCCTGTTCCCAAACGCGTTCAGGCGTCCAGATTCCGCGGACGCGCGTTTTTAACCGCTTTTCCAGATAATTCGTATACCGGCGAATCTGCCCGATGCGATCCCGACTGGGAAGCATCGCAAGAATCGGTTCGTAATACGGACCGCCGAGAATCTCAATTCGACCGCTTGACGCCAGTTCCGACAACGCGTCAACGTATTCTGGATGCTGGGCTTCAAGCCAATCCATTAACGAACCGCTGGTATGAAGAACGATTTTAAGCGATTCGTATTTTCTGAACAGGTTTAGAAACGGCAGATAGCTGTCCTGATACGCCTGTTCAATTGAGCCGTCAAAATTTCCGATGGGCTGATGGTTATGCAGCGCCAATACAAGTTTAAGTCGATTTGACATGGGCGTGGTTCTTGAGGGGAGAGGGGGGAGGGGGCGCGCCAGC
>JAZQDP010000422.1:0-6725 GCA_045546875.1 Thermoguttaceae bacterium | reverse complement strand
GCAATACATCCAGACGTTGCGGATGAACGAAAAAATGTGATTTATGATATGTAGCCGCCGTAACGAAATACGTTCCGTTTTTTGAAAGAACATGTTTCGGCGCATGCGGCCAATAGTCTGGAAGTTCTTGATGGTTCGTATACATTGACAACGCGATGTTCTTTAAGAACGATTTGATATTAACTATAATATTACCTTACGTCGGCAATTCTATCCTGCGACGAGCCGAAGGCCGGGGAGTGCGGCGCCCTTAGGCGCCCCCTTGTCCAGCGACCTGCAAACGAACTAAGGCGCAGCCGATAAACTCTCGTAGCAAACGCTAAATAAACAAACTAAACAAGCTTTTTTTGTTACACACAGGTTAAGGCGGTGGCAAGCCGCCGCACTCCCCGCGCAGGCGTTCCCCTCAAGTCGAGCCGAAATCTTTCGTTACAATACACGCTAAATAAACACACTAACAAGGTTGTTTTGTAACACACAGGTTAAGGCGGCGGCAAGCCGCCGCACTCCCCGCGCAGGCGTTCCCCTCAAGTCGGGCCGAAATCTTTCGTTACAACACACGCTAAATAAACGATCTAAACAAAGTTTTTTCGTAACACACAGGTTAAGGCGGCGGCAAGCCGCCTCACTCCGAAAGATTTCCGAAAAAGATTTATCAAATCGCCCTGTTTCTTACAGCCCGGAGGAGCCGCTGCCGGAATAGGAGGCGAAATCTCCGTGGGGCGTGTATTTGTTGACGAATTTCGTGAACATGGGCCGCCATACGACTTCGACGTCGCCGACGGCGCCGTTACGCTGTTTGGCAAGAATGATCTCCGCCTTGCCAATGACTTCCGGACGCTTTTCTTTTTCTTCCGGGGACAGGTAATATTCTTCACGGTGAACAAACATTACCACGTCGGCGTCCTGTTCGATAGCGCCGGACTCTCGCAGATGGCTCATACGCGGTCGGTTGTCTTTTGTCGTTTCCGCCTGTCGGTTAAGCTGTGAAAGGCAAATCACCGGCACGTCCAGCTCTCGCGCCATTCCCTTAAGCCGTCGCGCGATTTTGGACACCTGTTCCTGACGCGGGTCGTTGGGGTTGTCCGGCTGGATAAGCTGCAGGTAGTCGATGATGATAATGTTAAGGTTCCCCTGCCGCTTGAGCCGTCGCGCCAAAGAGGCTATTTCCGTTACCGTCCTGACGGGAGAATCGTCGATCATCATCTTGCACCCGCACAGATCCGAGATGGTTTTGAGAATGTTGTCTTTGTCTTCCTGGGTGAACGAACCGGTTCTGAACTTGTTTCCGTCCACCTCTCCTCGAGAACTGATCAGACGTTTCGCCAATTCGATGCGGCTCATTTCCAAACTGACGAACAGGACTCCTTTCTGCTCGTCGACGGCAATATAGTCAGCAATGTTTGCCGCCAGCGCGGTTTTGCCCATACTGGGTCTGGCAGCTAAAATAATGAGTTCCCCGTTGTGCATGCCGCCGGTCATTTTATCAAGGTCAACCAGCCCGGTAAGCAGCCCCGGCGCGGCGCCCTGTTCCATGATGTCGCTGATCTGGTTCATCGTTTCCTGCAAAACGTTGACAAAGTCCAGCTTATCGACATTTGTTTCGTCTCCCTGGAGCGAAAATATCTTCTCTTCCGCGTTGCTGATGAGGTTTTTGGCAGGCAGCTTGGAAGAATACGCGTCTTGCAGGATTTCAGACGTTGTTAAAATCAGCGACCTGAGAAGCGATTTCTCGCGAACCACTTCGGCATACGATTTGGCGTGAACGGCGGCGCCGACCGATTCCAATATTTCTACAATATAAGATTCTCCGCCGACTTTATTGAGTAAATTGTCTGAACGCAGGTCTTCAAGCAGCAACGGAATGTCGATGTGATGACCTGTATTGTACATGTCCTTGATTCTGTCATAGAGAATCTGATGCGCTTCGAGGTAGAAGTCCTTGCCTTTGACAATGGAGTCTATCTCGTCAAGCATCAACGGCTCAATAATAATACTGCCGAGCAGGTTTTTTTCGATTTCGACGTTATGCGGCGGCGTTGTAACGCCAAACAGGCTGGCGTCCAACTGCTCGCGATTGGATTTCTTCTGATAGTTGTTCTTTTCGTTACTCATAATGAGATTAATATACCGGATATCGAGTTGAAGTCAAGAGATCGAAAGGCGTCCGGCGACCGTTTTGATAAAAAAACAGACCGCCTGAAATCAGACGGTCTGAAGTAACAGTTATAAATATTTTATACTGAAACGATTTGAATTTTTCCGAAGTTAAGCCTCTAGCTGCTTAATGAGTTACTAGCTGCTTAATGAGTTACTAGCTGCTTAATGAGTTACTAGCTGCTAGCTACTAGCCGCTAGCTTGGTTATCAATATTACTTGCGATAACGCACGAATCAGGTTTATCAAGCTGATAGCTAGCGACCAGGAGCTAAGAGCTAATAGCTCATTTTTCGGGAAATTTAAGGTATAACAAATATATCTAAGATTATTGTTAATTGCCAACCGGAGCGGCGAACTTAATCTTTTCTGCAATTCGGACAATGTCGCTCCCTTCCCGGTAGCCGGTAACGTAGGAGATACATTTAATAACGTACTCGTATTTGAGTCTGAAATCGCAGGTAAGTTCAATTTCGGTTTCTCTTGCAACTTCTGGATTTGGTCGCCCGCCCTTTGGAGCAACTTGCTGCAGGATGAATTTTCGGAGGTTTGCCAGCCCCGCTTCACCACGCCCGAGGTTTCGTCCTCCGCACTCTACATCTAACAGCTGACCAGTTGTTGAGGAGTTAAGGCGAATTGGAATTGGAGGCAACGGCGGGGTGTCGTTAGGATCAATTTGCCCCTGCTGCGGAGCCATAGGCATTTTGACGCTGAAGTCGCCTTCCGGAGTAACAATCTTGAACGACATGACGAAGAAGATCAACAGCTGGAATACGATGTCGATCATCGGGGTCATGTTAATATTGAGTTTTTCGTCATCTCTTTTTTTTCTAGCCATGATTATATTCTCCGATTATCGAGATGCAACCTCTTTGGCGCGCAAAATGAACTTTTCGTACCCGACGTTTTGTGCAACGCCCACGACTTGCTGAATTCGACCGGTCATGGCGTTTTTGTCGCCACGAATAATAATAGTTGAAGCTTTGGGTTCTTTTCCCATTTGTTTACGGAGCGTAAACTCTGTTTTGAGCATGCTTTCGAGGTCTTTTAGCTCGAAATCGCGCGCAGTCTGAACGCCAAAGATAACGTTGCCGTTTCGTTCAACCTGAAGGGTAACAGGGCCTTCAGGCGGGAAATCGGGCGTCTTTGCCAGTTCGCTTGACGGCAAGTTAATCGCCTGGTTTTGATCCGCTTCTGTGAAGTTAATCAGAACCATAAAGAAGGCGATCAGCTGGAACGTCATGTCAATCATAGGCGTCATGTCAGCGTCGGCAGTTTCTTGTGGTCTTGGTTTTGCCATGATATTAAAATGAGGTTAATGGTTCGCGGAAAAGTTTTTTTAACACGAAATACACGAAATAAGCGAAATTTACGAAAAATTTTAGAATTAAAAATAATCGTAATTAAAAATCCATTAAAAAATGTTTTCGTGTTGTTTCGTTCTTTTCGTGTTTGAAAAATCGTGTTAAAAAATCATTTACCGCCGCGGAGCAACTGATCCATGAACTGTTCGCCCTTAACGCTGATGTCGAAAATAATCTTGTTGATGTGGTTCTTCATCAAAGCGAAAAAGATAGAAGCAGGAATCGAGAAGATCAACCCGACCATGGTCGTAATAAGAGCCATAGAAATACCTTTTGCCAACTCGGACGGTTTTGGCGTGCTGGCGGAGTTAGCAATAACGGAGAAGGAGGCGACCATACCATCGACCGTACCGAGCAACCCGACTGACGGGGCGACGGCGGCAATCAAACCAACGTAGGAAAGCTGATGGTCTAACTTCATGGATTCTGACGCGATAACGTCTTCCATGGCTTTTTGCGCGGCGTCTCGACCTTGCTGAAGGCGAGGCAAACCGGCTGCCAAAACCTGAGCCATAAACGATTCGTCTTCCGAAACGAGTTCGTAAGCGTCGTTAAACCGCTTTTCCTGAATCGCTTCGTCAAAGCCCTGAACGATCTCTTCCGGCATTAAGACGCTGCGACGCATCGATAACGAGTATTTAAATACGAAGGCGATAAACAGGAACGAAATTACACCGAACGCGATGCAGTATTTCCAACCCAAAGCCTTATAAAGCCAAACGAGGAAGTTTTCCTTTTGAGGAGCTGGGGCTTCGTCTGCGGCAGCTTCGTCTGCGGCTACAACAACATTGGCTACGCTGGTGGTTGCTACGGTTACCGTTCCAGCATAAAGAGCGAGAAGCAGTGCGGAAAACAATAACGCTCCAAGCGATCCGCAAGTTAAACATCTGAACATGACGGTGAATCCTCCGAAATTTTAAATAATGTGTGTAAAAAGGGGAGTCCCTAATCAGGAATATTATTTGACCAGACCGAAAAGCCCGTTTACTTTTTTACGGGAACGACAGGGGGAACGCCTGGAATAATATTGTCTGCTAAACAAAATCGTTTTATCAACGAATGTACGATATTTTACAGGAAAGTATTTTACTGGAAAATAATTTGGCTTCCCCCCAAATGTCAGCCGAAACTTTTCTACTAATACTTTATTTATTTTACTTTATTTCCTATTTTAACAAGGGGGTAAACGATATTTTTTTTCAAAAAAAAGTTTTTTTCTAAAATCTTGTTGAAATTCAGGCGCTTTTTAGGTTCCTTTACCGTGGACGGTACAAGGCACAGCGCCGATTTCAAACTAGGTGTAATCCGTTGGCGGCTCTTGCGAAATGAACATTCGCCAGCCGTCGAGATGTTCTTTGGACAGGCTGTTTTCTCTGGAAAATTCAGTTTCGATTTGCCGACCTGCCACGGAAACGCGAACGCGCAACCGACCGCTGGGGTCGTAGTCGAACAGAATTTCTATCGGAGAGCCTGGCGGCAGATTTGGCGGCAAGCCGGTTACAGTGCATTGCCCAATATAGGTGCAATCGTCTGGCGAAGGGCTTTCTCCTTCAACCACTTGAACCATAACGGATTTTTGGTTAAGTTTTGAAGTTTTGAACACGCGCCGGGCGGTGATGGGCAACTGCGTGTTGCGAGGAACAATGATGCCGTTGCGTCTTCTGCCGGTTTGAGGATCTCTGCCGATGACGCCTAAACTGTGTGAGTTAACGTTGCGAATTTGGAACGCGCCGGGATTGCCCATGTTTTGGTCTAAAATAAGCCCGGCATGGAGCGCGGCGCCCTGAGCGACGGCTTCGTCTGCGGCAACGCCCGCATCAGGAACTTTACCGGAAATCTGCTGGAGCATGTTGCGAATCATCGGCATGCGAGAAGACCCGCCGACCAGAAGGACGCGGTCGATGTCTTCCCAGGTAAGCCCTGACGTTCTGAGAGTTTGCTCTGCCGTAAAGCGAGTGCGGTCAACCAGGTCTAACGTTGCCTGTTCAAAGTCTTGCCGGGTAATTTCGACTCTGCTGAACTTTCCCTTGTATTCGCAGTTGATCGTGCACTTTTGCCGGCTTGTGAGAGTTCGTTTCGCGTCTTCGCATTCTCTCCAGAGACGGCCTCGAGCAACTTCGTCTTCTCGGGGGTCGATAAAATGCTCTCGAACAAAGGCGTCAACCGCCAAATCCAAAAGACGCTGGTCCCAGTCGTAGCCGCCTAATTGCACGTCGCCGTCCGTTGCCAGGGCGATAAACTGGTTCCCCTCAATACGCATGATAGTAACGTCGAACGTGCCGCCGCCCAGGTCGTAAACCATGACGTTGCGCGGCTGATCGTACCCTTGACCGAGGAACCCTTGCTGGTATCCGTAAGCAACTGCCGCGGCGGTCGGTTCGTTGATGATGTCCATTACCTCTAAACCAGCCATGTACCCGGCGTCTTGCGTCGCTTTACGGCGAACTTCGTCAAAATAGGCGGGAACGGTAATAACGACTTTGGAAAAAGAGCCGATTTGAGGCGTTACGTCTCGACGTAATTTATTTAAAATAAGAGCTTCGATTACTTCTGGCGGATACTGCTTGTTTTGCAAGACTTTATGAAAGACCTTGTGACCAATGTCTCTTTTGGCGCATTCTGCCACCGCCATCGGTTCGATAGCCATCGCTTTAAGGGCTTCTTTGCCAACGATTGCCTCGTTGCCTTCAAACAAGGCGACGGACGGCGTTGTCAAATCGCCTTCGGCGTTTACCAGCGTTATCGGTCGACCCATATTGTCTAATTTAGCAATTACAGAATAAGTCGTTCCTAAATCGATACCGACAGCTGGAATGTTTTCTATACTCATTTATATACTATGAACAATAATTCTTATTGATAACCGTTTGATTTTGAGAAACGCATCGAGAATCGACCATAAAAAAACACCGTTGTGCGCAACTCTCGTTTATCTCCTTTTCTCTTCACGAATTATATCATACACTAAAAAATGAGTAATTGCAAGTTTTTCGGAGAAAAATTTAAGAAATTTTTTAAAAAAACACTTAAAAAGACTGGAAAAAAATATATGAATGAGTTACAATAGGATATATACAAAGAGAATTCAACTAAATATACTGAAACGATTTGAGTTTTTCCGAAGTTAGACCTCTAGCTGTTAGCTTCTAGCTATTAGGTTGATAAACCTGATTCGTGCGTTATCGCAAGAAACAGGAATAACCA
>JAZQDP010000421.1:0-7167 GCA_045546875.1 Thermoguttaceae bacterium | reverse complement strand
ATCTGCAAAAATAGAAGTATCTGATATGTAACGATACAATAAAACCAATGCAGAACACGGAAGCAATAAAATTTGGTAATATTTCATAAAACGCGAACATGCGTACTGATGTTTTTGAAATGTTGCAGAATCCTGAAATAGGATAAATAATAATAGTGCAACTGAGTAAATAGTATACATTACTAGATACCTCTTAATTGTTATCTGATAATGCCACAAAGAAAATGTAGAGCTATTCATCGCATTAAAGCAAAAATGCATTGGAAAAAATTCGTAACGGCACAAAAAGAGGTATAGAATTACAATAATATACCCCGATATTATGTAAAAGAAAAAAGATGATACATTGTTAAATCTACGATCAATTCGTTCGTAATACATAATGAAAAGCCTTTAATATTATCATTATCCATTCATAGTTAATACACATAATAAATAGAGCTTGAAATCAAAATTGCCCCCGTAGCGTGATTTTGACCTCTATAGTGCATACCACCATCAACGTCAATTATATAATTAACTCCTACCTGTTTACCGATTCGATCTACGAATAATCCTTGTATTACAGATTTCATTTCATGTCCCGGCCATTCTTCACTCAAAGGGGTTGTAGAGTCATCTGCAGAATCTTCTAACCAATATGGAGTTCCCACTGCTGTAGGCTCACGCCATTCTTGTCCTTCTGTCAACTCATCTGATTCCGTACGATAAGCAGTAATAGATGGAGAATCGTCAGGGTCTAGGTCTGGTAATTCTCTTCGAGATATATAACTTCTAACAGTATCATTATGTAACCCCGCAGCGTTAAATGTACTAACGGTATTGCCAATATATCTGGGATTGTCTATCTTTCCGCAGACCCCAGCGGCGGCAGAAGCGAGTCCGCCGCCAAGCGAATGCCCGGTAATTGCCCAACCAGTGAATTTATCAATTGATACGGCGTCATTCAACTGAACAAAATTCTTTGGCAAGTTAGAACCAATATCCATTGCTGCATCGTATTGAGGCGTAACTTTACCCTTGCTTTGCGCAGTATTACATATCCAATCTGGAGCGCTGGAGCCTGTAATAATGCCGGCTTCTAAATTTGACAACGCAGTCGTAATCCGGTTTTCATCTGAAAGTTTCCAAATTAAATAAGAACTTGGCCAATTTGACGTATCTTGATTTTCAAAAAGATCAAGAAATGGTTGATATCGTCTAGCTAAAATCAAAGAATCACTACCCTGAAATGCTAAGATTCCATTACCGGTTATATGGTCATAGTAAATGGCAACATTAAGCCCTGTCAGGTCGTTTGCTCCAAACATGCCAGCTATAGTAGATGAAAAACCCATGGCTTGCAAATCTTCAACATTGTTAATCCACTGTAATCCAAATTGAGGAAGGTCGGTACTGGTAGGATCATCATCATGACTATATTCGGTATCGTCTTTGCCACCGTAAACTGCATACGCGGCAAATGCGTGGCGAATAGCGGAGTCGTGAATATAATTATTCCAGAATGCCCCCAAACTTGAATTAATATAACGGATCGTATCTTGAATTTGAACTGCGCCAACATTAAGCGTAACTGTTATACAAGAATCGGGTTTGTTATTTTTATTATATGGGTTGAACCATTCACTTATGACTTCATGTTTAAATATAGGAAGAACGTATAAAACAACTGACGTTTCGCCGTCTGCAAATCCCAATTCTGAAAGACTGTAATTATGATTTGGAGACAATTCTTCATACATTCCATCTGACGTTTTTTTACAAATCGAAATGCCGCCTGGGTTCACATCTTCCAGATCATATTGTTGAAATGCAAAGCTGACCGTTGGATTAAATCCCATATTGTAAAAAGGCAAGCCAATATCTAAAACCATTGGATAATAGTTTGGCGCTTCTATTGGCGTTGTCAGCGGTTCGTCGCAAAGCATGACAATTCCCAAACCATATTGATGGTCTTCGTACAGTTCTTCCCGCTCATTTCGCTGAGGCATAGTCGGGGTTGAAACTATATCCGTTCCGTCAAAGTTATCGGTATTCATATCGACGTCAAAATCAAACGCCGTGAATTTAATAATATCTGTTCCTGTCGGGGCAAGTGTATTAGGCTCCGCAACAAGGGTAACCGTTCCGATATTTGCCGCCTCTGCTTCCATATAAACCGTTCGCCGAAAGACCGTTTGACCAGAATCGCTGGATAATTGTTTTAGCCGAGTTTGAGTGGGATTATTAGATTCATAACTATGAATATGCGAGCCTTTATTGGACTCAGTCCACATCACAAAATCATCGTCAATTTGTGTATAAACGTCTACGAAAACAGGCAGGTTTAATTCTGATTCTAAAGTTAAACTGTCAACCCAAACGTACATTTGAACTTCAGCTAAATCATTTTCCCCGTTCAGGTTTAATGCGGGAGCCGTTTCGTTTAATGCCGCTGGATTATCAGGAATATCAAAATCTATCGGTTTCTGTAACAGGTCAGCTTGTTTATCATTATCATCGTCATCGTTATTAACGGCGATTAATCTGCCGGGCGCATTAGTGTCATTTTTAACGCTTGTATATGTATCGCTTTGATTTATCGCCCCATCGTTGTTGGAATCGGTATTTATAGCGCAAATGCCGCCGTCTTTGATTTCAACGTAAGAGCTACAACTGGAACCTAATCCAGAATAAGAACCCGATTGTGTAACAGCGCTGCTGGCAACCTCGCGAATTCTAAGACTCACATGTTCGCCTTCATCGTCCCATGGCGTTGTTCCTGTTGAAAACGGATTAAAAACGTCGCCTTCGTCAAGCCAATCAAAAAGCCCGTCAACAGCAAGATAAACGCTTTGAGTATATGCTGGAATATCAACCGTAAAACTGTATGTTCTTGACGGAATTGCGTTTGGATGATCAATGGGCGTTGGATTAATTAAAGTATACGTTATAACTGAATTAGAATCAGTCGTTGCCAAATAGATATTGTAGTCCAAACCATGTTCAGCTATGTGAACTAAACCTTCGTCTAATATACAAGTAACAGTTGCAGTCTTTGTGAAACAGCTGCCCGGTTCTCGATACAAACGGAACCAGCCATAATCGCGTTCTACGCCAATAAGTCGTTCCGTTGATATTGTATCCGTTTCGCCCTCTGGATTCAAATTATCAACGCTTATACTCAATTGCTGGACTGTAATCAAAACTTCATCTCTGGCAACCACTTGATTTGTACCAATAAGATAAATCTCATACGCTAACGTGGTTTGACCTGTTTGTTCTGCGGTTATTGTTGCAGTCGATTGATGCAGATACGCATCTGAAAAGTCGAGAATTCCAGCGCTGTCTAAAAGTCGAACGCCGTAAATGGAACCATCTAACAGACGGCTTGAAATTGTATTGAGGTTTACAGAAAACTGTTCCCCTGCAAGAACTATATACCCGTACGCTCCTGATTCGATAGAACCACTTTGAGCGGCTGCCATTTCTACAGTATCGTCAAATTCGTTTATTGTTCCGTCGTTGTTTGAATCAACGTCTATATCTACATACAGATATTCTTGATCCATGGATATATTATCCAACAGCGGACCGTATCCTGGAATAACATCGGACGAAACGTCGCTGAAGGAAACAGAACCGGAATTAGACGTTGCTACAAATGTTATAGACGAAACATGAAACGGGCTGGCTCCGGAAACGTCAGTTGTTCCCCCCTCGCCGTCGCTGACTTGGTACGTAGTTCCACCTGCGGAGAAGGTAACAGAAGAGTTTGAAATGGATGTATAGGCGTAAATATTATCTTCCGCGCTTAAATTCGCGTTATCGTCAATTAAATCGAGTAAATCTGATTTTGACGTTTCATTCACTTTAACAATATTCCCCGGTACAGTTATTTGCACTTTGTTATCCTGAGCGTAACCACTTCTATTCCATGCGTCAAAGGATAGTGTATAAGTTAAGCCGGGAATAAACGTCATAGAATCGGAGGTAATAGTTGTGTGATGCGGCTGGTCGTCGCCGGGATTTTGGTCTAAACTTGACGACCGATTGTCTGTATCTAATTCCGCAATCTTATTTCCGCCGCTCCCTTGAATTTCAATTCTGCCTGACCAGCCTGTTACGTCATTAGAAACTATCCATGTTTCATTTGTTTGAAATTCTACGTCTTCAAAATCCCCGTTGGTTACCATGTTTCCAACAGCCCCAATTTGAAGCGCTATAGACGAACCCGAAACGTCAATCGTCCGCCCATTCCGCTTTGCTGTTACGCTAACGCCTGACGTTCCATAATGGGTATAAACATGACTGGCAGAAGAAACGTTATAGTATTCTTCAGTCGTTCCGTCGCCCCAGTTTATTGACCATAATACGTCGGGACTGGACGCTTCCAATTGCAAAACATACGACTGATCTTTTATTGCATAATGATTTCCGCCAACGCGTGCCGTTGTTTGGTTGTCAGACATCAATGTTGCAACAGATTGAGCGTCCAAGGCGTGATCGTAAATCCCACAAGCGCCGATTTTACCGTTAAAGAATCTATCTGTTCTGTTTGCACTGGAACCGATTGTCCAGTTCGCGTTTACAGGAACCGCGCCGGTAGCAGAAAGGGTAGATGCCGCCAATTCGCCGTTTTTATAAAGCTGCCAAGATGTACCGTCATACACACCCGTAAGTTGAACCCACTGTCCAATATCGTCCGTATCAGCGGCGACACTGGCGTAATAGTTATTTCCGTTCCAAGAACCAACCTGATATTCCCCGTTGGCGATTCGCAAAAAGATTTCTCCATCGGGGTTTAATGCGTATCCTTTAACAATAATGTTTTGAACTCCTGTAAAGGAATCGGGACAAATCCATGCAGACAACGTTATTTTCCCGTATATTTGTAAATCGTCCGGGTTGCCTAACGAAACGTATCCGTTATTTCCAGAAAGATTCAAAACTTGTCCGTACTCAGAATCAAATTGTACTGTGGCGCCGTTTGAAAGCGTTCCCAAGCTGTCGCCTTGTTCGCTGTATATTTCACCGCTTTGAACGTCTGACCAGTCCCACGTTACAGAGTTGTCCTCTTGTGCGTTAGTTGGAACGGAAGCCAATTCGGCGATTTCTTGTGCTGTATACGCTGTGGAACTTATAACGACTTCGTCAATAACGCCATTGAAAAAGCGTTCTGTCCCTGTTCCTCTAGCGCCTACTGCCCAAGCGCCGTCAACTTCAACAGCGCCGATACTGTCAACTGTAGAAGCAATTTCAACTCCGTTGCGATAAAGCCGCCACGTTGTACCGTCATAAACGCCCGCTAAATGCACACGTTCCCCAATATCTGATGATGGTACTGGAAATTCAGCCAAATGTTCTGAACCGTCCCACGAACCAACTTGATATTTTCCGGCGCCAATTCTTAAGAAAATTTCCCCATCTGGACTTGTAGCATACCCTTTGGCAATGATATTTTGTGTACCCGATGCGGTTTCAGGGACAATCCATGCTGCAAGGGTAATTTCATTAAGAATTTGCAGTTCTTCCGGGTTGCCGATAGAAAAATAATCGTCAATGCCGTCCAGAGACAGACCGCCCCCAACGATCCCGTCTGACGTCAAACTCGCCCCATTGTTAAGCGTACCGACAAAAGCGCCGTTTGTATCTTCGGTATCAGTATTAAAAGTCCAATGCGCTGTTACATCTTCGGAATTGAACGGAGAAACAGAGAGCATGGTTCTGTCTTCGCACGGCTCGAATCTTAATGTGCGAGAATAAGAAATTGCTTTTTGCCGCTTGCGTTTTAGAGAAACGTCCTTCCCACAAGAACTGGACGACAACCAATTTAATAACGAGGACAAGCAGTTTCGAAGCATGGGGGATTCTCCAAAAAATGTTAAGGTTGTTGAAAAACGTTTGGTTCATTCAAATGAAGAACTAATTCATTGATTATAAAACCAAACAATGACATTTTGTACAAATATACATACGGTATAAATAACAAGACGTATTTACCAATTCCGTCTTATTTCTCAACCAGCCCGAGGAACTGGAGCTTTTCCAGACATTCGTCGCGTTCCCGGCACCGCTGCAAGCCCTGCCAGGACTCGTCGCCCAGAGCGAGGAACTCGTCGACGGTAACAGGCGATTTCCCGGTCGCGGCGATGCGCTGAATGACTTGAGAATCCAGACGGGTGAGCGTCATGGAATCGGCAACGTAATCTTTGAACGCCTCCCACGTCAGCGGGAAGAGCTTTGAGACAATTTCTTCACCCATGACGGTGGCATATTGACGAATTTCCAGCTGAGCGTGCGATTCCATGCGGAGCATGAGGAAATGCAGCAGATTGTGAAGGTCGATTTTCCAGTACGCCTCCGTATAGGTGCACAGAGGCAGGTCTTTTCTCGCCTGTTCGCGGGCGATGCCAGCGTCGATGCGGGACTGATACAAATCCCGGGCGGACTGCTGAAATTTCGCTTCCGATTCCGTCAGCGCGGCTCCCTGTTCTGCCGGGAGATAATCGCCGCTGCCTTGCCGGTTGGTTGTCGCCTGAGTTCGCCATTCGTCCGGTTGCGTTGTAACCATGGAATCAATCGCCAGCGAATACCGGGTGCTGTACTCGTTTACGGACGCGGTGCGATGTCGAATCCACTGCCGCCACGTATCCATCGGGACGCGAACGAGAAACTTGATTTCCGCCATTTCAAACGGCGTAGTATGACGATGACGGAGCAGGTATCGAATCAAAGTCCGGTTGTCGGAAACGGGTCGGGTGCCGTCGCCGTAGCTGACGCGCGCCGCCTGAACGAGCGCTTCGTCGTCGCCCATGCAGTCTACAAGGCAGACGAAACCGTCATTCAAAAGAGGGAATTTTTTCCATCGAAGTTCTTCGACAATCTGAGCGTTACTGGCAGTCATGGCTATGGGCGCTAATTCTATTTCCAAAGGTGCGGAATACCAATTCCAATCGAAATCAATCAATTGGAAAACACAAGATAATATTTTTAATTTTAATCCATATTTACTCTTTTTCAACCGGGGGGCATGATTCAGTAAAAGTTTTTAAAAAATTTTTAAAACTTTATACCTATATAATTCAGTTTTTATCAACAAAATATAAATTGAAAGTTATATTTGAAAGTTTGATTTATTTAAATTATTTGAAAAATCCAATAATATTTTTTAAAATTGTTGACTTT
>JAZQDP010000420.1:0-2876 GCA_045546875.1 Thermoguttaceae bacterium | reverse complement strand
ATGGCGCTCTAACCAAGCTGAGCTAAATGTCCAATATATAATTGTTCTACTTGAAATTTTCCGAAAAATGAGCTATTAGCTCCTGGCTACTAGCCGCTAGCTTAGTTATCCCTATTTCTTGCGATAACGCACGAATCAATTTTATCAAGCTAATAGCTAGAAGCTAGTAGCTAGAGGCTTAACACCGGAAAAACTCAAATCGTTTCAGTATAGTAATTTCATTATCCAGATTTTCCTTGTTTTGTCAACCCCCCGGGAGAAAAGAATTCCAAGTTTCTGTCCCTTTCCCTGCCCTGCCCCCCGTTGACGAAGTTCCAAGATTGAGGATAATTCTAATAATCTTTAAATGCAGAATGAATACTCAAAAACCAAACCATATATAAAACGCCATGGATAATTTGAACAACAACGGTAAGGACCAGTGGTCGTCGAAAATCGGAGTTATTTTGGCTGTAGCCGGGTCAGCAGTTGGACTGGGCAATTTTTTGCGCTTTCCGGGTTTGGCAGCTCAATACGGCGGCGGTATTTTTATGATCCCCTATTTCACGGCATTTTTGCTGCTGGGGCTGCCTTTGGCGTGGATGGAGTGGTCGCTGGGGCGCTACGGCGGGCGTCACGGATACAACAGCGTTCCCGGCATTTATCATACAGCTTGGCGGCATCCTATTGCTCCATATTTGGGCGTGCTGGGCGTGGTCATGCCGGTTATGATTTTCTCGTATTATCTGTACGTTGAAGCGTGGTGTCTGTCTTACGCGCTGCGATATTTGCTTGGCATGATGTCTCCCAGCACGCTGGGCGTAACGCCGGAAATGGTAATCGGGTATTTAAGTTCTCAGCCCGCTATGCTGTACGATTTCTTCAAAGACAACGCGGTTATGCTGGGAAACATCGATTTGTCCTCGGCTGAAACGTACCTCGAATGGGTTAAAGCGAATCAAGACGTCTTCAGTTCAACCGTATCCTCCAATCAAGACGCTGTTCTTGGATTCCTGCAATCTCAAAAGACATTGTACAATTCCGTATACTACAACATTTTCTTTGGAAATTTAATTGGAATCGGAGGCAACGGCGAAGCATTGGGAAACGTAGCCAAGTACGGCTTCTTGGGGTCGTCGTTGGTTACGCTGTTAATATGTTTTTTACTGAATTACTGGATTATCTTTAACGGCATCAGCAAAGGAATCGAACGCTTTTGCCTTTTCGCTATGCCGGCGCTGTTCGTCTGCTCGATAATCGTTTTGATTCGCGTTTTGACGCTCGGAACGCCCAATCCAGAATTGCCGGATCAAAACCTGGTTAACGGTCTTGGATTCATGTGGAATCCGGTCAAGCCGGGGTCGGGCATTGGCTTCTGGGAATCGCTTATGCGTCCTGACATGTGGATGGCGGCGGCGGGACAGGTGTTCTTCTCGCTGTCGGTCGGGTTCGGCCTGATTCTGACGTACGCGTCGTATATTAAGGAAAAAGAAGATTTGGCGTTTTCCGCCTTTACCGCCGCCAGCGCCAACTCGTTTGCCGAGGTCGTGTTGGGCGGTCTGATTACGCTGCCTGCCGCGTTTGTGTTCCTTGGCGGCTCCTATCTGGAAGGACACATGGGATCCACCTTTGAACTGGGGTTCAAAGTCCTTCCCAACGTTTTCAGCCAGATGCCAGCCGGGCAGTTTTTCGGGTTCCTGTTCTTCTTCCTCCTGTTTTTAGCGGCTGTTACCAGCACGGTATCCATGCTTCAACCCTCAATCGCCCTGTTTGAGGAAGGATTAGGCATGAAACGCAAAGATTCCGTTGCGTTCCTCGGGTTTATCACGCTTATTGGATTGGGATTTACCGTTTACTTCTCCAGCGGTCTGGCGGCAATGGACAACCTCGACTTCTGGATGGGGCAAGCGCTTATTTTTGTATTGGCAACCATTCAGGCAATCCTGTTTGCATACGCTTTAGGTATGAAAAAAGGCATGGCAGAACTAAGACAAAATGCAAAAATGAGAATACCTCGCTTTGTTGAGTTTATTATGAAATACGTTACGCCTTCCTACTTGGTAATTGTTTTTATTGCATGGTGTTATAACAACTTGCCAGAAAGAATCCATCTGATTTTAACGGATAAAGTGGCGTTCATGTCTGTCGTGATTATTGGCGCAGTGGGAGCGTTGATTCTCTACGTCATTTCTCGCGCAGTTACCGTTTGGAAAGAAAAAGACGCCAACTACGCAGAATCATCCGGAATTTACTCTCTGGATGAAAACGACGAAATTAGTTGATGCGTAATGCAAAATTACGCATTTCCAGTCAGGCGAACTTGACAATCAACGATTTTTCAACTCGCCATAGTCAGCGTATGGACAAACATTTATAAGCATTGTCAGGAATCCAGCAACCTGACGTATCCTTCATAATCATCAAGAAAAAATATAAATAAGAATTCGTAAACAATTTAATAATATTTTCGTCCCGCCTCTTGCAATCTTTTACAATCTTTGGTATATTGTATAATAATAGTTGACAATTACCGCTTAATAAACGATCCCCCCCCTTTTTTACCCCTGTCGAATTGCCATGAAACGATTATTATTGAGTATTTTGGCGTTTGCATTGATTACAACTTGCGCTGCAGCGCAAGAAAAAACAGTCTATCTTGACCAGATGGACTTAACCAAAACGACCTGCGGCTGGAAAAGTACTGCCGCCAACAGAACTGTAGACGGCGCTGAACCATCAATTTGTGGACGCAAATTTGAACATTGCGTCGGACATCACGCTCCGGGCGAGATTCTGATTTCTTTGCCTAATCAATGCGGCGTTACCTTTTCGGGTGTAGCAGGCATTGACGACGAAACTCAAGGCAACGGTCATGCGGAATACGAAATCTACTGTGA
>JAZQDP010000419.1:0-10171 GCA_045546875.1 Thermoguttaceae bacterium | reverse complement strand
CTGCATTTGATTTATAACGCTGTTGGCAACCTGTCCGAAATGATTTTGAATCAGGGCGAGGCGCCTCGCGTTCCTAACGTTTACGCGCTGCTTGCGGCGATTAGTTCGATTGTGCTAAAGGAATGGCTGTTTCGCATTACAGCCGCAACCGGATATAGAATTCAATCGTCTGCGACGGTCGCCAACGCGTGGCACCATCGTTCAGACGCGCTGAGTTCTATTCCCGTCGCGTTAGCGGTGGGAGCCGTTTTGGTTTTGGGCGAACAGTACGCCTTTCTTGACCCCATCGGCACAATTGTCGTTGGGCTGATGATATTCTACACAGCGTTTGAGATTGTTCGTCCGGCTTTTGAGAATCTGGTTGACACGTCCGGCGACGTTCATCTTGCCGATATGATTAACAACCGGGTTGTTTCGATCGACGGCGTTCAAAGCGTTCACAAAATCCGAACCCGTCCGCTCGGGGCGTCGTTGTACGCGGTGGATTTACACATCCAGGTTGACCCCGACATGAACGTTCGGCAAGCTCACGATTTGTCTCATTTGATTCAAAATGAGTTAAGAACAAAACTCCCTCAAATTGTAGAGACGACGGTTCACGTCGAACCCGTTCGGAAGACGGTTGCCGATTAGCGATAAAAACTCTTCTGTTGATTGCAAAATTTGATTATTCCTCTAAAAACTGCCCTTGCAAAAAACGCTAAAATAAGATAGAATACCATATCGGTTTTTGTTGCGTCGATAGAGTTCTCTGTTGACCAGTCCATTTTAGAAGCCAATTTAGATCAGATAAATTCGGTGCGAAAGGAATCGTCCGTGAGCATTCACCCAACAGCAATTGTAGATCCTTCAGCAAAGATTGCTGAAGACGTAAATATCGGTCCGTTTTGCATAATAGAATCCGGCGTAGAAATCGAGTCTGGCTGCGAGATAGCCGCTCGCGTTTCCATTAAAACGGGCGTTCATCTTGGACCTAATTGTACCGTCCACGAAGGCTGCGTTTTCGGCGGCGTTGGTCAGCACGTCTGCCCGCCCGGTCCGGCTGGCGGCATTCGGATTGGAGCCAACAACACGTTTAGAGAGTTCTGCACCGTTCAGCGTTCAATTAAAGAAGACGGATTTACGGTAATTGGAGACGACAACTACTTTATGGTAAACAGCCACGTCGCTCACGACTGCGTTATTGGCAACAATAACATCGTTGCAAATAACGTAATGTTTGGCGGCTTCGTTCAAGTAGGCGATCACGCTTTTGTTTCCGGCGCCGTTGCGGTTCATCAATTCTGCTCAATCGGGTCGTACGCTATGGTTGGCGGGCAGTCTCACATCAACAAAGACGTTCCTCCGTTTGTTACGGTTGACGGCTTGACCTCGCGCGTGGTTGGAATCAACCGAGTTGGGCTGCGCCGATGCGGATTTACGTCCTCTCAGATTTCCCGGATTAAAGACGTTTACAACGTCGTTTATCGTCAAGGTCTGACGTGGAAAGAGACTCTCGAAACGCTGAAAATTCAATTTAATCAGGGCGACGAAGCGTTGATGTACAAGGCGTTGTCTGCCAGTTCCCGCGGCATTATTCAGGCTCGCACTCAGCCGAATTTGCAAATTAAATCCGACGATTCAGACGCCTCCGGCGACAATGTTGCCGCATAAGCTCCGGTTTTGCCTGTAACGGATCGAGGTTGTTATCGCCTCGATCCTCGCTGGATTTTTCTCAAAGCGCATTCTCCCTTCCAATGAATAATTTTCTGCGAATTGTCAAAATTGCTTTTAGAAACAAGGTGACGATTTTTCTTTCGTTCATCTGCGCGCTTTTAGTTGGATTTATGTGGGGAGGAAACATTGCGCCGGTTTACCCGTTTATGGAAGTCCTGATCAAAGGACGGTCCATGCACCAATGGGTGGACGCTGAAATTCAAACGCGCAAAGAGGCAATTGCATCTTTGGAATCGCAGACGGCGGAATTGGAACGGCAAAAGGAATCTCAATCTGCAACCGGTCAAAACGACAAGTCGCGCCTGGACGCGCAGATTAAAGATCTGTCGCTGCAAATTGAGAGCGAAAAAACTCTTCAGGCAAGATACGAGTATTTGTCGCCGATAATCAAAAAGTGGCTTCCAGACAGCGCTTTTCAGATGTCGATTGTGTTGGCGGGCGTGATTGTTGTCGGCTCTCTGCTCAAAGGCATATTTTTAATCTGTAACAATATTTTAGTTGCCAGAATTACCCAAACGACAACGCTGGAATTAAGAGAGCAATTCTTTGTTAAAGCGTTGAAAATGGATCAAACGGCGTTCCTCAACGGCGGAGCGGCAGACTTGATGAGCCGATTTACAAACGACGTCAATGCCGTTACCGTTGGTTTGAACATTCTGTTTGGGAAAATGCTCCGAGAGCCGTTAAAGCTCCTGTTTTGCCTTATCGGAGCCGCTCTGGTTTCGTGGCGCTTGCTCTTGGCGTGCTTTATTTTCCTGCCTTTGGCGGGGCTGGCTATTTCCTGGCTGGCAAAGGCGCTCAAAAGAACCAACAAAAAAGCGATGGAAGAGATGTCGCAAATCTATCGTTCGCTGGATGAAACGTTCTCTGGAATGGAGGTTATTCAGGCGTTTACGATGGAAGAGTATCAGCAACGGCAATTTTTCCAGAACTGCAAAAACTACTGGCACAAAGCAATGAAAATTGCCATGTACGACAGTCTGAACCAGCCGTTGACGGAGTTGATTAGCCTCGTGGTGGTGTCGATTGCTATTATTCTCGGCGCGCACCTGACTCTTACCGGCGCGACTCATCTGTTCGGCGTCAGAATGGGGTACACGCCATTGGAAGCGACGCAGCTTTCGCTCTTTTTTGCGTTCCTCATCGGTTCCGCTGACCCAGCCAGAAAGATGGCGGATATTTTCACCTCGCTTCAAAACGCCTGCGCGGCAGCGGATCGAATCTACGAAAAAATCGATATGCCGCTCAAGATTCAGCAAATTGATGCTCCGAAAGAAGCTCTGGATTTTAATTCGACGATTGAATTCCGCCATTTGAATTTCGCGTACACGCCAGACGTCCCGATTTTAAAAGACGTCAATTTAACCATTCATTGCGGGGAAACGATTGCCTTTGTTGGACTCAACGGATGCGGAAAAAGCACGTTGATGAAAATGATACCGCGTTTTCTTGACCCGGATTCAGGCGAAGTTCTTATTGACGGGGTCGACGTCAAACAGCTCCGGCTGCGTTCCTGGCGAAGCCTGTTGGCTCTCGTTCCGCAAAACCCGTTGTTGTTTGACGACACCGTTAGAAACAACATCCTTCACGGGAAACCGGACGCGACGGAAGACGAAATCCGCGCCGCCGCCCGCGCCGCCAAGGCAGACGAGTTTATCGAAAACGATCTGGCTAACGGGTACGACACTGTTGTCGGTCCGAGAGGAAGTTCTCTCTCCGGAGGACAGCGCCAGAGAATCGCTTTGGCGCGAGCGATCGTACGGAATCCAAAGGTCTTTCTTCTCGACGAAGCAACCAGAGAAATCGACTTGAAAAGCGAAATTGAAATTCGGCAAAGTTTGATGGACTTTTCTAAAGGGCGAACAACGATTTTTGTTACTCACGATTTGGCGTTGCTGTCCATTGCGAATAAAATCGTTATGATGGAAGAAGGACGCATTATAGACGTTGGGACTCATGTTGAACTTATGGAACGTTGCACGCCATATCGTCAGCTCAATGAAATCCAATTTTCGCGCAATAATGTTCAAAAATAGTCTGAAATTATAGTTAAAATATCCTTTCTAGTTCCGGTTTTTCCTGCATTCCCTAAAATTTTTAAACTATTTTAAGGTTTTTTTAAAATTTTTGGTTGACATTGTAAAATGTAAGATTATAATTATTATTAGGTTAAATATCGTTATGCACCATGAGCGATATAAGATTTTAAAAAATATTTTTGAAATTTGTCAAAAGTTTTTTAAAATCTAATGTATAATATAATAAACCAAGATATTTTACAGATTTGAAAGTCAATCTTCGGTAATGACGCATAGGGTAGATAATCTGCCCGGCGTAATGTTGCCAATAATGTAAATAGGCGTAAAAATGAAAAAATTCCTCACAGCATTACTGTTGTTGATCATTTGCGAATCAGCCTTTGCTGAATATGTAATGATTGTACCTGTCAACGGCTCTGCGCTTAGCAGCGCGCAATCAGAAATTGTAACTCTTTCAGAGTTGTACGGCGTATCGTCTACGATTCAATTCTGGTCAGACGATTCCAGCGCTTTATCCAAAGCGATGCGTACAACCAATATTAACCCGTCAGACGCGTTGACGCTTACTGCAGACGTTTTGCCAGAAAACAGAATGATGGGTTTTTATATTGGCGCGGCTAAGCAAAAAGACGATTCCAACGTTTATCAAACGCTTGCCAACGTTCCGACTACGCTTTCTTTTGCAGATCTTTCAGTAGATTATAAAGCGATTAGCGCCAAGCAAAAATCAGAGGCTGGTTCAAATATCGCCTTAGCGGCTTTGATTGAATCTCAGCTCGGAGCGACGTCTGATTCCGAACTGCTTTCATTAGATTCCGATTTGGAATTAGAAAACACGCTTTTGGCAGACGACCGCACGTCCTCGATTATGGACGCGTTGCTGCCCAGCTCCGGTTCGTCAGATTATGATCTTCCGATGTCGTCCGACAACATTCTCATTTCCGGTTTAGGCGGAGCGATTCTCGGTGGTGGCGGCGGTTCCGGCGATGGTTTTGCTCTTGCCGCTGGCGGAAGTTCCGTTCCAGAACCTTCAACCTGGCTCATGCTCATTCTCGGAGCGAGCGGCTTGGCGGTTTACAGAAAGCGTTTTGCCAAATAAGTTGGATTTTTACAAAGCGACAAATTATTCAAACACATTCCTTTTAATTGAGGAATGTGTTTTTTTATATACCCGCCAGCGGTTCTCCCGGATTTTCTATAAAAATTGAGCTGGTATTAAAAGCGAAAATATGTTAAAATGGCGGTATGAATAGAACAATTATTTTATGTATCGCGATTTTGGCGCCATTGTGCGTCGGCTGCTTTAACCAAAAGTCGACGGCAACCCGGCAACGCTGGATGGATATTAAGGCGGCAACAGACAATCTAAAGGATTCTGCCGCTATTATCAGTCAGGCAAAATTCGACGGCGTTCAGCCGCAAGGGGAGAGCGAATTGATCGAACCGATGGCGCAGGGAACAGCTATGGTCGAGGCGTGTAAAACGTTCCATTCTGCTTTGACAGCGCAAAAATCGGTCAACGTTGACCCGAAGCTCAACGAAATTGCCCAGAAATTGGTTACGGCGTCTGAATCCCTGTTAGCTCAAACACAGCGGGGACAAGAGGTCTTTATAAAAGCGAAGGCGATAGAAGCGGAAATCAAATCCGGGACAAATCCGTTTGCTATACCGCAGCTGACCCTTGAGGCAGGGCGGCTGATGCAAGAGATGAATTCCGCAATGCAAATGGGAAGTCAGGTTTTGGTTCAGATGAACGCTTGTTATCAGGAACTCGAAGCGCTTCGACCGGAACTAAATGAGAAATATAAATTGGAACTGCCAGAAATTAAGTGGGTTGGACAATGAAAAAAAGTTATTTTTTTGCCGTGTTGTTTTCTGTTGTTTTATCGGGATTGCTGGGCTGCGATAGATTTTCGCCCTCCAAACCAAGCGGAGCCGACAATCAGGCAGAACCGTCAGATGCACAAAAGATAAACGTGCAAACCAGCGCGGGGGACTTTGTTATTACCCTCTATCCGGACAAAGCCCCGGAAACGGTCAAACAGATTATTGAAAACGTCAAGAACGGCGTTTATGATAACTCTGTTATTCACAACGTTGTGAAAGACTATGAAATTCTTATCGGAGGCGTTAAACCGACGACCGGCAATCCCGATTCTACCGAAATTGTAAACGAAGCCTCGGTAGACAATCCCAATAAAAAGTGGACGGTTGCCATGCTGCACGACGTTGATAAAACGCAGTCGGATTCTGTTCAGTTTTTCATCAATTTGAAAGACAATTTTGAACTGGACGCCCAGCCTGGGGGAGAAAGCTCGCCGGACACGTGCGGCTATTGCGTTTTCGGGATCGTAACCGACGGGTTCCCGACTCTGGAAACGATCGCTAATACGAATACAAAAGTTACTGAAGAATTTGAATATGCCCCTGATCCGGACATAACGATTATCAAGATGAGCGTTCAGTAAATCAGAGCTTATTGAGCTTTTAAAACATCAGAGGCGTCGATTTGTTAGCTTGGAAAATTCTAACGAATCGGCGCCTCTTCTTTTATCTGGACGGGAAATGCGTCGTACTGTTTAACCGTTACTATTAACGGTTCATCAATTCGATGACCATTTCGATTTCAACTTGCAGCGCGACTTCTTCGTAGGTTGGGTACGAAAGAATCGTGATTGACATGTTGTTGGGGTCAACGGAGAACCAGGAAACGCTGTTGTTAGCGCCGTTGTCTGCTAAAAGCTGCTTGTACATTTCCTGAATCTTTTCGTTGCCGTGAATGGTGATGACGTCGCCGGGGCGGAGCAGGGTGGAAGCGATGTCGTTTTTGCGACCGTTAATGGAAAAATGACCGTGTCCGATGCCCTGACGAGCCTGCGGACGGGTGCGGGTGAACCCAGCGCGACGAACGATGTTATCGAAACGGCGTTCGCAAAGGATGAGAAGATTTTCGCCCGTGTTGCCCTTCTGGCGTTTAGCCTTGTCGAAAAATTTACGAATCTGACGTTCGCCCAAACCGTAAAAGTACTTGATCTTCTGTTTTTCTGCCAAAGACTGACCGTAAACAGACTTACGTCCGCGAGGACGAGCCATGCCGGGCGCCTGCGGACGGCGGCCAAATGCTTTGACTGCGCCGTTGCTTTCAAAAATCTGAGCGTTCAATCGACGGTTAATACGCGCCTTAGGACCATTGTAACGAGCCATGAAAATCTCCCATGAATTAAGGTAATGTATTGTAAAAATCTGCGTCGACAGCCGACCTTGAAACGTCAATTTCAACTGGGCTGGCGATCGGATTCCAACACGGAATCAATTGGACTACATAATATAATATCTTTCGGTATTTTGTAAAGGGGGGGCGATTTGACGGAAAACGCCCGGGGTGCGCTCAAAATTTTGGGGGCGGATAATATCCGCCTCCCGGAGAGTCAACTCGTCGCCCGAGGGCGTTCAATTATCATTGCCGCTATACACAAACGGAATCCGCCCCAGCGGCTCTACAACGCCGTGATCGTACCAGTCGAGCGGGTCGCGGCAAGGTTCGGTTGAATCTACAAACTTAAAGTCGAAACGGAACGAATCTGCCGAAAGCCCCAGCGCTCTGCGCGGAATCGAGAGCGTCATGACGTCTCCGTCGATTTTCATTTCGCCCAGCTTGTTGACGGCTTTACCGTTGACAAGTAAGAGCATGAAGTCCCCCTCGCCCTCTTTGCCGACAATGGGCTTTTGCGTCTTAACGGTGAACGTAACGTTTTGTGAATCGTGAATAACGTCAATCCATTGAGGGGCGTTGCGCTGAGTCCGGTTGACGTAACGCGTTCCGTAGCCGTCATGGTCGCGCGGCATGGCGGAATCGGCAAAACAGCGGTATCGTTTGAGCGTATTGGGCGGATTCGGCTCAGAATCGTCTGATATTCCCTTGAACTTCCGGACGTTTTCCCGAAGCAGGAGGAAGTAATTGTCGCCGTAGCCGCCGCGCATCATCTCGATGTCTCGGGAAAACTCGCCGTTGGCGCAATCGACGAACATAATCGGTCGATCGGGACGCCCTCGCCAACGTTGGGCAATCCATTCATTCCAGCCGGTAACAAGAACGACGTCAGGCTTCGCCTCAAATGCCGCGTCCCACTGCTCCTGGAAGTTGTATCCCTTCTTCCATGCGTCCGGCGCCGGGTCGTTCACGCCGTTATGGAACGCGCGACCGCGGTTTCCCGTTTCGCCGTACATGGCGCTGTCGCCGAAACGAAGCTGCGGATGCTGGGCGACAGAGACGTTCATCACTCGCCGCCTGCCGTCCTCGGATTCAAAGACGCGCTGTGGACGGCTGAAATCCATCCACGGCCAGCCGCCTTTTTGCGCTCCTTCGTTGGGCCACTGGGGTCTGACGATGGTAAAGAACGCTTTCATCTCGTCGGAGCATTGTTCCTTCTTCGCAACAACGACAGGTTTCCCGTCCAGCTTGAACCAGACCTCTTGAGCGAACCCGGGCTTGTAGATCGCCTCGTACAACCTCTCAACGGTCTTACCGGAGGCGGTATTGGTGTAGAACATTACCTTTGGCGGATTCCAGCCTGCGTCGTGGTATTCTTTCAAAACGCTCATGACGAGCCTGGCGTTTTTCTCGTAGATGGCGGAGTTTGTTACATCGAAGAAAAGAAAATCGATGTTGCATTGCATTATGAGCTTGATGTGACGCCGCACGACCCATTCATCGTCCGAGAAGTAGTATCCGTAAAGCGGTTCGCCCCAATGATGAAATCTCCCTGCAGGACCCCACAAGGGTGAATCCGGCTTCTTCCCTGCGTCTGGATCCGCTTCCAGAATCTTCGACACGTCGAACGGTCCCTGACGTCCGTGTTCGCCCAGCCAGAGAAAATAGAACAGCCCTACCTGGCGTTCGTTCGCCGGTTCGCCGTCGCTTTCCGCCGCCGGGGTTACGCAGAATCCCGCCGTCAGAAACATAAACGCCAGTAAGAGCCATTTCATTTTCCGTTGCATTGTCATCTTCTTTTTACATCTTACAGGCTTTCCTTGAAGATGGCAAGAATTTCCTCTCGGGTGAGTATCTTGTATCCGCCTTTGAGAACGAGCGTGGCGTCGGCGAGTTGTTCCAGCATATCCTCCGTCGCGCCCAGTTCTGTGATGTTCATTGCAACGCCGATTTCGCGCATCCACGCCTCAAATGCTTTCAAGCCTTCCTCGGCGATTTGAGTCTCGCTCTTTCCTTCCGGGTTCACGCCCCAGACGTTTTGAGCAAAGCGAACGAACTTTTTCAGTCCGTACGGCAGGATTAAACGATAGTACGGGAGCGTAACCGCCGAAAGCGTCATGCCGTGCGTGGCGTCCGTCAGAGCGCTGACCGCCTGACCGAGCATGTGAACTTCCCAGTCGGTTGATTTGCCTTTCGCAATGAGCGTGTTGAGCGCCCAGGTTGCCGTCCACATGATATTAGAGCGGGCTTCGTAATCCTCCGGGTTTTTAATGGCAATGCGGGAGGAATGAATCAGCGAAAGCATAAGCCCCTCGGCGATGTAGTCGCTTGTTGTGTCGTCGTCGCCGCTGAGATACTGTTCCAGAATATGGCACATAATGTCGAAGAATCCGGCAACCATCTGACGACGGGGAACGCTGAACGTAAACCGCGGATTGAGAATCGCGAACTTCGGGAAGACGTCCGGACCGAACACCTTACCGATTTTCAGATTCGCTTTGTGGTTGGTAATAACCGAGCCGCCGTTCATTTCGCTGCCGGTGCCGACCATTGTCAGAACGTCTCCGACGGGAATAATGCGGCAGCTTGGCTCCTCGAATCGAATAAAATACTTCTCCCACGGGTCTTCGTCACACCAGGCGGAGACGCTGACGGCTTTGGCGTAGTCGATTGTAGACCCGCCGCCGACGGCGAGGATGAGATCAACGTTGTTCTCTCTGGCAAGAGCCGCGCCGTGAAGCATTTTTTCCAAAGTCGGATTCGGCATGACCCCGCCGTCCTCGACAATCGTTTTCCCCGCTGACTTGAGAATCTCAACGACCTGGTCGTAAATGCCGTTCTTCTTAATCGACCCGCCGCCGTAACACAGCTGAACAACGGGACCGAACGCCTTGAGTTCGTCAGCAAGAGCGTCCATTGCGTTTTCGCCGAAATGCAGTTTTGTCGGGTTATGGAATGTAAAATCTCCGTTCATAGTAAATCCTCCGTTTTTAATTATTAAAAAATATGTAAAGTATAATTGGTTCATCCGACAAGTTGGTACCTGTGAACTAAAAAACAGATATTTTGCCCGTCCAAAAGTTTTTTTAACACGAAACACACGAAAAGAACGAAACAAACGAAAGGATTATTTTATAATCCTAAATTTTTCGTGTTTTTCGCTTATTTTGTGTTTTTCGTGTTAAAAATCGAATGATTAACAAAC
>JAZQDP010000418.1:0-8220 GCA_045546875.1 Thermoguttaceae bacterium | reverse complement strand
AAATCCGTGTACGGACTGACCTGCTCAAACGCCAGGCGCCAACTTACCGGAAAAACCACTTTTAAGTTGCGAAAAGCAGGGTTAACCAATTCTTTGCCAAACGTTCGCCTGACTGCGAATGCGTAATTCCGTTCACTTCGTTTACTGCATTGCCGCCTTTCAATCCTCTTGCCTACTCCCTACTGCCTAATCCCTTCATTTTTCTTTCCTTATTGGGTTATTTTCTTGTAAAATCGCTTTAAAAAGGATTGACTTATTTTCTTCCTTGGGATAAAATCAATAGTAAGTAGATATTGAGCTACATTCTGAGGGGGAGACGTTCCCTCTCAAACTATAAAAGAGCTTTTAACAAATCTACAGTTTTGATTGTTTAATATAAGATGAATATTCCTCGATACCTTGTTCCGATAGATTACAAATCTATCGCGCATTATTTTACAGACGTTCTGATTTTAGGCAGCGGCTTGGCTGGAGTTCGAGCGGCTTTGGCAATAGACGAATCGCTGTCTGTAACAATCGTAACCAAAGGAGCAGAACTTGAAATCTGTTCGTCCACTCGCGCTCAGGGCGGAATCGCTTCCGTTCTGGATCCGTTGGACAATTTTGAAGATCACATTGCTGACACGCTTGTTGCCGGCGCCGGGCTGTGCGACGAACACGTTGTTCGATTTGTTGTTGAACACGGCCCCGCCAGAATTCAGGAGCTTATACAGTGGGGAACGAATTTTGACCTCGACGACAATTCTCATCTCGATTTAACCCGAGAAGGCGGACACGGGTTCAACCGAATCGCTCACGCATTGGGAGACTCAACCGGCAAAGAGATTATGCGCGCGCTGTTTGAGCAGATTAAATCCCGACCCAACATCAATATTTGCACCAGCACGTTTGCCATTGACCTCATTACTGCCAACAACGTCTGTTACGGCGCGATTCTGTACAATCCGAAGTCTGGCATGAGAATCGTTTGGGCGAAACAGGTCATTCTCGCCACCGGCGGTTCCGGTCAGTTGTATCGAGAAACCACCAACCCGGAAGTAACCACGGCAGACGGCATGGCAATGGCGTACCGCGCCGGCGCGCGTCTTCGCGGCTTGGAATTCGTCCAGTTCCACCCCACGGTGCTGTATCTGGCAGGCGGGGCGAGAAGCCTCATTTCCGAAGCGGTTCGGGGAGAAGGCGCTTATTTAATCGACAAAAACGGGTATCGGTTCATGCCAGACTACGACTCCCGGGCGGAACTGGCTCCGCGCGACATCGTCAGCCGATCCATTGTCGCCCAAATGGCGAAAACGAACTCGTCGTGCGTCTATTTAACGCTCAAACATTTAGACACTGCATTCGTTCACAGACGTTTCCCCGGCATCGAAAGCATCTGCCATCAGTTTGACCTCGACCTGGCGAAAGACAACATCCCGATTCGTCCCGGCGCTCACTACATGATGGGCGGAATCGAAGTCGATTTAGACGCCAAAACCAACATCGAAGGGCTTCGCGCAGTCGGGGAAGTTACGTCAACCGGGCTTCACGGCGCCAACCGACTGGCGTCCAACAGCCTTTTGGAAGCCGTCGTATTCGGGAAAATCGCAGGCGAAGGCGCGTCTAAAGACGCCAAAAATTCTCCCAAAGACTACGTCGTCTTTTCTTTGGAAGACCAGTGCGTGCCAAATACAGGCATGCCGCTCGACACAGACGACATTCGCAACACGCTCAAAAGCGTTATGCAGCGCTGCGTTGGCGTTATGAGAGACAAAGAAGGCTTGCAGGAAGCCAATGACACGTTTATGTCATGGCAAAAGTTTATCAACGATTACCAGTTCAAATTCCCGCGCGGCTGGGAACTGCAAAATATGCTTACCATCTGCCGGCTTATTGCGCACTGTGCTTTGATTCGGGAAGAAACCCGCGGCGGCCATTCCCGTTCCGATTTCCCCGAACCGCGAGACGAATGGAAGAAGTACACCGTTGTCGAACGCATCGCGTCAGGAGACGAAAACGACATTTCCGAACCCCTAAATAATTAGGAATTCGGAATTCGGAATTACGCAAAGCGCCGCTCAAAGATAATTCCGCATTTCGAATTACGCATTCCGAATTTATACCACCTATAATCAAGGAGAATAATTATGAAATCCAGATTACTGCTGTTTGCAGTCTGCTTGACTGTTACATCATCGCTGTTCATATCAGCGGCAAACGCACAAGACGCGTTCAAAGCCGCTGCGGCAGTTCAAGCTCCGGCGATTCCCCAGTCCGATTCCGCCGCTGATTATCTCAATTACCTCACTCAGAACGAAAAGGCTCTTGACGAAGCCGTTCGGAATCTGGTTGACGCCGCGCAAAAAGACAACGTCGATTCCAATTCTGACCAGTACAACGCCGGGCTGAGCGAACTCATTTCCCGATTCTCACTCAAGGCAATGGACGCGCTCAATAAAGGGCTGGAACTCAAAAACGTTTCAGATGACGAACTCGCCCAACTTATTATTCTGAAGAAAAAGCTCATTCCCGCTTATTGCCAGATTACCGGAACCAATGAAGAAGACGAACTGTCAGCAATGTCAGATCAGCTTCGTAAAATCGGCAGACCGGACGTTGCAGACGCGCTGGATGAAAGCATTTTCAACGTCAAAGTCCAAAAGAGCATCAAGGCAAACGACGCGGAAACGTTCGGCAAGCTGTTTGACGTCGTCAACGAACAAGTTCAAAAAGCGGGAAAAGACATCTCGCCCGAGCTGGCGTTCAAAGCGACAAAAATCGCTCTGGCGGCGCGAGAAGTTAAAGGATACAAGCTCGAAGACGGCTTATTGAAAAAGTACGTCGAGCAGTTTGCGGCTTCTTCCGACCAGAACGTTCAGTACATTTCAACGCAGTTGGAACTGCAAATTCTCTTTGACGCTGGCGAAGAACGAATGTTCAATCTGCCGGGCAAGGAAATCCTGTTCTCGGGAACGTTTATTGACGGAACGAAATTCAATCCGGAAGATTACAAGGGCAAAGTTCTTTTAATCGAAGTTTGGGCGACGTGGTGCCCGCCGTGCTGCGAAGAACAGGTTGTTGTTCGAGACGCATACGCCAAATATCACGACAAAGGCTTTGAAGTCATCGGCGTTTCCTGCGACGACGAAAACGACCTGGACGGATTCAAGGAATTCCTCGACACGTACAAGTTCACGTGGAAACAGATGTTTGAAAACAGCGCTGTCATTCCTGGAATGAAAACCGTTACCGGTCAGCCGGTGCCGTTCAACAAATACTACGGCATTTTCAAGGTTCCGCGCCCGATTCTCATCGGAAAAGACGGCAAGGTTATTACCGTCAACGCCCGCGGTCCGGAACTGGAAAAACTGCTGAAAGACATTTATGGAGACGCAGCAGAAAAATAATCCGTAAAAAAACAACCCTTTTTCCCATTGAAAGGATTAATGCCGTCATGAAATCACGCATCCTTTTATTGACCTTGTGTCTTGTTTTACCTTTGACGTCCTGCACGCCGTCCAACAACGCCAATCAAACAGAAACCACAGCAGTCTCTGTGGACGATGCAATTCCGCCAGTTCCCGAAAACGGAACTGTGGCAGAATATAAAGAGTATATCAACAATCTTAACAATACGCTCGATAAAAAAGCTAAAAGCAGGATTGACCAGGCTCAAAAAGACGGCATTAATCCTCAGTCTGAAGAATTTCTCGCTTCGTTAAAAAAGATGGGAAATGAATATTTCAGCCGAATCATTCAGGCAACCGACAAAGCCCTTCTTCTCAAAGACGTTTCAGACGAAGAATTTGAAGAATTGGCTGACGGCAAGGTGGATATTATTATGCTTTCCGCTCAGCTCAATAATGAATCCCCAGACGCTGTCAACGCTAAAATGCAGGCGTTCGCGGATCAGCTTCGTCAGATGAATAAAGCCAAATTCGCTGAGAAAATTGAAGTCAAAATCTTCCAGAACAACGTTCTCGGTTACGCCATGAAGGGCAACGTCAAAGAATTTGCCAAAGCTGCCGCTGAAATTGACGAAAAGGTCGAACAAGCCGGAAAAGACATTACCCAGTCTTTGGCTCAGCAAGCGATGATGATTGCCATGGTTTCCAGAAAATTGCCGGGCTACGAAGCCCCGGAAGGACGGATGGAAAAGTACAGCAAAGTCTTTACCGAAGCCTCTGACCCGGAAATCAACAAACTGGCAGGCGTTCTGGAACATACAATTCTCCGCGCTGAAGGCGAAACGAAATTCCAGGAATCTTTAGGCAAAGAATTCCTCTTTAGCGGAACGTTCATTGACGGTTCCGAATACAACGCTAAAGATTATGCCGGCAAAGTCGTCCTGATTGACTTCTGGGCAACGTGGTGCGGTCCGTGCTGCGCGGAACTGCCAAACGTCAAAAAGGCTTACGCTGCCTATCACGACAAAGGATTTGAGGTCATCGGCGTTACCTGTGACGATCCCGAAGAGGAAGAAGATCTGAATAAATTCCTCAAAGACAACGACATTTCCTGGAAACAGATGTTCGACGGAAAAGCCGTAGTTCCCGGACAGAAAACCAAATCCGGCGAACCGATTACAGTTTCCGAATACTACGGCATTAACGGAATCCCCTGCCCGGTTCTCATCGGAAAAGATGGAAAGGTTCTTTCTCTCGACGCTCGCGGTCCGGAACTGGAAAAACTCCTGACCCAAATTTTTGATTCTGAAAAAACAGAATAAACGCTATTTCGGAATGAACAGGTATCCGACCAGGAACGCGAAAAGAATCCACATACCGGGGTGAACGTCGCGAACTCGACCGGAAAACAGTTTGACAACGGGATAAATAAGCAATCCCATCAGAATGCCGTCTGTAATAGAGTTGGCGTACGCCATGCCGGCAATGGTAACAAACGCCGGGGTGGCTTCTGTAAAATCTTCCCAATTAATATTTTTAACGCATTGGAACATCATAACGCCAACGATAATCAATGCGGGCGCTGTAATCGGGGCGCAGCTTCCCAAGGTTGCCACAAAAGGAGCAAAGGGCAACGCCAGGAGAAACAGAATCCCCACGACAATGGCGGTCAACCCGGTCCTTCCTCCGGACCCAACGCCAGCGGCGCTTTCAACGTACGAGGTAATTGTGGAATGTCCAAAAACCGCGCCGATCATTGTTCCTAACCCGTTTGTTATAAAGACGCGTCTGCTTCGGGGAAATCCCTCTTCTCCCTTTCCGCTAGAAGAGGGGTTGTTTGGCAAAACGCCGCCGCCTCGCAAAACGCCCAAAACCGTGCTAAACGCTCCGAAAAAGTCTAAAAACGCCAAAACCAGCAACGACGGCCAGAGTTTGTCAAGATGACGCCATACGCCTGCGATGTCAATCGTTTTAACGCCGAGATATTGGCTGATATTTAGCCCCGGGATGTCAATTATCCCAATAACCGATCGCGGGTCGGCGGGCATTCCTATAATTCCGTTGGAGAATGAAATCAGTCGGAAATGGTGCGCGGCAAAAGAGGTAACGATAATCGAAATCAATAGAGAGCCTGGAACTTTCCAATGTACCAAGACAACGCCGACGACAAAACCAATCGCGCAAACGGCGACTTGCGGCGTTAACAGGTTCCCAACCGCAAGACCGTGGTCAGTTACCGTTATAATTC
The DNA here is from genome assembly GCA_045546875.1 of Thermoguttaceae bacterium. GTDB lineage: Bacteria > Planctomycetota > Planctomycetia > Pirellulales > Thermoguttaceae > RUG11551. The sequence goes on along the minus strand of JAZQDP010000418.1, from coordinate 2,586 downwards.
CACCGTTTTTCATGCCGAAATATGCAATAAACAACCCCAGAGCGACCGCCATGGCGTTTGTCATACTGGGGCTGATTATATTGACCATAGCGGAACACATTTTCAGGCTCGCCAGCAGAACAAACAACGCGCCGGAAACAAAAACCGTTCCCAACGCCAGCCTCCAAACGTCTTCCGCTCCAACGTGAGATCCCAGCGTTTGAGCGCAAACCGGCATGACGCCCATAACCAAAAGGAAGTTCATACCCATGCCCGGCGCCAGCGCGATGGGGTATTGCGCCCAGAATCCCATTACAAAACAGGCAAGCGCAGTGGCGATGCAAGTTGTTGTTACCAAAGCGTTTATATCCATGCCGGTTGGCGTCAGACCGTCCATTGTACCGCTCATAATAGCGGGCTGAATGCAGATCGCATACGCCATCGTGGAAAACGTTACAATCCCGGCAATAATTTCGGTTCGTATGTTTGACATGGTTGGTGTATTGAATCTAACTACTGCCTACTGTCTATTGCCTACTGCCTCCGTCAGCAACTCCCAAAGCGCTTCAAGCGACTGCGGAATGACTTTGACGTCTGCAAAAACCGGCATGAAGTTTGTATCGCCGTTCCAGCGAGGGACGATATGCCAGTGGAGATGCCCCGGCAGCCCGGCGCCGGCAACGCGTCCGAGATTCAATCCAACGTTGAACCCGTCCGGATTCATGACGACTTTGATTTTTTGAATCATTTCCGTAACGGTTGACATCAATTCCAGATGTTCTTCCGGCGTCAGCAACGCGATGTCGCCAACGTGCCGTTTGGGCGTAACCAGCAGATGCCCGTTATTATATGGATATTTGTTCATTACAACCAAAACCCGTTCCCCAACTTTAACAACGTACCGTTCTTTACGATGGGATTCGTCTGCCAGAGCCTGGCAAATAAAGCAGCTTTTGTCCGCGCCGGGATAAAAGTTGTCATCGTTTGGCATGGGGATGCGTTCTGTATCGAGAGTGTTTATATACGCCATTCTCCACGGCGCCCAAAGGTTATCCATGATAAACTCCTTATAAAAGCGATTAGCGGCTGCTTAATCTGGCTTATACTGACTAACGAATTTTCTGATTTGAGTTGGGGAAACGCCCAGCGCGTCCGACGCCTTTTTGACGTCTCCTTTTACCGCGTGGAGAACGTCCAGAATCAAAGCCAGCAGCGAGGGTCGCACCCGGTTGGATTCGTTGACGCTGATAACGCCTTCCCGAACGTACTGTTTCCAAATCGCCCAGCGCGCCGGCTCGATTTGATCCAGCGTCTCAACGGCTCGGTATTCCAAAGCCAAATTAAACCGCAGACGTTTAATCGCCTTGAGCCGGTTTTCTTCCTGAGAACGCCGTTCTGACGCTTCCGCCCGAACGCCGGTGGGTTTATGCCGCAGCGCAACGCACGTTTCGACTTTGTTTCTGTGCTGACCGCCCGGACCGCCTTTGCGGCTGCGATGAGATTCACATTGCCGATACAGGTCTTCGTCAGGTAAATCAGAGTAGTGCATTGATAACAACCGTCAAACAGTTACTCAATTCTCGATGTTATATTTTTGGAATACAGGGCAGAATGAGCAAACAGTTCAAAACCATGGCTCGACAACGAGGTTATTAAACTGCGCCATTCGTCTGGAACCTGAACTTCAACTCGTTCTACCTGTTGATCGACCAAACGACGGATGGCTTCTGAAAGGATAAATAATCCCAAACGCTGACCTCGATATTCGGGATTTACCTGGCATTGACTTAACCCGACCGCAATCATTTCCGTTTCCGGGTCTTCATCTATAACCCATAACGCGCACTGAACTGCAGGACGTTGAGCGTTAATCACTCCTTGACCAAGTTCAACCAGCGAAAAGCGAGACCAAACCAAACCGTTCATCGCAATCGCTTCTCCCCATCGCGACATCGTCGGGCAGTATTCCATTTGAATGCTGAATCGTTGACGCAATTGACTAAATTCAGAACTTGACGCCCAGTCCAGATTATCCAAATCGAGACGAAAATGGGACTTGGAAGACGTTATCGAATACCCATGCCGGGAAGCTGCGGAAGTCAAAAGGGATTCTCCCAGATCAACGCCTGACAAGTCGCTGGAATGAAACAATCCCAGATAAAACGGGGCGTGTGGGTATGTCGTGCCGATCTGAATCCGGCTCGCGCCTTTAGAAACGAGATGCCGTTCACACGAAACTATCAAAGCGTCCAGAACAGCGTCAACGTCTGGGGCGTCGTTATAGCATATCAACGGAATAATCCCCTGAGAGTAATCAACGGCGCTATAGTCGTCCGTAAACCCAAAACTGGCGTGCGCCAAGCCAACGATTTTATTTCCTTTCCAGGCGATTATAAATCCGTTTGGATCAAAGAACGGCTTGGCAAAAACCTGTCGTTCCAAAACATCGATTGTAATGCCTGATCGACGATTGTGCGGATAGCAACACGAATTCCAGAAATTCACAACTGCCCGAATTTTAAAATTATCAAGGCGAGTGCAAACAATTGGTTCTGTAGCGTTTTCTGCTGGCTGGAACGATTCCGACATGTCGGGGAATGTGGGGGA
>JAZQDP010000417.1:0-4028 GCA_045546875.1 Thermoguttaceae bacterium | reverse complement strand
AAGCTAGCGGCTAGGAGCTAGAAGCTAATAGCTACCTACTTCCTACTTACAACTTAAACAAATATGCAAAATAACTCAACTAAATCTCCAGACGCCGCGTCCCCAGAACAAAAATCAACCTTCGCCGTAACTCGCGAAACGATAGAATCCATCGTCATTGCTTTTGTTTTGGCTCTGATGTTCAGAACTTACGTCGCAGAAGCGTTTATGATTCCCACCGGCAGTATGGCAAACGAATTGATGGGTCGGCACAAAGACATCAATTGCCCCGGCTGCGGGTTCCGATTCAAAGTCGGCGCAACAGAAGAGGTTGAACGCGATACCGGTCGGCTCATTTCCGGCGTCACGATTGACGGCGTCGTCTGCCCAAACTGTCGCGTTAGCGTCGATTTAACAAAAGAATCCATTGCCGGCAGAGAACACCCCTCTTACGGAGGAGACAGAATCATCGTCGGAAAATATCCGTATCGGTTTACCTCCCCCTCTCGCTGGGACGTGTTCGTGTTTATGTTCCCCGGCAACACGCAAACAAACTATATCAAACGTCTTGTCGGCATGCCAAACGAAACGATTAAAGTCCAAAATGGGGACGTGTTCACCCGCCCTCTGGATAAAACTGCCGATTCCGATTTCCAAATTGCGCGAAAGCCTGCCGATAAAATTCTGGCGGTTATGCAAAACGTTTACGACGACGACAACCGCAACCTGGACTTTTTCCAAAAAACAAATTGGCCTAAACGATGGGTCGCCTCTCACGAAAGCGTTTGGGAAAGCGAAAAAGAGCGGTCTGAATATCGTTGTTCAGCGTCCAAGTCCGGCGCCGTTAACTGGTTAATGTATCAACACGTCATACCAACTCACGACGTTTTACTTAACTATTATCAAAGGACGCAACCCACTAAAACGCCAGACGTCCGACCGTCTTTAATCACCGATATGAACGCGTATAATTTTACGCGTCTGAAAACCGGCAGTTCCGATCCTCGACTCTTCGCCCCAACCGCAGATCAGGTTGGAATGCATTGGACGGGAGATCTGATTCTCGAATGTGAATTAACCCCTGAGGCGAATTCCGGAAAAGCGTATTTGCAACTGGTTAAAGGCGGCGTTATTTTTACTGCCGCGATAAATTTAGCTGATCAAACGATTCAACTTTCCATCTCCGGTCAAAGCGGCTGGAATCCGAAAGCCTCTGTTGCCATTTCCGCTAACAAATCCTGTCGGCTTCGTTTTGCCAACGTCGATCAAGCCCTCTATTTTTGGGTTAACGACAAATTGGTTGACTTTGACGCCTCAACCGAGTACCCGGCTCTGGATAACGCTCTGCCAACCAAAGAAGACCTTAACCCCGCCAGAATTGGCGTCAGCGGGCTGGGAGCGCAAATCCGGCATGTGAAACTCTTTAGAGACCTGTACTATATTGCCGCTCAACGTCCGATTTATCGGCACATAACTGATTATGAAGACGGTCAACTGCCTTACGATGAAGATTCTCCCACGGATATGGAAGATTTCTTCCGAAACCCGGCTCGATGGGGACGAATGGCAGCTCGACGCTCAATCCAATTTGACCTTCACGAAGGACAATATTTCGCCATGGGAGACAACTGCTCGCACAGCGAAGACAGCCGTTTGTGGGGGCGACCCGATCAAGGCGTCGAATATTACGTTCCCGAAGACCTGCTCATCGGCAAGGCTCAGTTTGTTTTCTGGCCCCATCCGTATTGTAAATTTATCCCTAACATTTTTGATATGCGGAGGGTAAAATAATGGGCGTCCTTTTAGAAGCGAAATCGTTAAAAAAGAGTTTTTACAACTTCAAAAATTTTAAATATCACACCATCGTTAAAGACGTCTCGCTTACCGTCAACGAAGGGGAAATCGTGGGCATTCTTGGTCCAAACGGCGCCGGGAAATCAACAAGCTTAAAAATGATTTCCGGAGACCACACCCCCGACGAAGGATCCATTTTTTTCGACGGAAAAGACGTTACCGACTGGCCAATGTACAAACGCTGCAATGCCGGTTTAGGGTACATGGCGCAGGATAACACGCTTTTCAAACAGTTGTCGGTTGAAAACAACCTTATCGGCATCATGCAAATGCAGGGGTTTTCCAAACAGGAATGCCGTCAACGGTGTGACGATTTAATGGAGCTTTTTAACCTCAAGCACATCCGACACACAATAGCCGCCCGAATTTCCGGCGGTGAAAAACGACGGTTGGAAGTAGCTCGCGCTTTAACGAAAAGACCCAAAATGCTTATTCTGGACGAACCGTTTGCCGGCGTCGACCCGATTGTCATTCAAGCCGTTCAAGACCTCGTTGTTGAACTGATTGATAAATGGGGCATTTCTATTCTTATTACCGACCACAGCGTCCCCAATATCGTTGGACTTATTGACCGATGTTACGTTATTGCCGAAGGACGAGTAATTTTTAATGGGGACGTTAACGATATGGTAAACGACCAGCTCGTCCAAAACCTTTATTTAGGCGATAACGCCTTGAGCCAGGTTATCGCCTATGACCAAACCGGTCGCCGAGTCGTTAAAAGCCGCCGCCGACCTCTGAAACGCGATCAGAATCCAGAAAATATTGACGTTCCTCGCGTCTATTCTGACCAGGACGCTTCCGCTTTCGTTCCTCATTCCGGTTATGAACAGCCTGAAATCAACGCCTCCGCCGATTCAACAGAACCGACTCCAGAGCGAACGTCAGAACCGTCTGACGAACAACTCAACTCGTTCAATAACATTCCTGCCGAAGAAGAGCTGGTAAACGAAACAAGCCTCAATTCCCCCATTTTGAACGAAGTCGCTAACGAAGAATACTCGTTCGGCAAAAACAGCGCCCCTGAAGAAAACCAAATCGAAAACAGTGAGCAGGCAGATACCGATTTATCGCAGTTGCTTCAGCCGGTTCAAACCAATGACTATATGCCCGATTATCCGCCAAAACCTTCTGCAACGTTAGCGGATTTTATGACAGAAACTCCCCCGGCTCCGGAAAATGGGGAGCCGACGCCGCCGGCGCAACAGCGGAAATCGACTCCTCCAGGTCCCAATATTAAGCCATTTCGGAGAAAGAAATAATACAGCCTCTTTAAGAGCCGTTTGTAATCAGGGGGGAGAAAGATTAAACCAAACGCCGTTGGCGCTTGGCGTTATCGCGCTGTTCTTGCGTAAGCGAGTTAGGAGGGAAGAAGGAGGAGTTTTTTAATTCCGAATTACGAATTCCGCATTCCTAATTACGCAAGCCCCTCTATTCCAACTCAAAGTTTTCTGTTTGATTCCCTTTGATTTCAACCGTCAAGGTCGATTGAGAGCCGTATTTTTCCGGAACGAAGTCCGTCCAAAACGGGGTTCCGTCAAGCATCTTTTGCTTCGGATCCGGCTTGGAGCCTGTAATTCTGACGGTCATAACACCCGGGCGAACCTTGGCTACGTACTTGCCATCGCGTATTGAAGCCCCTTGAGGGGACAACTTTGAGTCAGAGCTGACAAAAGAAATAGAACCGTCTGGCACGAGTTCGCCCTTATAGGAAACGGTTCCGCTGACGGTATAATTATTATCTTTTCCGCAACCGGAAAGAATCAACGCTACGGTGAAAACCGACAATAACAGCAACAAATTCCTTCGATTATTCATCATTAAACAAATTTAGTCAAATGAAATTTCAAAAACTCAAACCGCTTGTTTTTTACGTCCTCAAGGCAAGACTAGTCCGCCAAGTTGACGTTTTCCATCCCATTACGGCTCCCCATCGCGTGATACGCCTCTAAATCGATTGACGATGTTATAAACGTAACCGAGCCGTCGCACATCGAAGAACACACGCCATCGCCGCTATGATAAGATCGAGCGGAAACGAGGTTCTTTTGATTTGTATTTGTGCAAGGGGCGTAAACGGTTGAGATACAATAGTGGTGTCTGTCCGGTTCGGTCGTGTTAGGGGCGTACAAGGTCGAAAACAGGGCGCCGGTATGACGAGCGTTAATAAGCCTTCCGCGAATGTCTTCTCCACC
>JAZQDP010000416.1:0-7141 GCA_045546875.1 Thermoguttaceae bacterium | reverse complement strand
AAAGGTAGAACATGGCAAAGTATTATTTCCGACAATGAAAAAAAGTCTGATTTGCTCATTGTTTATTTTGAACCCAATCCTACAAAGAATAACGCTGATTTGGCAACATTGCTGAATAATTATCGAAAAATAGGAGCTGGTTATTCAGATAACAATGATTCAACCGACGTTTCATCAGTTTCTTCTTTTAATGAAGATTTTGCCCGTAAAACGGAAGCCGTTATAAAGTTACTTTCTAATGAGGTGCATGAAACTTTAGAAGAAGATACAATCAAGTGTCTGATTCTTCGCGAGCTGGATCCTGGACGTCGACAGTTATTGTATTCAGATTCATTTACTGTTGCCCAGTTACAAGAAGACGCTCTTTTTTGGCAACGGGGTTCTAAAAACGTTCCTGAAATCAAATTCTGGATTTTTAAAGATAATCAGTACAAAAATCCGGTTTTGCAAGGCGTGACACCGATTAGCTTCGAGGATGCTCAAGAACTGTTTCGTAAGAAATGGATTCGTGGCGGTACAGAATCCTGTAGCGTTCCAGGCGTGTCTCGCGCAGAAATATTCGCGTTGTTTTTACGGCGATATCATGATGCTAAGCGCGAAGTCTATGTCTTGCTAAGTCATTTATTGGAAAACTGCGAAGAACTCTTAATATATATTGGAGGTAAAAATGGTTTAAAGAAAGGTAATGACAGTTCAAAGAAAGATAAGAAAAAAGAAAATGATCAACGTATATGTACATTGCAATGCATTGCGATGCTGGGTATTCTTTTGAAAAATCTCAATTCGGAAAAGGAGGTATATATGAATAAGACTCCATTCAATCTGGGACGGCTGCTAGCGTTGGCGGACCAGTTGCACATTTTCTATTGCCAGGATGTTCGCGGCGGTGACATCCCATCATCGTTAATTGGCAATGCACTCATTCCCCTTGCTAAAACCAATCCGGCGCAAGCGTTGATCCGACTTGGTGATCGCCTTCCGATTTATATGGCTTGGGCGAAAAAATATATAAACAGCAAAAAGTCTGAGGATAACGCTAAAAAACCCACTCCCGGATATGTTGTTTGGGTTATGAATGAAATGGACCACGTCTCCAAGGCTATTGAAGAGTCTGACGAGCAACTTACGGAAAAATTCTCAGATATTGAAGCCGCCCAGTTCTTGTTGGGGTATTTGGCTCTGTACAAGGGCAAGACCAGCCAGAATTCTGACGAAGTTCAGGACGAAACTGAGGAATCGGAGAAGCAGTTGGATTAACGGATTATATTGGTCAACAACAATTCGAAATATAAATAACAGGAGATTATACACATGACTAAAACTAACAATGCTAATTTTTTGAATCGTGCAGTTGGACTGCTGGTAATCGAAGTCGTGAATTCCAATCCCAACGGCGACCCGGACAGAGAAAGCGATCCTCGTTATCGAATGGATGATCGTGGAGAGATTTCTCCTGTCTCGTTCAAGCGAAAAATTCGCGACCTGATTGCGGACAAAGAAGGTCCCCTTTGGGCGCAGGTTGGAGCCGGTCTTGACCCCGCTAACTTTGACATTTTGGAACTGCCTACCAGAAAGCGCGACAAGATTTCAAGTATGAAACCTGAAGATCTGCTGGCTCGCTATTGGGACGCGCGCATTTTCGGCACGACGTTTCTGGAAAAGAGAACTAATGGCGAGTCGGCGATTAAAACAGGCGTTGTTCAGTTTGGACTGGGCGTCTCCGTTGCTCCGATCCTGATTGAACGGATGACCAACACCAATAAATCCGGCGTTCAGGAAGGCAAAGATCGCGGCATGGCGCCTTTGGGGTATCGCGTCGTTCAGCATGGCGTTTATTGTATGCCGTTCTTCGTCAATCCAACTGCCGCCAGACAGACGAACTGTTCGCAGGAAGATATTGAACTGCTGAAACGAACTATTCCATACGCCTACTCCAACACGTCGTCCTATATTAGAACGGATGTCCGAATTCGTCACGCCTGGTTTGTCGAGCATAAATCTCCGCTGGGTGAATGTTCAGATTTTCTGATTCTCGACGCACTGCGACCGACCATCAAACCGGAATTCAACAAAGACGAACCTACAACGTCATGGGAACAATACAAAGTTCCAATGGATCTGCCAGCGGATTTAAAATCTAAAGTTGGCTCGATCTGCGATTTGGCAAATCTCTAAGATATGATATTAGGGGCGTTATAACGCGTGTATGCGTTTAACGCCTCTTTGTTTAATAATGAACGCTATTTTATCAACAACAATCTATGATGTCCCCTTTTTTAGCTCGAACAGGAGGCGAATTACCTCAGACGTACTTTGACCATATCTCCGGCGTTGTAAACCGCTGTTGTGAAAACGTAGAACAGATATTGGAATTTTGTTCTTATTCTGGCGAGCAAAAACAGTCGTTTAAGTCAATTCTGTTTAATGCCGCTCAGTTCCATGACTTGGGTAAACTGGATGAACAGAACCAAAAGGTTTTTCAATGTAACAATTCGCGGATGTCATTACCGATTCCTCATGTCGACGCTGGTTGCGCTTATTTTATGCAACGAGTTTCTGATCTTTTCTCAAAACAGAATAATGTTTTTGAAATCCCTGAACTTTTGGAATCTGCGAATATTGTCTATTCTCACCATGCCGGATTACCTTATTATCAGGAACAAGTTGATAGAAACATGAAGGCGTTTCGTTATTCGAAACCAAAAGATTTTGATCATGGTTGCGACATTGTATCACGCGTTGACAAAAAATTGAATGAATACATTTGCAACCATCGCGAAGCGCTTGGAACCATTGAGGAACCAGAATATTCGGCAACTGACCCGTTTTTGGATTCCGGATTATCACGCAGATTAGGATTGTCGTGTCTTGTTGACGCAGACTTTTCAGACGCTGCAGCCTATTGTGGCAAAGACTTATTGACCACGTCGGTTGAACCGCGATGGGAAGAACGTCTTGCCGCTTTGCAGGAATATGTAAAGAAACTTGGAAAGAAAGGTTCTGGCAGTTCGAAGCGTCAAGCGATTAGAGATGAAGTTTTTCAATGCTGTTTGGACGCTCCCATCGGCGATCAATCCATGGAAACTTGTCTTGCCGCTGTAGGCGTTGGGAAAACAACGTCTGTTATGGCTCATTTGCTGCAGATTGCAATTAAACGAAAGCTGCGAAGAATTATTGTCGTTTTGCCGTATACGCAAATAATTCAGCAATCTGTTGAAGTTTATCGTGAAGCTCTTGTTTTGCCGGGTGAGGATAAAGAGCTTGTTGTTGCTGAACATCATCATTTGGCAGATTTCGATAGCGATGAATCTAAACAGTTTGCTATGTTATGGAAATCGCCCATCGTTGTTACAACCGCTGTTCAGTTCTTTGAAACGCTCGGTTCAAACATGCCCTCTGCTTTGAGAAAACTACATTCCCTGCCGGGCAGCGCCGTTTTTGTCGATGAAGCGCATAATGTTATGCCGACGACGATTTGGCCCTTGGAATGGCGATGGCTTAAGGAACTGGCGCAGAATTGGCACTGTCATTTTGTCTTTGCATCCGGCTCGCTAATCAAATATTGGGAGAACGAATCCTTTATTCAGAATGATTCTAAAGTCCCCCTTGTTCTGCCAGAAATTATTCCAGAGAATCTTCAGCAGAAAATTCAGGAGCAGGAGAATAAACGAATCGAATTTGAACAAATTAAAAATGGTTTGAGCGTTGACGAACTTATCAAACAGCTTATTCAACCACCACAAACATCCAGCTTGGTCGTTGTAAATACTGTGTATAACGCCGCACTTCTTGCCTCCCGTTTGAAGGAACATTTATTGGAGACAGAAGGCAACGCTTGCCGCGTCATGCACTTATCAACAGCGTTATCGCCCTATGACCGAAAAATAATCGTTCAGAAGATCAAAAATGCGTTAAATCCCCACTCACCCGATTATATTCCGGGTCTGATTCTGGTTGCAACAAGCTGCGTCGAAGCAGGCGTTGATTTTTCGTTCCAATCAGCGTATCGCGAATCTTGTTCCGCCGCCAGTCTGTTCCAAATTGCTGGGCGCGTCAATCGTAATGACGAAATGCTGAACCCTGGTACCGTATACAGTTTTCGCTTTTGCGATACTGATATTAAAAACGATTACCGAGCGTTTGTAGTTTCATCAAATATCTTGGACGATTTGCTTAAGGAGGGCGTGTTCCAGAATGATCAGTATTCAACAGTTGACATCCTGAAAATGGCGTTTGAAAGAGAGATTAAATCTACGAGGGTTGATAAAGCTATTAGAGAATTGTTGGATGCCGAGAAAAATACAAATTATCCTGAAGTCGCAGAAAAATGCAAAGTAATTCCAGACACCGATACGTATTCAGTCGTTGTCAATCGCGAAACTATCGAAAAACTGGAAAATTATCAACCTGTAACGGCTAGGGATATTCAACTCAATTCCGTCCAGATTTGGGGCTACAATATCGAAAAACTCGGTATTGAAGGAATTAAGCAGCGTCCAGGTATGTTCAAATTAAATCCTGATTTCTACGATCCTGACTTTTTGGGATATATGACAGAAAGCGCCTTGAATGCAATCAAGACAAGTAAAGGCGAGGTAATGATTATATAAAACATTCCTATGCCCTACTCCGAAGACGAATTTCTGATGATTTCCGGACTGCAGCATCTTGCTTTTTGTCCGAGGCAGTGCGCCTTGATTCACATGGAGCAGGCATGGTCGGAGAACGTCTTAACGGCGTTGGGCGAGGTCATGCACGATCGCGTTCACACAGCGGGCGCGGAGTCGCGGTCTGATGTTCGCATCGTGCGCGGGCTGCGTCTGAAGTCCGCCCGATTGGGAATTACTGGCGTTGCCGACGTGGTTGAATTCCATAAAGTCAATCCGTCTGCGTCGGAAGATGGCGCCAATCGTCCGTTGATTGCAAGTCAGGGCGTCAAGCTTCCCAAACGGAGCGGGCTGTGGGCGCCCTATCCTGTCGAATACAAGCGCGGGAAGCCCAAGCCGGACAACTGCGACGCCGTTCAACTGTGCGCTCAGGCGATTTGTCTGGAAGAGGCGTTTAACGTCCAGCTGACCTCCGGCGCGCTGTTTTACGGTCAAAGCCGACAGCGGGTCGCGGTCGAATTCACACCGGAGCTGAGACGCGAAACGGAATCGCTGGCGCTTCGGTTTCATCAGCTTATTTCGTCAGGCGTCATTCCGCCGCCGGTTCCGCAAAAGCGATGTCAAAACTGTTCCATGGTTGACGTCTGTCTGCCCTCCGCCGGCGGGAACGTTCAGCAATGGGTCGATTCCATGGTCGAAAAGAATCTCAAGGAAAGAATCTCATGAAACGTCACGGAAACACCTTGTATATAACGACTCAAGGCGCGTACGTCAAACGGGACGGCGAAAATATGGTTATCTCCGTCGAACAGGTCGTGAAAATGCGAGTTCCGATTCACACGATTGCCAGCGCCGTCAGCTTTGGAAACGTGATGTGGACGCCGCATTGTCTCGGACTGTGCGGAGAACACAACGTCCCGGTTTCCTTCCTCAGCGAATCTGGACGTCTGTTTGCTCGAATGGTCGGACCGCAGTCCGGAAGCGTCCTTCTTCGCCGCGCTCAGCACGAAAAGACCCGCAATCCGGAAACAATGTCGCAAGCCGCCCGGATAATCGTCAGCGCAAAAATCGCCAATACGCGTTCTATGTTACAGCGAGCCGTTCGCGATCACGCCGATAGAATCGACGTCGACGCGATTCGTCAGGCGTCCGATTTGCTCCAGCGTTCCCTTCAGGCTTTGCGATACGACATGCCGCTTGACCAGGTTCGCGGGATTGAAGGCGACGCCGCCAAGGTCGCCTTTGCCGTTTACGACCATTTGATTCTCGCCGATAAAAAGAACTTCTTCTTTCATGAACGCTCGCGCCGTCCGCCGCTGGACAGGGTCAACGCGCTGCTGTCGTTTGTCTATACGCTCCTGGCGCACGACCTGACTTCCGCCTGCGAAGCCGTTGGGCTGGATCCGCAAATGGGATTCCTCCACGCTGACCGTCCTGGGCGCCCCTCGCTGGCTCTGGATATGATGGAAGAATTTCGCCCGTGGCTTGCCGATCGGCTGACGTTGTCACTCATTAACCGCCAGCAGCTTGCCGCCTCAGATTTTAAATTTCAGGAGAACGGATCAGTTTTGCTTTCCGACTCCGGCAGGAAAACCGTCCTTGCCGCCTGGCATAGCCGAAAAGACGAAGAGATTACTCACCCGTTCCTCAACGAAAAAATGACCGTCGGACTTGTCCCGCACGTTCAGGCGCAGCTCATGGCTCGCTGGGTTCGTGGCGATCTGGACGCCTATCCGCCGGTGTTTATTAAATAACGCGGAGTGCATTGAGTAGTAAGGATTTTGGCGGCGATTAGCTGGATACAAAAGCGGTAAATAAAATTGTTATCTTCCCAGCGATCCCCTGAATCCTCCCAGCCGCTCCCAGCGTTTCCCAGATAATTCCTACTATTTAGGTCAACGAATTCGACTGATGACAATTCGTCCCGTATTAGCTCCTTGACAATTTGGTTAAATTTTTTTATTATGATGGTTCTGGTAACATACGACGTCAATGTTGAGACTGCCGAAGGAAAAAAACGGTTGCGAAAAGTTGCGAAAATTTGCGTGAATTACGGACAGCGCGTCCAAAATTCGGTGTTTGAGTGTCTCGTCGACCCCGCTTTGTGGGTAAAGATTAAAGCTGAACTGGAAAAAACCGCCAACCCAAAAACAGACAGCCTTCGTTATTACTTCCTTGGGAAAAACTGGGAAAATCGGGTAGAGCATTTTGGCGCAAAAGCTACATATAATCCCGAAGGACCCCTTATCATTTGACAATTTTTGGTTATAATAAAAGCGATTTCTAACAATTCATTTGGATTGTTGGAAGTCCCTTATTTGCCCCCGCGAACGTTCGGCTCTCATAAAATGCCGGCAGGTTCGCGGAGTTCGTTACTCATTGCAGTATAAAGATTTATCTTTCTGACGCGACTTTTGTTACGCAAAATCTCCCTTTTGCGGGTACCGTTCGCGAAACAGCTAGATAATAGCCTTATATAGCAGTGTATAACGCAGTAAGGGTCGCACGCTCTACGCGTGCGTGGATTGAAACGA
>JAZQDP010000415.1:0-22250 GCA_045546875.1 Thermoguttaceae bacterium | reverse complement strand
TCATTGGACAAGGCGGCGCCAACCCCCCGCAACCCCTGTGACATTTTTCCAATTCCTAACTACCCCAGCTTGCGTTTGTCAATAACGCGTTTGGCTTTGCCGAGGAATCGTTCCAGCGTAGCGTACTGAACGAGGTTGAGTTTCGCTCGGACGCCGGTAACGGACTTGATTGCGTCGCCGATCTTCTGGGAAATCTCGCGCATGTCGGACATCTTGTCGGAGAAGTATTCCGGCAGAATCTCGACGTTGACGGTCATTTCGTCCATTGCGCCAGGACGGTCGATTTCAATAACGTAATGCGGAGCCGTGCCTTTGACGCGCAAGAGCGCTTCCTCGATTTGCGTTGGGAAGACGTTGACGCCGCGGATGATAAACATGTCGTCTGAACGACCCTTGATTCGGGACATTCTCTTTGTCGTTCGACCGCACTTGCAGGGACCTTCGTCCAGAATGTACGCCAGGTCGCGGGTGCGGTATCGGATAATCGACATCGCCTTGCGGGAAAGGCTGGTAATAACAAGTTCTCCCAGCTCGCCCGGCTTGACCGGTTCCAGCGTGTCCGGGTTAAGACATTCGAGAATGAAGCGGTCTTCCTGAACGTGCATGCCGTGCTGATAGACGCATTCTCCGGAAACGCCCGGACCGAACGCTTCGGAAAGTCCCCAGTTGTCGAAGACCATAATTCCCAATGCGTCCTGAATGCGATGACGCATGTCTTCCGTCCACGGTTCCGACCCGACGTGAGCGTATTTCAGAGGCAGTTCGTCCGGCGAGATGCCCTGCCGCTGCACTTCTTCCGCAATAACGGTAGCGTACGACGGCGTACAGATAAGCGTTTCCGGTTTAAGATCCATCAGCGACATGACCTGTCGGGGCGTGTTGCCAGCCGCCAGCGGAATGACGGCTGCGCCGACGTTCTCCACGCCGTAGTGCAGACCGAACCCGCCGGTAAACATGCCGTATCCGAACGAGATCTGAACCAGATGGTGCGGCTGAAGCCCGCCGGCGACGAGGAATCGAGAGCACAAGTCCGCCCACGTGCGGAGGTCTTCCTGCGTGTACGCCATAAAGGTCGGTTTGCCGGTCGTGCCGGACGAGCCGTGAATTCGGGCGATTTCCGAACGATGAACGGCGATATAGTCCAGCGGATAGCCTTCGCGCAAATCCTGCTTGGTGGTAAACGGCAGACGGCGGATGTCGTCCAGCGTTTTAATATCTTCAACGGAAACGCCAGCTTCCTTGAACTTTTTTTGGTACATCGGGACGATTGACATGCGCGCAACCGCCTCTTTAAGTCGATACAGTTGCAAAGCCTCGAGGTCTTTGCGATCCATACACTCCGCCGGATTCCAAATTCGCGGAGGAAAAGATAGGTCTTTCATGGGTAGGGATAGGTAAAAAAGCTTTTAGCTGCTAGCTTCTAGCTGTTAGCTTATTTATTCTATTTCTAACGATAACTGTTAAAAACATAGAACCTTGAACGTACAAGCTAATGGCTAGAGGCTAATAGCTAGCACAGCTAGAGACTAGTCTTTCAAATTCTTAAACAGTTCTTCTGACGAAATAACGCGAATGCCGGCTTTCTGGAGGGCTTCAATAGCGAAATCGGGGTTGTCGAATCGAAGAATCAGAATAGCGGAATCTTCCATTTTGCGGGTGAACGCGTACATGTATTCAACGTTGACGTTGGCTTCTTCAAAGACTTTCAGGACGTGCGCCAGCCCGCCGGGTTCGTCTTTGATTTCCGTTGCAACGACGTCGACGATTTTGACGACGCGACCGTCGGATTCCATGAGCTGCTTCGCCTTTTCCCAATCCTCGACAATCAGGCGGAGAATGCCGAACTGTTCGGTATCCGCCAGCGAAAGGGTAACGAGGTTAATGCCTGCGTCCGCCAAATGCTTGCACACTTCGTACAGACGTCCCGGTTTATTCTCCAAAAAAACGGAAACTTGCTTGATTTTCATGGTTTTTATCTCCTGTGAACTCGTTTTGTAAACGAACTCCGTTCTTGTATAGGCAAGAAAACTTATATACTTTCAATTTTCTGTATTATAGTCTATTTGTGAATTAAATTCAACCGGGGGGTGAGAAAAATTAATTCGGAATTAGGAATGCAGAATTGACGCTTCGCGCTCCACGGTGGATTCGAGAGATCCGCTTGCGTAATTCCGAATTACGCACTCCGCATTCCGAATTACACTCTCCCCTCTTGTCAATCCCGCCCTGCTCTGGTATAATTACTCTTATGTATTACAGAGACAACTATCAATCAAATCGTTTTAAAGACTGCGATACGCTGCTCATTTCTATTAAACCAGAATTAGTAGAACGTATTATCGCTGGTGAAAAGAAATATGAATATCGAAAATCTTTTCCGCCTATAACTGTAAAACGACTAATTATCTATTCCACTTTTCCCATTCAACGCGTTGTCGCGATAGCGGAGGTTCTCGCCATGCGAGAAAACACACCTTGGGCAATCTGGGAAGGAACGAAAGATGGCGCCGGCGTTTCTGAAAAAATGTTTTACGAGTATTTTACTGGACGCACTAAAGCTTTTGCTTTCAAGTTAGGGGCTATACAATTAATTAACCCGCCAGTTATTCTGAAAAGCGTCGATAGAACGCTTTCGCCTCCACAATCGTATAAAGTATTGACACCCACTCAAACTGAACTGTTTACTCGATTAGTTGAGAAGTAATTAGCGCGCTTTGCTAAATTCCAAATTCCATATTTCGGATTGCTTCTCCCCCGTCTTGTCAATTATTTCGTTGAGCGTATAATATATATTGTCAGTAAAAGAAATCGAACGCTGTTTGTTTCGATTACCTGTTGAACCGTGCAACTTGGGAGATAATATCGTGAACATATTGATTGCAGCCAGTGAAGCAGCGCCTTTTTCCAAAACCGGAGGTTTAGCCGACGTATGCGGCGCGTTGCCTATCGAACTTAACAAACTTGGGCATACGTGTACTTTAGTTATTCCCGCATATCGACAAACGCTTCAAAAAGGGTTCGATATTCAAAATCCTGGGTTAAAATTTACTGTCCCTATTGGAGACAAAACCGTTGAAGGGCAAGTTTTAGAAGCCTTCATTCCCGGAACAAATACCCGAGTCTGTTTGATTGACCAAAAAGATTATTTTGACAGAGACGGCATCTACCAAAATGCCGATGGGTCTGATTTTGCCGACAATTGCGAACGATACGTATTTTTCTGTCGCGCGGTAATGGAAACAATACGTCTTTTGGATATCAAAGTTGACGTCCTCCACGCCAACGACTGGCAAACAGGGCTTATTCCTGCTTATTTGAAGACTGAATACCGTCTGTATCCTCGTTACGTTAATATTGCATCGCTGTTTACAATTCACAATCTGGCGTATCAAGGATCGTTTTGGCATTGGGACATGAACCTGACCGGGCTGGACTGGAAGTACTTCAACATGCATCAGATGGAAGCATACGGCAGGCTCAATTTAATTAAAACCGGCATCGCCTTTGCAGACGCTGTTTCGACCGTTTCGCCTCGATATTCACATGAAATTCAATCCGCTCCATTAGGTTGTGGATTAGAAGGAATTTTACAGGCTCGACACAACGACCTGTATGGCATTCTCAACGGAATTGACTTCAATTCATGGAATCCTGAGACAGACGTTAATATAGCGCAAACATATAACGTTTCCACTTGGCAAGAAGGCAAACGAGCGTGCAAAAAAGCTCTATTAAAAGACTTGGGGCTACCTGAAGATCTCGATGCGCCGTTGCTCGGGGCTGTTGGACGCCTGTCGTATCAAAAAGGGTACGATATGATTGCTGAAGCAATGCGTCGAATCGCGCCGCGACATCCTGCGAAATGGGTCGTTTTGGGAACCGGAGAAGCGAGTTATCAAAACATGCTTTCTGATTTACAAAATCAGTTTCCAGACAAGATTGCCATTCGACTCATGTATTCAGACCAAATGGCGCACCAGATCATCGCCGGGTCAGACCTGTTCCTCATGCCCAGCCGATACGAGCCGTGCGGTTTAACACAAATGTATGCGTTACGATACGGAACTTTGCCGATAGTTCATTCCACAGGCGGTTTGGCTGATACGATTGTCAACACAACAGAAAAAACGCTTGCAGAGCAAACCGCTAACGGATTTGCTTTTGTAAATGACAACATTGACGAATTCACTCATTGCGTTGACAATGCCATGTGGACGTACTATCAGAACAACACAAGGTCAACTCTTATTGAAAGAGGAATGACGCAGGATTGGTCCTGGAATCAATCAGCCAGACAATACATTCAACTTTATGAAAAGATTAAACATTAATTAGCTACTAGCCGCCAGCTAAAAGCCAGGAGCTAAAAGCTAAAAAACTGATTCCCTATGGCATACCTAGTAATTCGAGATGGTGAAAGCTGGAGCACGATATTCCAGCTTGTTCCCGATAAGACGACAACAATCGGCAGAGCGTCGACAAACCAGATCGTACTTAGCGACGATCGTTGCAGTCGTACGCATGCGGAAGTCTATTACAATTCCGGCGACTGGTACGTCCGAGATCTCAATAGCCGCAACGGCACGTATCTCAATGCAGATCCTGTAACAACGGACATGCGTCTGGAACCGGGGCAGATTCTCCGTATCGGCAAGACGCTGCTCTATTTTGTCGAAAACGTTCAGCAAGCGTACGCCAAATCGTCCGCGCCGCTGCCGCTGACAGACCCGCAAATGACAATCGGCGTCAACGGGGCGGGCGTCCAGCAAAGGGAATCGGAACTCATTACGCACCGACGCAACAAAACCCAGCTTTTGGAGCAGGTGATTCAGCCTGCCGACGTCCGCGGAAAGACGTCCATGACAACCGACCTGTGCAAGCTGGTTTTGGATTTAAGCCGGGTGGACGACTTCAAAGAGGCGGCGGACAAAGCTCTCGAAGCCCTCATGGAACTCATTCCTGTCGATATCGGAGCAGTTATGCTTCTCCCGCCAGAAATTCTGCCGGAACGATTTACAAACGCGTCTCAACTTCAGCTTTTAACGTTCCAAAGCCGACGCGGCGTGAAGTACCGCGGCGTTTCCGACTTCCTGGCAACGACGGTCGTTCGGGAAGGACAGGGAATCATGGCGCAGGACATCGGGGAAGACAGCTCGCTGGCTCAAAAGGACAGCCGGGGCGAGCTGGACGCCAAAAGCATGATCTGCGCTCCGCTTCGGTTTGAACATTCCATTTTGGGGCTGATTCATCTGTTCTCAACCGACGCGATGGAAAAGCCGATTCCCGCTGATTTGGACTACGCGATGGCAGTCGCCGACGCCCTGGCGGTCGTGTACGACAACCTCAATCACCGGAATCAGCTGGCGCGAAACCTCAAAAAGGTGGAAAGCGAAAACATGCAGCTGCGCCGTCAGCTGGGCGTGCAGTCGGAACTGGTCGGGAACTCCCAAATCATGATGGATATTACCGAGCAGATTGCCCTGGCGGCGAGCAGCAAAGCGACGGTTCTCATTCGCGGCGAAAGCGGGACGGGAAAAGAACTCGTCGCCCGAGCAATTCACTATTCCAGCGTCCGGGCGAACAACGCCTTTTTGTGCCTCAACTGCGCTGCGCTGTCGGAAGACCTCTTGGCAAGCGAGCTGTTTGGTCACGAAAAAGGCGCCTTTACCGGCGCAACGGAACGCAAAATCGGGAAGTTTGAAGCCGCCGACGGCGGAACGCTCATGTTGGACGAAATCGGCGAGATGAGTCCCAACATTCAGGCGAAGTTCCTCCGCGTTCTGGAAGGGCATCCCTTTGAACGCGTTGGAGGAAACAAGCCGATTACCGTTGACGTCCGCGTTATCGCCGCTACAAACCGGGATCTGGAAAAGGAAGTAACGGATAAGAACTTCCGCCGCGACTTGTTCTTCCGGCTTCGCGTATTGGAAATCGTCGTTCCGCCGCTGCGTAAACGTCCGGAAGACATCATCACGCTGTCAGAATATTTCCTCAAACGGTTCAAAGACGAAACAGGCAGAAAGATCGAAGGATTCACACCGTCGGCTCTGCGCTGCTTGCAGGAATACCGTTGGCCGGGCAACGTTCGAGAACTGAAAAACGTTATTGAACGCGCAGTCGTTTTGTGCCGTGGAACTCGAATCAGCGAGTCGGATTTGTTGCTTTCCAACCTCGCCACCGCCGGCGATTCGTTTACTGCCGGACCGCAACAGGATGGGATCGGATTCACGCCCTGCTCTCTAACCGACATGGAAGCGCGTCATATAGAAGCCATGATGAAATACTGCGAATGGAACAAAAGCCGCGCTGCCGCTCTTTTGGGAATTGAACGCTCCACTCTTGACAGAAAACTCCTGCGATACAAAATCCGTAAACCTGCCGGCGTCTGGGATGACCGAGAATAATTTCAATCTCAATTGCATTTATCAAAAAAGGGGAACGTTACAAAATTGCAACGTTCCCTTTTGACATATTCTTTACCTGGAAAGAAAACTTTATACGAGTTCGATTCTTTCGATTTCCAGTTTTGTCTTTTTATAACAAATCTTCCAAACTCTCTTTTTGTTTAGTTTTCATATCGGATTCAATCTTTTCCTGATTTTTAATAATATTTCGAAGTGATTCGATTGCTTCGTTAAAATCTTCCATTTGAAGCATTTTTGCCAAGACAGCGTCCAGCTGAACGACAACGCTTTCAAACTGCGTTGCAGCAGCAGTTTTTAAGCCAGACAGGACAGACCAATCGTCAGATTCCATGGCAGTTCGAAATTTAATAAGTCTCTTTTCCAACTCGGTAAACGATTCGTTGGCAATTTTCGTCAGCGGGACGGCAATGCCGTCATGCAGACGCGATTTCCATTCCGGCGTATCGATATGGTTATTGACCATCTGATTAACTAAATCCTCAAACGACTCCGCTTCAGCGAGAAATTCCTGCATGTTTTTCCGTGCGTTCTGAACAGCGCGGTCTGCGTGCAAAAGTCGAACGGCAACAGGAACGGCGGGCGTGGACGCAGCGTTTTCGCCTTCCCCTTCAGAGCTTTTCTGTTCCTCTTTTTGAACGGAAATGGAGTTGAACAGGTCGCGCGTTGTTTTGACTTCGTCAAAAACCGTTTCGAAGTGTCGCCTGAGGTTAAGCTCGGTCGCTTCGAGAATAGATCTCATGCGCTGAGGCGTAACAATTTCCAGCGTCGTAGTTGGCGTTTGAGCGACGTTCGGGTTGCGTTCTTCCGAGAGATCGTAGCCATCGCCGGTTTCAAGGCAAATCGAAATAGAGTCGTCAAGCTGAACGTTGGCTTTGGCGGGTTCAAAATTCGTATTGACTTTGACGTCCAAAGGACGAGCTTTCCAGTCCGCAATCGGAATCGTTCCTGTCAATTTTTCACCTCGGCGGGTTATCGTATAAGCGAATCGGGCGAATGCTACGCCGTAATCATCTGTAATAGTTCCGGAAATGGGAATAATAGCGTCAACGGTACAGGCAACGCCCATTCCCTTGGCTGTAATCGTCGGGACGGGAACAGCGTCAGGAAGAATCGAAAAGGCAAATACTGCATTTTTTCGGCTTTTAAGGTTGTCTTTATCGAGCAAGGAGAACGATGCGCTGAGTTCCGACGTGAGTTCTCCCAGATCAAGCTGGAATGAGTCCGGTTGGCTGGCGTCTTTGGATTTGACAAATGTAACTTTCGGATTGGTTTTAGAGCCGTCAACGGCTGTAAGCTGAGCAGTTACAGACTTAACTGGCTTATTAGGCGTCAGAATCAGCGTCGCTTTTGTTCCGAACGGAATTTGGGTCGAATCGGAAACGTTGACAACGCGGTCTTTTCTGTTCATGTATTTCGGGTATACCATGCGAAGCTGTGCCTTGACAATAACTGGGCTTTCGACAACGTCAATATATAGCCCTTTGAGTTGGACGTCCGCCCCACGGAAGTTGATTGTCATTGGGTTGAGAACGCCGCGAAGCGTATACGTAAACGACAGTGGCGCAACATGCGATTTCTCTTGAGAATCTGGCTGAGCGCCGGATTCCCCTGCTACTGGAGCTGCGCCCTGCCTAACCATAGTTGCATATCGATGAACGCTGTTGGAATCCCGGTAATCCAGAGTAACGCGCTGAGGAACCAGCGGTCGGGACGCATCAGCCCAAACTCGCAAGTCAAGGTCGTCTCCACGAGCGATTTTGATTCGTCCAACAGGGTTGTTGGCGTCTTCCGGGAATCCGTCAACCCAGATTCTCGCCTGACGCGGCCAAAGATCGCTGGAAAGGCAAATCACTCTGTTAAACCAGACGGGAAGATACATGGGGGTATAGTAGTTTAACCCAACAACGGCGACGACGATAACAATCGTCTTAAACCAGCCGCGAAAAGCGCGTTTGTTATCGAACGCTGCGGAAAGGCGTCCGGAACGAAGCAGTTGTTCCGCCAACGCGTTGGCTTTTTCTACCGTTTGCGACCATAATTGCGGATCTTGCCCTTCAGGGTCAGCCGGATGAACTGCGGTAAGAATCAATTCCGATTCTTCCGGGAACGTTTTAGCGCACAGCGCCGCCATCGATTCATCCGAAAGCTCTTTCCACAGAGGGTAAATTATATAAACAGCGAAGCTGCGAATAAACCAGATTGCAGATGCGACCAGAACAATCCCGCGAATCACAGGATTCGGTTCAAAGGTTTTATCGAGAATCAGAGTTGCGAAAAACCACAGCCCCAGTTCGACAACCAGTTTTGTAAAACCGTAGGTCAGCGCTCGCCGCCGCGTTATGCCGCGAAGCCGATTCAGAAGCCGTTTGACGGCGTCCGTTGACGGCGTTTTTTCGGCAGAAGGTTTAGTTTCGGATGACATATAAAATAAGTGGTAAGTTTTAAGTGGTCAGTGGTTAGGTCGAAAACGTTTAACGCACGAATTATTTCTATTCCCTACTCCCTATTTCCTATTCCCTTTAATTACGCCAGTCTCATCAGTCGTCGTATGAGCCATTCCAAACATAGCGCGCCAACGGCGATGCCGATAAGCCATTTCATTAAAAGTTCTTCCCATTTGGAGTCGATGGACTGAACGGCAATAACCGTTGCGGAGTTGTCAGGGAAGTATTTATCCAGCTGATCCGGATTGAGTTTGAGGGAATGGAAATCGTCAATGTTGTTGAAGTACGTCCCGCCGGTAAGCGTTGCCCAGGATTTGAGCAATATTTCGTTTCGCTGCGGGTTACGTCGTTCCAAGTCAGACAGCTCCACTCGAACGCGGCATTCCAAGGGAACATCGCTGCCAGGCACGCTGAGCGAGAAGACGACTGTGCCTTCGACATCCGCCAATGTTTGACCTATGTACGCGCCAGCACGGGCAACGTCCGGCTTGAGCGAGACAGCTGATTTACGTCCGTCGGGAGATGTCATTTCTGCAATAAGCTCCTGAACAGTCAGCGGGTCGCCGGCAGAGTCTGTAAGCTGAGCGTGAACTTCGATTATGTCTCCCAAATAGTAGCGATCCTGACGAGGCAGGAACGTTCCACGATCGCTTTGACGCATTAACGACCCTTGGGCGCAGCGGCGAACGAGCTGAGTCATTAATCGTTCGTAGAACGTTTCATCTACGGAACGAAGGCGCCACAGTTCTCCTGATCCGATATAAATGGATCGTCCGGAGCCGTAAAACTGCTCGACAATAAGCGGCGGCAATTCGCCTCTGACTTCCGTTGACGGGTCTGAAAAGCGGGCGTAAACGGTTGCGGAATCCTTTGCCCGTTCTACGGGGAAGAAGCTGTAAAAGCCCTCGAATTCATTCCAGCGGTTTTCACTTTCAGACGAGTCGTCGTCCAAGCGGAGGAAGTCGGCTTCCGTTCCCTCTCGAGTAAACTGGAGTGGGAAGGGGGACGACGCCGTCTGGCGGCTTGCCCCGGAGGTGGAAAACTGTCGCGGGAACTCGACCGGGAACATCTTCAAAATGGGTTTGCAGATTTCGTTTTCTCTCCACGAGTGAATCGGCTCACCCAAGTAAACCGGTCCCGCAATAAATATCATTCCGCCAGCTCGATCGCCAATCCATTTTTCCAACGCCTGAACCTGTTCTGCCGTTAAGTCATTGAAATTGGGGTCAATGGCAATAATCGCGTCGTAGGCAAAAAGCTCCTGCGGCGTAGCAGGGAAAGAAGAAAGGATTTTTCTCCCTTCCTGTGAGATGTTTCCAACGGCGGTTTGCAAGAGCGTGTCCAGCTCCATGGATTTGTCGCGCGCCAAAAGGGTGCGGAGAAACTGGTATTCTCTCGACGGTCCGCCGGCAAAAAGGAGAACCTGCAATTTCCGGTCAGCAGACTCAACAACGACAGAGTCTGAATTATCTGTCTTATCTGATTCATTTGCCAAAACGCGGACTTTTACGGTGTATTTTTTCTTCCCAATCGGCTGAGGGGAAACTTCAAAGGCTATTTTCTGTAACTCGTTATCTGTTCCCAAAACAACGTTTTGCGTTGACGAGAGCGTTTCTTCCGTTTTGCCTTCAGGCGTTTCCATCAAATCAACGACAACGGTTTTTCCTTCGTACGATTGATTTTGAAGAAACGCTGTAATTGAGAACGGATCGTTGGGCTGAACCCGCTGAGGCGCCTGAACGTTGTAAACGCGGACGTTAGCAGGAATCTCTGACGAGCCAACGCCTATGGTGTGAACCATCAAATGGCGTTCTGAAGCAGAAACAGCATCCGCTTCTGGAGATGCCCCAACGTTTTGAGCTCCGTCTGAAAGAACTGCTACCGCCGACAAGGGCGTGTTGCGCTGCGTATTGAGCCAGGCGGAAACCGCGTCTGACAAAGCCGTCTGCTGACCGCGGGGGTCGACAGCGCCAAGGTCTGTTACAATTTTAGAGGACGAGGTTTTCTCAGCGTCTTTTTTCTGAGCGTCGTCTGATTTTCCGTCCTGCTCCGGCTTGTCGCTTTTCTTTGTCAGAAACGCCAGCTCTTTGACGCCGGAGTCGAAGGTTAAAATCTGGACGTCTCGTTTTTCGCGCAGAGCGTCGATAAACGGCTCGTCAGTCAGAACCGACTTGACGGCGTCCCAGCGGCGAATTTTTTCCGCGCCGCTTTTTTCCGCCGGATGATCGGCAATCGCCATGCTCAACGAGGAATCGACGAAAATCACCGCCCGGCTGGGAATGGTGGACTCTTTTTCGTGACGCCATTGCGGCTGAAGGTACATGACAAGCAGAGCCAAAACAGCAACATAGCGCAGAGTTCGGAGCAGCCAGCGAAGCGGACGGGCGGTCTCGACGGCGTCCTTTTTATAAATCCGGTAGATGTACAGGAACATCACGCCGACAACCAGCAGCGGCGCAATCCAGTCTGTATTTTGATGGATTCGCCCCCACTGAAACATGTCGCGCTCTACATCGGCTTGGGCCAACAGGAAAGCAGAAAGAGAATGAGCGAAATTAAACATTTACCGCGCCCCTCCTTTCTGAACTGCGTTTGGAACGTGGGCAAGGTGGCTTGACGCCCAGTAAGCAATAAGCATTTCCAAAATCATCAATAATACTAAAGCGTACAAGCAGCACGGCTGAAGGTTGAATCCCTGCGGACCCGCCAGGAGCGCGGAAACGGCGGCGCTGTCGGCGATTTCCAGCGGGATTTCAGGCCATGAGCGTTTGAACTCGTTCAGGTCGAGTTTTTTCAAGTTCCCTTCTTCAACAACCACGTTGACGGCAACGTCTTTGACGTCTGAAACGCTTTGAGCGGATTCGCTCTCAGAACCGGGCTTGGACTGGAATTTGAATCGGTACACGCCAGAACGAGGAATATCAGACAAAACCGCCATGGATTTATCTTTATTATTTTGAGCGGTCAGATCAATTTGTCTGGATTGCAGGTCAAGCTGAGCTTCGTTTTCCGGCGGGGGAACGATGCATTGGAACTGATCTGTAAACGCCTTGGAATTAAACTCGAATTCAATCGGACGCCCAACGAGATGATTGTCCTCTTTAACGTTGCGGTTAATCAGTTCCGCCTGAAGCTGATGGAGGACGACAATATAGCTCGGATTGCCTTTTCCCCAGTTGTTCCACGTCGGGGCGGCGGAGGTGAGGAAAACGACAATAGCGCCGTCTCCGATGGGCGTTTCGACCATCAGCGGTGCGCCGTTGCGTAACTGCGCCAGCGTATGCTTTTCGACCGCTTCCGGCGATTCCAAAGCGTAGTACGTATTGACGTTGACCGCAGCGAGAAACGCGTTCTTTTCCCCTTCAAAAATGCGGAAAATGGGGTTGTCGAAAACGTTTAAGTCTGACCGTTTGCGGAGGAAGTCCGGCGGAAGGGTTTGCGGCTTGGACAGTTTCAGTTCCTTGAGTTCGTCGACTTTCTCAACCCAGGCGTTCCAGGACGCGGCGTCTGTCTTGTCGCCCAAAAAGACGACGGCGGTTCCGCCTTTGCGAAGCCATTGAAGCAGGTTTTCGCCCGCCAGATTCGAGAATCCGCGAACGTTGAGCAGGTATACGGTTTTGAACTCGTCCAGATTGGCGGCGTTGAGGAACCGGTCATTTTCCACGCGGCACGCCAAACCGGTATCGACAGGCGCGCCGGGCGCCAGAGCCGTCTGAACGAATCGGACGTCCGGCTGATGCGACGGATCGGGTTCGTCTGACGTGCGGGGCTGATAGCCGATTAACAGAGTCGAAACGCGGGCGGGAACGTCCAGAACGCAAAAACGCTCGTTGTCGGCGTCCAAACCGTCTGCCGACAGCGTCGCTTTAATTGTGTGACATCCCCCTTGCGGGTACGAAACGGTGAAGTTTGCTCGTCCGGTTTCGCCCGGTTCGATATTGTGAATTAACGCGGCAGGAAGCGGTTTGCCGTCTGTTTCCAAACGAATCGAGACGTTTTTCGCCGCGGTCGAGGAATGGTTAATCGCTTCGACGGTCATGGGAATCGGAACGCCGGCGGCAATTGTGCCGGAACCCGGTTTGAGAGCGGCAATCCCGATGTTGAGCCTGTCCAGCCCCGCGGCGGAACGAGCGGATTCGTCGCCCGACTGACCGGAAACGTCAATAAAGGAAACCGTCGCCTTTAAGCTCGTCAGGCGTTCGACTTCCTGACGGAGCTTTTCAGACAATTTCCCGTTGTCCGACAGCCAGTTGACTTGTCGGAAATCGGAAATGAGAAAGATTCGATGGGCAGACTGTTTGTTGGATTCGACCCAGTCTGCAGCAGTGTGCAGGACGTTTTCCGGGGAATCGTCCCGCTGCGTTGGATACGTATTTTCCAGCGTCTGTTCCAGAAGTTCCGTCAGCTTGGAATCGACCGGCGCGGACAGGATCGGGGCGTCCGGCTTGGAAAACGCGATTATCGTAACCGTCTGACCGGGAGAAATGTTTTGCTCTGCAAAGAACTGTAACAGAGCAGACTTCGCCTGTTCAAAACAGGTGGATTCTCCCGACCGCGCCCGCATGGAGTAGCTGTCGTCGAGCAGAAAAATCAGATTCGTCTTTTGTCCGCCCAGGATTCTGCCCCACTGGTCGGATACCAGCGGAACCGCCGCCGCCAAAACAATCAGAGCGACAATTGCGATTCTGCACAGCAACAGGAGCGCTTCCCGCAAACGAATCCACTTGGAGTGTTTTCGGAAACTGGCAAGCAGAAACTCCATAGCCGCCCACTCAACGCGCCTGTGCCGAAACAGATTGATTAAATGTATCAAAATCGGCAAGGCGATTAACGCCAAAGCTGTCAGCAGGGCGGGGTATAGGAACATAGGGGGTTAGGGGTTAGGGAGTGGGGAGTAGGTTGTTAGTTAGGAGTTAGGAGTGAGGAGTGAGGAGTGAGGAGTGAGGAGTAGTTTTTAAATTCGCCGCAGGCGAAACACTACTGCCTCTTGCCTACTGCCTACTGCCTAATTCCAGCAGGTATTCCAAATCGAACGATTCGCCTGCTTTGCAGGTAATCTGTCCTTCATGAACAGGGCTGGGAATGATGTAGTAATGACCGTTGTTCTGCATATAGAACCGGGACGGCTCCGTTCCCTTGAGGATGGTAAATCGAACGCCCATGCCGGTCTTTTCGTCGCGGAAATCGCACCACGTTGCGGGCTTGGATCGGATGGAATCCATCGTATTGCCGCCGTTGTCGGACGTTGGCTTGAATTCGCTGACCGTCTGGTTCATTCTCAACGACAAGCCCGCGTATCCGCCGCCGTATTTATGAGGCGGAGTGCGTTCAAATACAAGGTCTTTGTCCCCAGCGGTGAAATGGTGTCTGGACGTAATCGTATAGTTTCCGTTTTCGTCCGGCGCGGAAAAGACGACGGTTCTGTCTTCCGATAAAACCGTAACGTCCGGGTTGCGCTTGTCAAAATATCGCAATTTGATTGTTACGGTTGCGGACAAGCCGTCGATTGCAGCGTCCCACGATACGACTTCTGTCTTTCCATCGGACGGCTCCCAGTAATTGACGCCGTTGATGTATTTCCAGCTAAACCACAGCCCGGTGTGCCATTTGTGATCTTTGGGGCGAAGTTCTGTAATAACGTGACCGTCTGGCAGCGTTACAGGATGAATATACGGTTTGCCTTCCGGCGTTTTAATGACCTGTTCCCAAACGACGACGTCGCCCTTGACGAGTTTGGCGCCGTTGTCCGTTTTGACGCATTGATATTCGTCCGCCGCCAGGGCGACAGAGCTGAGTACCAAAAGGATGGAAAGGAATATATGTCTCATGATGTTATGTGTTGAGCTATTAGCTGCTAGCCGCTAGCTGTTAGCTTGGTTACTGGTAGTTCTTAGTGTTATTTTTTAAAGTCTGAAGCTAAAATCGCAAAGCTTATAGCTAATAGCTAGGGGCTAAAAGCTTGACGAGTTCATTGCCATCCAGCTGGAATAGGCGAACATTCCGAAAAACGCCGCCATAAACCAATCGTCAAACCATAGCAGGGCAACCCCTGCCAAAACAAGCGCGGTAATAAACGACAGGTTTAACGATGTCGCAATACCAGTTCGGGGATTGAATGCAGTACAAATCTCGCGGGCAATCTGTCCGCCGTCCAACGGGTAAACCGGCATGAGGTTGAGTATTCCCCAAAACAGGCAAATTCTCATTTCCATATAGAGAAAAACTACAACCGGCGCGGACAGGAATCGGAATAACGATCCTCGTTGCTGGTCGTCAATGTTGCCAAACAGGAACCCCAACGGATTAACCCCGATTAACAGTAACAAGGCGGCAATAGCTCCCAAAAGAACGAATCCCGCCAATGGTCCGGCGGCGTCAATGACAATGTGGTCCCAGTTGGACAGATAACGATGGTTAATCTGGTAACTGGAATTGTATGACGTCAGCCCACCCATGGCGTGAAACGTGATTTCCGGCTGGAATCCGTAATAACGCATCGCAAATGCGTGCCCGAGTTCGTGAACCAGAATCCCGAGGAATACCGCCGCAACCCAAAGAATCAATGTTTTTGGGCTGAGACTGGCTCCCAGCATGGCGGCAACAACCCAAAACCACGGCGAGACCCGGATCGGAAATCCGAGCAACCGAAATTTCAAGTCGTACGGCGTGGGCTGTGAGGAAAAAAAGTTCATGTGATTGTAAGCTAACAATGAAAGGCGGTAATGGAGTGAGCGAAGCGAACGGAATTACGCATTCGCCGTTAGGCGAACCTGTCTATGGAGCAACTTTTTGGTTCGCCTTCGGCGAACTGCGTAACTACACTCCCGTTGGTCGTTTCGTTACCGCCTTCCATTAGTGCGGTTTTTTATCCAATATTGCAAATATCATACGCGGCTTTTAGGCTCTTAAGTCCGTCTTCGTCGCGCGGGACGAATTCGTGAGCAACGTAGCCAGTGTAACCGGTTTTGTAAATGACTTCCATCAAAGCGCGGTAATCGCGTTTCTGGCGAGAGTCAATCTCATTGCGTCCGGGATAGCCGCCGGTGTGATAGTGCCCGAAACATTCGTAGTATTTTTCGATGTCGCCGACGACGTCTTCTTCCATCATATCAGCATGGAAAATATCGTACAGGATTTTGAACCGTTCCGATCCCACCTGTTTGACCAGTTCGACCGCCCATTGCGTGTTGTCGCACATGTAGTCTTTGTGTCCTTTGGAGTTGAGGTATTCCATGCAGATGGTAACTTTTTTCTGCTCCGCGTAGCCGACGATTTTCTTCAAGCCTTCGACGCAGTTTTTCAAGCCCTCTTCCCGACTCATACCGCGGCAGTTGCCGGAAAACGTAATGACGTTGGGAAACCCGAATTTGGCGTTGGCGTCGATGCGTTCCGTGAGGACTTTAATCATATTTTCGTGGTTGGCGACCGTATTGAACCCGTCTGGAATGCCTGTACTGTTGGTCATTGTGCAGACCATTCCGTGCTTCGCCATCAGTTCGAACGTATCCGGTCCCATCAGGTCAAGCCCTTCCAGCCCAATTTCTTTTGCGGCTACGATGAAGTCTTCCAGAGACATGTTTTTCTTTTTCATCGTGTTACCGTAGCACCAAAGGCTGGCGGACTGATGAATCTTGCTTTTCCCTGTAGCCTGAGCGAACAGGTCTGGGCTGGTTGAAGCAACGGCGGCAAACGCGCCGACGGATAACGTTTGTAATAATGTTCTTCTGTTCATGGTTGAATTTTTGGGTTAAATTGGGGGGTGAGCAGGTGCAGGAATAAGCAACTACTGCCTTTTGCCTACTGCCTACTGCCTCTTTTCTCTATATTATAATCTGAAAAAACACTTTGTCAATCGTCCAGAACGTCGCCCAAAACCATAATTGATCCAAACCAGACGTTGGTTCCCTGGTATTTGGGTTCGGCAAGTTCTTTTTCTGGGTTTTGGAGCCGGAACGCGATAGAACTTCTGTCAGGCTGATCCTTGTCGATAACGACGGTAACGACGTTTTCGACGTTCGGGTCAAGCCCTCCGGCTATGTACAGCGTTCCAAGGCGATGGTATGTGCAGAAACTGTCGAACAGGGGCGAAAGATGGCTGTTTTCTTTCCCGTTTACAAAAATTCTGACCTGTCCGCCGTTGGGACCCAGCAGGTCATAGAGTTTTACTTCCTTCGCCTTGACTTTAAAGGAAACAGAATCGCCGGGCGTACCAGACGTCCAAATGTCGTCAGCGCGTTTTGTCGCCCAAAACAGTGGATTGCCGGGTTCCAGCTTCGTCCACGTTCCGTGAAGGAATTTGGGAATAATCGGAATCATTTTGGCGTCTTGCAGGTTATCAGCAACGTACGTCTTTTCCAGCAGTGAAGCGTGATTAACCGGGGCTGCGGTCTTCATCTGTTCCCACGCCAGCTGAATGTCTTTGAGATACAGCTCGTGTCCAGCGTCTGTAGGGTGAACGTTGTCTCGAGAGAAAATGATTTGCCCCGGTTTGGCGTCGTCGTCTTTGATTGCCAGCTTGCCGTCTTTGCACATCTTCGCAATGCGAGGGCAGAAGTTGACGGTGGGAATGTTGTAGAATTCCGCCAGCTGTTCCATCGCCGACGCAGCGCGGCTGCATTCGCCCGCCAGCGTGCATTCGTAGTAGTTCCGAACAAACGTGTACGTAAAGACAATGTCCGTTTCCGGGTTGGCTTTCCAGATTTGCCGGACGATTCCTTCTATTTGCCGCCAGATGCTTTCCGGAGCGGCGCCGCCGTCGTTGACGGAGAACTCTACAAAGACCAGATCCGGCTTGAACGCGATAACGTCGTGATAGCAGCGATAAACGCCCAAGTCCGATCCCGTCCCGCCGATAGCGGCGTCAACCTCGTGAATTTTTGCCGACGGGTACTGCGATTGCAGCCAAGCCGTTGTTTTCGGTCGCCATCCGGGGGCGGCTGTAATTGACCCGCCGAAATACGCGATGGTAACGTCTTTTCCCGCTTCCAGTTTTGCGATCGTTGAACCGACTCCGCTTCTCGCCTGAACGACAACCGCCGGCTGTGTTTCGAATGTAGGTTTACTGTCTTGAGCTGTCGCCAAGGCGGATGTCAAAATCAGCGTCAGCGCTGCAATAAATGTCCTGTACATAAATCTTCTCCTTGCGTTGGGGGGGGAGTTGAGGAAGTGGTAAGCGGTTAGTAATAAGTGGTAAGTTAGATGACCGCTTGCGTCCTAAACGCTAATCACTAATAACTTATTACTCATCTATTCCACAATTATACCAAAGAAGATTTCGAATTGCAAGCGACCCCAAGAGAAAAATGAATTAGCAATTAGCAATTTGCAATTAGCAATTATCGCAAACGCTATAAAAAACAGACGACAGAGAAATTCTGCCGTCTGTTTTTTATTGGACGATGAGTGTTAGAAAAACCTAAATCAGATTGTCCGGCAGAGGTTTCTGCTCGGGGACTTGTTCTTCCTGTTTCTTCTGCTCTTCTTCCTTCTTTTTCTGCTCTTCCTGCTTTTGTCTCTCTTTTTCCTGAGCCGCTTTAATCGCTTTGGCGATTTGCTGTTTTACGTTATCGACAATCTTTTTCGTTTCCGGGTTGGTTGCGTTGGAGAGAATATTCAGATACTTAACAAAAAGATTTTCCGTTGGCTTGTATGCTGGAACCTTTTGAACAAGGACGCTAAGAGTGAGAGCGTTCTGAGCCATTTCCGGGGTGGCGTTTTTACCGTTGTCGGCTGCCGCCAGAGTTGCGTTCATTTCATTGACCAGTTTACCAATTTCTTCGGCGTTTTGGGTATTAACTGCGTTAACCAATCGCCCACGGAAAGATTGAACGTTGATTTGGGATTTCAAACCGTTGATCTTGCCCATAACATGTTGGAGAGTGGTGTCTTTGCCGTCCGCCTTGAGCTGTTCTATAAATTCATTCAATTCTGTCTGACCGCTTGGATTATTCAAAAGCTGCCATTTGACAAACAGAAACTGCGCTTTGAAAACAGCCAGATTGGCATAAACGCTTTCCGGGCAATGCGGGATTTCCATTCCCTTGGTTGCCGCTTCAATATTTTTTTGGATAAACGCGGATTCAACCGCTCTGACGTTGTCTTGAGTAAACTGCTGACCGTTTTCCTGCGCCTTTGCTTTTAAGGTTTCGATGGCTTTAGTTTTTGCTTTTTGGCTGCCGTGAATGTATCCGAGATAATCGGCGCCGGAACCGTTTTCCGGCAGGGCGGGAATGAGCGCGGCGATTGCATCGTTATCGATGGGGGCGTTTTCAGCGAAAACAGAAACAGACGCCAAAGCCATAACCAGACCAAGCGTCAACGTGAGGAAACGGAATTTCATTTTTCAGTCCTTTCAGTAGGGTGGGGAAATAACGGGGAAGGGCGGCTGTTGAGGGCAGTCGTCCGTGTATATATTACTACATCATCTAATTACGATAATTTGATAAATTTGGTTCGAGTGTTAAATTAGACAAGATTTGAATTGCGTCGAATTCCGGGAGACGTCGAATTTTTGTCAAAGTTTATTCGTTAAAAAAATAAAGCGGGCGAAACGCTCGCGAATCGGGCTGAATCATGCGCTATTGGCAATGATTATGGGGCAAAAAGCCAATGAGGAGCGCGAAGCGTCAACTCCTCACTCCTCACTCCTCATTCCTAACTCCTAACTCTAAATCGACATAGATTTGTCATGCTCAAGGACTAGAGCAGGCTGTCCAGGTCGAGAACCTTTTCATTCTGATTGTTCTCTTCTTCCTGTTTCTTCTGTTCTTCTTCCTGACGTTTTTTCTCCTGTGCCGCTTTGATTGCATTGTCAATCTGCGATTTAACATTGTTAACAACTTTTTGGGTTTGCGGATTGGTCGCGTTGGAAAGAATGCCCAGATATTTAGGAATCAGTTCTTCAGACGGTCTGTAATTTGGAACTTTCTGAACGAGGAACATGAGCATCATGGCGTTTTGCGCCATTTCCGGCGTGGCGTTTTTGCCGTTGTCGGCATTTTTTAACGCTTCGTCCATTTCTTTGACCAACTTCTCCATTTCTTCAGCATCTTGGGTATTGACAGCCTTAATCAATCGGGCGCGGAATATCTGAGCGTTAACTTGAACATTAAGAGCGTTAATTCTGGCAACAACGGCTTTGAGCGTGTTGTCTTTCCCGTCTTTTTGGAGTTTATCAAGAAATTGTTTCAGTTCCTCTTTGGCAGCCGGATCGTTATGAAGTTTAATTTTAAGACCCAGAAGTTCCGCTTTGGCGAGCGACAACTTGAGAAAAACGCTTTCCGGGGGATTAGGGGCTTCCAACCCCTTATTGACCGCTTCCAGATTCCTTTGCATGAACGCAGCGGCAAGAGCCTGAGCTTTTTGAGGGGTAATCTTTTCGCCATTCGCTTGAGCGGTGGCTTTAAGCGCTTCCAAGGCATTTTTCATCGCCACGTTGCTGCCTTGAACGTACTGAAGATACTCAAGAGCTGTGCCGTTTTCTGGCACGGCAGGAATGTTGGCAGCAATATCTTTGTCAATTGCAGACGATTCTTGAGCAAACGCGGAAACAGACGCCATAGCCATAACCAGACCGAGCGTCAAAGTAAGGAAACGAAATTTCATAATCAGTCCTTTCAATGGGGTGGGAAAGTAAAGGGAATGGGCGGCTTTTGAGAACAGCCGCCCAATTGTTAATATTAAGTACGTTGATTTAAACGTTTTAGTTCGAATAAAAGGCAATAGACAGTAAAAATTTTTAAACTACTACCTACTGTCTCTTTCCTATTGCCTTCTTATTCCCATTTGAGAATCGCGCCGGTGTCGGCGGAAGTCGCCATTTTGGCGTACTTTGCCAGGTATCCTTTTTTGATTCTCGGTTCGGGAGCTTTCCATTCCTTTTTGCGTTCGGCGAGTTCTTCGTCCGTCAGGCGGACGTTGAGCTTTCGGGCGGGAATGTCGATGTCGATAATGTCGCCATCTTTGAGCAGAGCGATCGGACCGCCCGCCGCCGCTTCGGGAGAAACGTGCCCAATGCACGCGCCAGCCGTGCCGCCGGAAAAGCGGCCGTCTGTAATGAGCGCGACGGAATCGTCCAGCTTGACGCCTTTAATTGCGGTCGTGGGCGCGAGCATTTCCTGCATTCCCGGTCCGCCTTTGGGGCCTTCTCCTCGAACGATAACGACGTCCCCGGCTTTGACCTTGCCAGCGACGATGCCGTCGTACGCTTCCGGCTCCGATTCAAAAATGACGGCAGGTCCGGTGTGAACGAGCATCTGGGGCAGCACGCCCGCCGACTTGACCACCGCGCCGTTGGGAGCGAGGTTGCCGTGGAGAATTGCCAGCCCGCCGACTTGAGAATAGGCGTTTTCGACTTCCCGAATGCAGTCATACGGGTCGAATCCGAGCGTTAAATCGCGAACGGACGCGGCTTCGCGTTCTACGGACATGCCTTTGCTGTTGCGGCGGCCGGTTCCCTGAACGGCGTACAGTTCCAACGCCTCTTGAGAAACCGTATCGGCGCGGAGGTCAAATTGAGCGATGTTCTCGCCCAGCGTCTTGCCGGTAACGGTCATGGCGTCCAAATGCAGCAAGCCGGGCTTTCCGCGGGCGATTGACCCGAGAATGGTGTGAATGCCGCCGGAGTTGTGGACGTCTTCCATGTGATAATGGCACGACGGAGAAACCTTGCAGATGTTGGGCGTCTGGTTGGACAGGTCGTTGATCCGTTTGATGTCGTAGGGAATTCCCGCTTCGTTAGCAATTGCCATTGTATGGAGAACCGTGTTGGTCGATCCGCCCATTGCCATGTCGAGAACCATCGCGTTGTCAATGGAATTGATATTGATAATATCGCAGGGCAGGAACCCGGTCTTGCCGTCTTCGAGGTCTTTGACCATCTGAATTACGCGCTCAGCCGCCTTTTTGAACAGGCGTTTGCGTTCCGCCGACGTTGCCAGCAGCGAGCCGTTGGTCGGCAGAGCCATGCCCAGCGCCTCGCACAGACAGTTCATGCTGTTGGCGGTAAACATACCGGAACAGGAACCGCACGTCGGACAGGCTGCTTTTTCGATTTCCGTCAGCTGTTCAGCGGTGATGTCGCCTTTCTGTTTGGCGGCGGCGGCAACGAAAATGTCGATTAAGTCCAAGCCGCGTTCGCCCTTGGCGTTGTCGCCCTTTTGCGGTTCGCCGGGCATGACTTTTCTGCCCGCTTCCATCGGACCGCCGGAGGCGAATACGGTTGGAATATTGCAGCGAATCGCACCCATGAGCATGCCGGGAACGATTTTGTCGCAGTTGGGAACGCAGATCATGCCGTCAAAGCAGTGCGCCGTTACCATCGTTTCGACGCAGTCAGCAATCAGCTCGCGGCTTGCCAGCGAGAACTTCATACCGGGATGCC
>JAZQDP010000414.1:0-14561 GCA_045546875.1 Thermoguttaceae bacterium | reverse complement strand
AACAGCGCCACATTAACAATAGTCAAAGAGTACCAGAGATTAGCGGAGTTTCTCTGGCTATTCAAATTTGAAGCGTTTATGATAATTTGATCCATTTTAGTTTTTAACGCCTGTGGGGGAATCAGCAATTAAACGGCTGTATGGAATACGATTTATAACTTTCGAAGGAAAATTTATTTGGGTCTATATTTTTCCCTTCTAATAGTATTAATCGCGCCGGTGTGACTCAGAATAAAAAATGGGGCAGACCGACGCACAGAATCCACCCCAACCACAGGGTCATTTGATGTATCAGCCTGCGCCCAATTAGAATAATTAGAACGCAAGTAATACCTTCAAATGTTGGAATTGTGGTTGCTTGGATTCTGGAGGTATTTTATGTCAACGGATTAAACCGTCAACGTGCAGTAAAATATAGTCAAAAAGCCTTTTTGTATATTCTACAAGTTTTATTATACCACGTTTTAGTAATTGTCAAGGGGTCTTCTTAATCCAGACATTTCTGAACTTGACGGGGGCGGAGTGGTCTTGCAGGAACAGCGGACCTTCGTTGGTTTCCTTCATGACCTTGTTGACTTCGTCCATACATGCGGATTTCTGTCGTATTTCCGGTCGCCAAACCGACCACGGCTCTTCAAAAGCAACGTTGTCCTGAACAAGCTGACCGTTGAGATAGGCGGTAATCCTGCCCGGCTGGATGATTTTCCCGGACTCGTCCTGGCGCGGAGCGGTATATTTGATGTCGTAAACCTGCCATTCGCCCGCCGGTTTGCACGCCTGAACCAGCGGGGCGTACTTGTTGTACAGCGCGCCGCAGTCCAGTTGGTCGGGTTTTTCCTTATTGGCAGAGTTGAAAATCTGCATCTCGTATTTGCCGTGAATGTAAATGCCGCTGTTGCCGGCAGAGTTGGTTGGCGTGCAGAATTCAACGTGAATTTCCGCATCCTGGAAAACGACTGTGGAATGGATGTGGTTGGAGTCGCGTCCGGACTTGGAAACGACCAGGCAACCGTCTTCGACTTTCCAGTTTTGGTCGGCGGGTTTGCCGTCTTTGTCGACGAATTGGCAAACGCCTTTGCCGTCAAAAAGAACAATGGCGTCTTCCGGCATGGTTTGAGCCGGTTTGAATTCTTCAGCCGAGGCAACGGCGGTAAGGAACGCTGTCAGGATAATTGATGTAAATCGCATGGGAGGTGTTGAGGCAGTAGGCAATAGGCAGTAGGCAATAGATAGAACGCAGTAGGCAGTAGGCAAGAGACAGTAGGGATAAACGTTTCGCCATCGACGAAAAAATGCTTGTCCTCTATTTCTTGCCGCCTATTCCCTAATTTTTATTATCTACTGCCTACTGCCTCTTGCCTACTGTCTAAATTATATTTTGAAAAAAGTAATTGTCAATGCCGGGGCGTTCCTTGAAAAGTCTAAAAATTTTGATATAATTATTTTTTTAGATGTGAGAAGCGCAAGTCGAGGCGTCGCAGCGCGTTCGTTTTTATTTCCCAATGAGAGGGAGCCGCTTGCAATTCTCCATTATCCATTGTCCTTTATTTATTATTCAACAAACCATGAGTTTAGTCAGCGAAAAGATTGTAGTTGTCGACTTTGGTTCCAAGAACGCTCAGCTGTACGCGCGCCGCGTTCGTGGACTTAACGTGTTCTGCCAGATGGTCGGACATGAAGTAACCGCAGAACAAATTAAACAGATGAATCCGGTCGGATTGGTCTACACAGACAACCCGCTGGGCAACGAGATTTCCCCGGAAGTCGAAGCTCTGGAATTGCCGACAATCAAAGATTTCGAGCTGACGGACGAAGGAATCGCTCTGTTGGAAACGTTCCTCAAGGACGTCTGCCATTGCTCCGGTTCCTGGACGATGGAAAAGTTTGCGGAAAACGCAGTTGAAGAGATTCGTCTGCAGGTCGGAGACGGTCGCGTTGTCTGCGGTCTTTCCGGCGGCGTGGATTCTTCCGTTGTCGCGGCTTTGATTTACAAGGCGATTGGCGACCGGCTGTCCTGCATTTTCGTCGATACCGGTTTGATGAGAAAAGGCGAGCCGGAAAGCGTTATTGAGACGTTCTCCAAGCAGTTCAAAACGGACTTGCACGCCTTGGACAAAGAATCGTATTTCCTCGAACGGCTGGCTGGCGTTGAAGAACCGCAGCAAAAGCGCAAGATTATCGGCAAGGCGTTTATCGACTGCTTCGCGGAAGAGGCGAAAAAGCTCGGCGACGCCCAGTTTTTGGCGCAGGGAACCATTTACCCCGATATTATCGAAAGCGGCATTCCCGGCTGCAACGCGAAGGTTATCAAGCACCATCACAACGTCGGCGGGTTGCCGGAAGATTTGAAATTCGAGCTGGTCGAACCGCTCAAAGACCTGTTCAAAGACGAAGTTCGTCAGCTTGGCGCTGTACTGGGGCTTTCAGACGACATGGTCAAACGCCAGCCGTTCCCGGGACCGGGCTTGGGCGTTCGCTGCCTGGGCGAACTGACCAAGGCGAAGCTCGACATTCTTCGCGAAGCGGACGCTATTGTTCGAGAAGAACTCAAAAAGTCCGGCTGGAGTGAAAAGACGTCGCAGACGTTTGCCGTTCTCCTGCCCGTCAAATCCGTGGGCGTCAAAGACGGGGAACGCACGTACGAAAATGCCGTTGCCATTCGTTCGGTCAATACGATTGACTTCATGACGGCAACCTGGACTCACTTCCCGTACGAAATTCTCGAAACGATGGCTGACCGCATCATGGCGGAAGTTGACTGCGTCAACCGCGTCGTTTACGACATCAGCAAAAAACCCTCTGCAACGATTGAGTGGGAATAATACAATTCGGAATTAGGGATTACGCAAGACAGTCAAACGAGCCGGGGAGCGTTAGCGCTTCCCGGTAATTTTTGGGGGGACTCGTTCGACAAGTGCGTACTTATGAACTAAATATAAGGTTCTTCCGGTACGTTGGCGCCTGATGAATGCTAAGCGTTCCCACCGGAAATCCCTCTTATTTTTTCGTAAAGACGATGCCTTCCATTTCGACGAGAAGTTCAGGACGACACACGTCTGTAATGGTAAAAACCATCGGAACGCCCTCTCCACAGCGTTTTCTGCAGACTTCGGCAACTTCCTGATAGTCTTCAGGTCGTTTGATATACACGCGCAAAAAGGCAAGTTGTGTTAATTCTGCCCCGAGGTGAGAGAAGCCGTGCTCTCGGCAGTTAGTTTTATCGATTAAACAGGCGATGTTATCTAAAGTGCACATCGCTTGTCGGGCGGGTTTGCCGATAAATCTGCTTTCAGAATCAATGATGCTGGCAGTGCCAGAGATGAAAATAACGCCGCCGTCGTCATATTCTACCCCCAAAGCGCGAGCAAATTTAGGGCTTTGGGGACTGTAGGTTTTTTCGTAGTTGAATGCGCTGGTTTGTTGTGGATTTTCTAACGGGACGGCAACCAGATTTTGCTCTGTTTGAGCGTGTACCGACAAGCCGGCGAGGATGACGTTTTTGCCATCAGAACCGATGCCGGTGCTGGCGGGATACGCGTCGCCGTCAAAGGAGTCTGACGGGTACTTTTTACAAAATTTAGTATCGGCAAAGAAATCCGTTCTCGCTCGGTTGAGTTCTTTATAGCGTTGCGTTTCTCCCTCTGGTCCGACGATGTCTCCCAGATAAATCCAGATTCGAATTACATCTTCAAATGGAATGTCAACCTGTTCGAATTGCTTTTTGAGTTCTTCAAAACAGGAATAAGAACGTTCGTAAACACGTTCGTCTTCAACCGTTGGCTGACAATTAAGAACATGCGTCCAAGTCAAACCGGAGTAGGAGATGGATGCTATTTGATCGGAAACGCGTTTAATATCGACGTCTTCTGAAGATGGCGCGGAAACCCCCCATGCCTCGATAGCGTATGCCGCACCGGTTATGGGAGCTTGAGGTACAAGCTCGAATACGGGGCAAGCGTCCTGGTAATGTTCTTTAAGAACGTTAATAAACTGTTCGCCTTGCTCTAAATCTGATAAAAACAGCGTTATACGATATATCTGATGGAAATTTTCATCGTCGTTGAGCTGGTCGGCAAAGGCGCGATCCAACTCGTCTAATGAATTGGCAAACTGTGTAAAACAGTCGTCCTCAAACACTGGGCGAACAACAAAACTCCAATGACCAATTGCTCCCAATTGAACAACAGAGGACTCAATAGCAGGCAGGTTAAATTTTTCTGGGGTCATAGCATCAAGTGGATTATTTTTGAGCGCTTAGGGTGAGTTTGATAACGCAATAGGCGAACTTGGGCGCGTTAATAGCGAATTCCTCGACGCCAATGGCGTTAATGCGCTAAATACTAAGTACTCTATTTCTATGATTATACAGGAAGTATAAGATAAAATCAAACCCTTTTCTCTAAAAAAATAAAAAAATTTTAAATTATACCTTTGTTTATTGATAATCTAGGTAAGATGTTAGAGATAAAAAGAATATTCCAGCGTCAATTATTGAAAATTTAAAAGTCCTCTAGGAAAATTTCACGGAATACGGTACTATACTCTAAGGAGTGTTTGGTTGCTGCCAACGCAATGACAGTAAATACAAGGTTATATTACATCTATCAATAATATATTTAAAATGTCTAATCCAAATACTGAATTGAATCCTAACGTTTCTAATAGCTCGTTGGAGTTGCAGTCGCGTATTTTTAGCGAAAAAGACAATAAAAGAACAGAGATGCTTCGGTCAGTTTATTCACTTTTGCATTTTGGACGTTTAGACTGGTATATTCTTTTTCGCTTTCTTTTTATTCTTTTGGGAATTCTTTTTTTGCTTTCGTTGGTTTATATCATTATGGATTTCCTGAACTGTTCAGACGTTTTTATGCAAAAATGCTCTGAAAACAAAGTTCCGTTATGGAAAGCTCTGATGGGATTTTATGGCCCGCGGTTGATCGTTTTTTACGATCAGCTGCTTTAT
Organism: Thermoguttaceae bacterium; assembly: GCA_045546875.1. Taxonomy (GTDB): domain Bacteria; phylum Planctomycetota; class Planctomycetia; order Pirellulales; family Thermoguttaceae; genus RUG11551. Next base: position 9,598 of record JAZQDP010000414.1, on the reverse strand, counting down.
GTATTGATAATTCTCAGCGGCGTAATTACGTTCTTGTTGATGATACAAAATCAGGAAGTTGTCGCGTTGGCGTGTATGGGGATTCGGCGCGTTCGAGCGGCATACCCGATTTTTATTGCCTCTATAATAATTATTACTTTGGCAACGATAAATCGTGAGATAATTTTACCGACTCAACGGGCAATTGTAGGGGGAGACATTAACTCGTATTTTAATCGCAGCAGAGGCAGCGTTGAAAAGAAGACGGATCCCCTGACGTCAGTTACGATTTCTGGCGAATCTTTAGATCTGGAAAAAAACGCTATTATCAAACCCATATTTAGCATGCCAGTAAAGACTTTGGACAAATACGGTCAAGAGATTAAAGCCGACATTGCTTATTGGGAGAAAGAGATATTGGGAGATGACGCAACCGTGGTGCACCCTGCTGGTTTTTTGCTCAAGAATGTAGTTGCAGATAAAAACAGAAACCTGGATAACCAACCAACGCTTACGATTCAAGGCGTCCAGACGCTTATAACGCCGTTAACAAACAGCTCTTGGCTCCATAAAGGCGACTGCTTTTTGACAAGCGGGATAGAAATTATCGATTTAACATTAAATCTGGAACAGAAAGAGTTTTTTTCAATACGCGAATTACAGCGAGTCATGGAACGAATGTCCATCAATCAAAGAACGGATGCTGCAATTATGCTTCATAAACGTCTTGTACGCCCGTTTATCGATTTCTGTATTATTTTTGTGGGTTTATCTTTTATCTTGACACAAGAAAACAGAGCGTTAATTATTGGTTCCAAAGTATTAATATGGATTCTGTTTTGTATGATTGTAACGACGACGTGTACATTATTGGCTGGCTCTGATCAGCTTATATCTCCAGCGTTGGCAGGATGGCTTCCTCTAATCATTTTTTCAGCTATGGCAGCGTACGTATGGGACGATGTTTTTTGCTAAAATGGGAAGAGTATGTTGTTTGTGTAAATTCTATACGAAACTTCCCGGCGAATTAGCGTCTTGCGTTGTTAAGACGATGCGGGTGCGGATAGCCGCAATAACGTCGGGAAATCTTAAGGGGAACTTCTGATATACTTTTTCTACTTGAAATTTCACGAAAAATGAGCTATTAGCTTCTAGGCGCTAGCGCGGTCATTCCTGTTTCTTGCTATAACGCACGAATCAGGTCTATCAAGCTGGCAACTAGAGGCTTAATTTCGGAAAAATCCTGCGCTTGACGACGAAAGCAATTATTAGAAATCCCCATGTTCTTGAAAATTTGTGTTTTTTAAAAAATTTTCTAATAATAAGCTAAGAAATGAGCCGATAAGTCTAAAGTAAACTGCAATAGGCTAATTGTAGATGGAGATATATAGCCATTGCAGCGATGGAATCCCTCTTTATGACGAGGTAATTGGTATGAAATATACAAATTGGACGCTAAGAATAACAATAGCTGTCGTTTGCATTATTGGTTTGTCTCGATCTGGCGTAGGACAATACGCTCCAGCGCCGGGGATGCAAGATCCAGTAGGACAATATGCCGTTGATCCGCATGTTGACGACACGGACGCGATTATTGACGAAGGTGGAAGTCTGTTTAAGACTCCTTCGTACCTTGTTCGCGACCGGGCAGACGGCTGGTATAAGACTCTTTCTCCAGGTTGTGACACCTTTTGGGGGCCAGGAGAGTGGCGATTCAAAGCGTGGGTAGATCAGGGAATTACCTATGGTTCAGGTCGGGTTGACGAAACGTTTGCGCCTCAGGCGTATAACGACATGTACAATGGTTACCAGATGAACCAGGTTTATTTGGCGTTAGAACGTAAAGCTGCAGAAAACGGCGCCAACGTTTCTTGGGGCGGTCGTATCGACGCGATGTTTGGTACGGATTATTACTATACCCAGGCGTATTCTTTGGAAGCAAGCAACGTTGGATATATGACAACCATCAACGGACCGGAAGGACGAGTCAATCACTGGAACGGCGATGGAAGCCGACATCTGGCGCAAGAGGTTGCGGAGTACGGCTTTTCTCTTCCTCAGGCGTACCTTGAAGTATATATGCCAATTCTGACGGGCGTTAAAATTAAAGCTGGTCATTATTATTCCGGCATGAGCATGGAAAACCCCATGGCGACAGAGAACTTTTTCTACTCCCATTCCTATACGAGTTACTATGGAACGCCTACAACGCTAACCGGCATCCAGGCAACCTTTGGCAGTTCAACCGGATTGTCTCTGTTTGGAGGCGCGGATTTTGGCTGGAACAGATGGGGAACGAAAGACGGCGGAGTCTCCGGATACGGCGGCGTTCGATGGGTTAATCCTTGTAATAACGTTGCAACTCAATTCATGGTTCATTCCGGTCGAGAAACGTGGACGTATAAACCGAACCGCTTTTCTGACGTTGTCAACGCCGATTTCAACGTTACCGTGTTGAGCTGGTTGACAGAATGGCGAATTACTTCCTGGCTGGCAACGAATTTCGAGTTCGTTTACGGTTGGGATTCGAAAGGCAATTTCCCGCAAGACAGCGTCGATACGAGCAACTGGGTTTCTATTACCAACAGTTGGTTCATTCGATGTACCGAAACAATTACCACCGGTTTACGATTTGAATGGTTTAGAGACAACCCGCAATGCGGAAGAATCGTTTACTCTAAAGTTTACGATGACACGCAATGCAACGTCTTTGACATCACTTTGGGTGTAAACTGGAAACCGACATATTGGTGCACGATTCGTCCAGAAGTTCGCTGGGATTGGTCTGACCTGTCCGGTCCAGATTATGCGCCGAAATTCTTCGGAGAAAAAAACAGCCAGTTCACTTTTGGAATGGACGTATTGTTGACCTTCTAAATCGCGCGCGCCATACAAAGTACTCCTTTGTTGTTTAACAGCCCTGTATTGTTCCATCCAGATACAGGGTTGTTTTTATTTCTTGATTTGGTAAAATATATCTTAAACTGGTAAAAAACTACAGATGCAGTGAAGAATAATGAAGGATATTTCAGATGATGGCGTTCTCCGATTAGAAAGCGGAGGACATGGGATTCGAACCCACAACCGGAAACCCGGCAACTGATTTCGAGTCAGCCTGCTCACCATTCGCTTATCCTCCAAATGTGAACTTCAAGATGTGGTTAATATACCATAGACCGTGTTTTTTTCAAGTAGGGGCGCAGAGAAAATTTGCGGCTTTTCCCGGTTTGCTCTTGCAAAATTAATTGCTTTATGGTTTAATAGGAGAAGTAAACTGGATGATTACTATTGAATGAAGCGTTTACTTTTGATTTAAGCGTTTAACCAATCCAATTAGGAGACAATAATATTATGAGAATTGGCGTACTGTGTTCTGGCGGTGACGCGCCCGGCATGAACTGTTGTATTCGCGGCGTTGTTCGCAAAGCGGTCAGCGAAGGTCATGAAGTCGTTGGCATTATGCACGGCTATCAAGGCATTCTGGACGAGGAATTTTACATAAATCGCGAGGGTAAGGCGACCATGCCGATTCGATCGGTGTCCGGTTTGTCGTCTCGCGGTGGGACGATTTTATACAGCAGTCGCTGCGACGCCTTCACGACAGACGAGGGACGCAAAAAGGCGGCGGAAAATCTGGATAAGCACAACATAGACTCCCTGATTGTTATCGGTGGCAACGGGACGCTGCGCGGAGCGCTGGACTTTACCAAGGTTTGGGACGGACAAATTATCGGCTGTCCAGCTACGATTGACAACGACCTCAAAGGCACAGACATTACCATCGGATTTGACACTGCCGTCGACACCACTGTTGAAGCGTTGGACAAACTTCGCGACACTGCTACGAGTCATCAACGCATGTTCTACGTTGAAGTTATGGGACGTGAAAGTGGGTACTTGGCGTTGTGCGCTGCAATTGCCGCCGGCGCAGAAATTGTCTGCATTCCGGAATTTATCGATTCTTACGAAGCGATTTACAATCGTCTTTTGGAACTCAAACGACGCCAAAAAGACTCTATTCTGGCTGTTGTCGCAGAAGGAGACGAATTGGGCGGCGCGATTGACATCCAACGGGGCGTCAGAGCCGTTGGGCCGGAACCGTTCCCGTCTCGCGTGACTATTCTCGGACACCTCATTCGCGGCGGAGTTCCCTGCTACATCGACAGGCTTTTTGCCGCTTCGATGGGCGTTGGAGCAGTCGAAGCTCTCTTGAAGGGAGAAACCGGCAAGATGATTGGAACCATCAATGCTGAGCATGTCCTAACTCCTTTTGAAGAGGCGATTTGCGACAGGAAAGAAATCAGAAAAAATCTGCTCGATTTGCTGGAAACGATGAGTAAGTAAAGCCGCTAGCTGTTAGCTGCCAGCTATTAGCTTGGAGTTTAGCGACTCTAAATTTTTAATTTAAAGTCAGAAGCAAAATCAAAAAGCTAGAGGCTAGCAGCTAGAAGCTAAAAGCTCCCCAACAACATGTCCAAATCAAGAATTCCATGGATGACGTATCTTTGGCCAGGTTTGCCGCAGCTGACGCAACGGGGAACCTGGACTGCGTTATTTTGGGCTTTGGCAACCGCTTTTCTTCTTGATGGGGTAATTATTACCAGGTACATTTGGCCCGAGACGTTCAATAATATTTGGGACAACGTTATTTTAGGCGGGTGTATTGGCGTTTATGTAATCGGCTGCGTTGTGTCCTATCAAGTGGAAAAATCGCGTCAAGATTATATTGAAGCGCATAATGGAGCCGATCTCTTTCCTGAAGCGCAAATGCGTTATTTGGAAGGAAAGTATTTTGAAGCGGAACAGGATCTTAACAAACAAATTCAATTTCATCCCGAAGACATTCCAGCCAGAATGCTGTTAATGGATTTGTATATCGTTAATCGACGTCTGGAGGAAGCTCTTAAACAACTGCAAATTACGATTGACCTGCCTGAAGCGCAGGCGTGGAAATGGGAGCTTATCGCGACTAACGAACATATCAAAGAGGTTCGGCAGGAAATCGAAGAAGAAAATGAGTAATCTCTAATTGTTCTGTTTTATTAGAATGTATCTGTTTTTTCTGATATTCTCGAACGGGTAAGGCGTTGTATACGTATTACTAAAAAATGGTTTGTCTCTCATCGTAGCCCCAGGGTAGGGGTTGAATGTAAAACAGGGGAGGGCATAACGTTCATTCAGTTTTTGATGAGCGTTTTGCGTTCCTTTTAACTCTTTGCCCTGGTAATTGGCAATTCAAATTTACCCCCTCTCCCCCCCTTTGTAATTGCTATTATTGCATTATAATATAAAAAGAATATATAACATTCCTGTTTTAGGAGAAAAAATTAGATGTACGAAAGGTTTACAGATCGCGCCCGCAAAGTTATGCAGCTTGCCAATCAGGAAGCTCAGCGTTTCAATCATGAATACATTGGAACGGAACATATTCTGTTGGGGCTTATTAAAGAAGGCAGCGGAGTTGCCGCTAACGTTTTGAAAAATCTCGGGATTGATTTGCGTAAAATCCGCCTTGAGGTGGAAAACGTAGTCAAGTCCGGGCCGGACATGGTAACGATGGGGAAACTACCCCAAACGCCGCGAGCGAAAAAAGTAATTGAATACTCTATGGAAGAAGCGCGCAGTCTTAACCACAACTACGTTGGTACAGAGCATTTGCTTCTCGGTTTGCTTCGCGAACACGAAGGGGTTGCGGCTCAGGTTTTGATGAACTTGGGTTTGCGTCTTGAAGACGTTCGGTCTGAAGTAATGGCTTTTTTGGGTCGCGATTCCGATTCAGAATCCGACGAAGAAGACGATTCGTCAATGCGTAACGGACGTCGCGGTTTTGGCGGCGCTCCCCGGTCAAGCTATCGCGACGCTTCAGAAAGTTCTGAACCGCCAGAACGCCCCAGTAAAAACAGCAAGTCCAAAACGCCGGCGTTGGACAGCTTTGGTCGCGACCTGTCAGAACTTGCCCGTACGCACAAGTTGGATCCTGTTATTGGCAGAGAGACCGAAATTGAACGTACGATGCAAATTTTGGCTCGACGCACGAAAAATAATCCGGTTCTCTTGGGCGAGGCGGGCGTCGGAAAGACGGCTATTGTCGAAGGATTGGCGCAGCGCATTTGCGAGGGAGCCGTTCCGGAACTGTTGGCAGACAAACGTCTTGTCGTGCTGGATCTTGCCATGATGGTGGCTGGCACAAAGTACCGCGGTCAGTTTGAAGAGCGCATCAAGGCGATCATGAACGAGGTCAAGCGGGCGCATAACATTATTTTGTTTATCGACGAACTGCACACCCTCGTGGGCGCTGGTGGAGCGGAAGGCGCTATTGACGCGTCAAACGTCCTCAAACCGGCTCTGTCGCGTGGAGAAATCCAGTGTATTGGCGCTACCACGTTAGACGAATATCGCAAGTACGTTGAAAAAGATCAGGCTCTGGAACGCCGATTCCAAAGCGTGATTGTCAATCCTGCCAGTAAAGAAGAAGCTATTGAAATTATTAAGGGTCTGCGAGACAGATACGAAAAGCACCATCACGTCAAATATACAGACGACGCTTTGGTTGCCGCCGTTGAACTGTCAGACCGTTACATTTCCGGGCGCTGCTTGCCAGACAAGGCAATTGACGTCATTGACGAGGCTGGCGCCAAGATTCACCTCAAGCTCATTACCCGTCCGCCAGATCTGAAAGAGATGCAAAAGGAAATTGATTCCATTGGCGTCGAAAAAGATCAGGCTGTTGCCGCTCAAGACTTTGAAAAAGCGGCGGCGTTGCGAGATAAAATCGATAAAATCCGCCAAAAGATGAAGGAACTCAACCAGGAATGGAAAGAGAAATCGAAAGACATCTGCGGTTCTGTAGATGCCGACATTATTGCGGACGTTATTTCCAAGATGACGGGCATTCCTCTGACCAGAATGACAATGGAAGATTCCGAACGCCTTGTCAACATGGAAAAGGAACTTCACGAACGCGTTATCAGCCAGGACGAAGCAATCCGAAAGATTTCCGAGGCGGTTCGCCGTTCTCGCGCCGGCTTGAAAGACCCGAAGCGCCCGACAGGCTGTTTCCTCTTTGCAGGACCGACCGGCGTTGGAAAAACCCTTTTGGCGAAGACGCTGGCGAAGTTTATGTTCGGAGACGAAGACGCGCTGATTCAAATCGACATGTCCGAGTACATGGAAAAGCACACTGTCAGCCGTCTGGTCGGGGCCCCTCCCGGATACGTTGGTTACGAAGAAGGCGGTCAGCTGACAGAAAAGGTGCGGCGCCGCCCGTACTCGGTCGTTTTGCTCGACGAAATTGAAAAGGCGCATTCAGACGTCTACAATATGCTTCTCCAGATGATGGAAGAAGGACGACTGACAGACAGCTTTGGTCGTAATATCGACTTCCGCAATACGATTATCATCATGACGACCAACGCCGGCGCAGACGCGATTAAAAACGAAGCCAAATTCGGGTTTGGCGATTCGGATTCAGACGCCTCGTACGAAGATATGAAAACTCGCGTTACAGACGAATGTGAGAAATTTTTCAGACCGGAATTCCTCAACCGTCTGGACGACTTAATCGTGTTCCGCCATCTTACCAAAGACAATTTGGGACAGATTGTCGAGCTGGAACTGAACAAGGTTCGCGGCAGATTGAAGGAAAAGGGCTTCGAGCTGGTACTGACAAACGACGCTCGCGATTTGATTATCAAACGCGGCAGCGACCTGGACTTTGGCGCCCGTCCGCTGCGCCGCGCTATCGAATCCAATATTGAAAACCCGTTGGCGGAAGAACTGCTCAAGGGCGAATTTAAGGATTACAATCAGATCGTTGTTGACGTCAAAGAAGTCGGCGGGAGAAAGCAACTGTACTTCACAGGGAAAAATGCCGACGTGTCCAATTCGGAATCCGGTTCTGAATCTGATACAGAACAAACAACGGAATCCGGTTCGGAACAAAAAACGGAACCGACTGAAGAATAATATTGTTACGGTCAGTTGTTATACTGCGTCAGAAAAAGAGTTTTTTTGACGCTTTGTAACAACTGAGCGTTTGTTTATATATACATTTGATAAATATCTAAGGAGCGTATACTTTGATTAACGTCATGATAATTGGCAGCGGCGGTCGTGAACACGCCCTCGCTTGGAAGTTTACTCAAAGCCCCCGAGTTAAGAGGGTTTTCGTCGCTCCTGGCAACGCAGGAACCGGCATCGATGCGGAAAACGTTCCGCTCAATGCGTTGGATTTTCCTGCTATCGCCAGATTTTGTAAACAAAATAGCATTGATACCGTGGTTGTTGGACCAGAGGTTCCTCTCTGCGCTGGTATTACTGATTATCTTACTAACGAAGGACTGCGCGTTTTCGGACCGAATAAAGTCGCCGCTCAAATGGAAGGTTCCAAGCTGTTCTGCAAAAAGATTTTGCGAGACGGCGCTGTCCCGACGGCGGATTTTCAAGCCTTTACAGACGCTTCTGTCGCAATTGATTATTTGCTTAAACGCGATGCCGACACTCGCTGCGTTGTCAAGGCAGACGGTTTGGCGGCTGGCAAGGGCGTGATTGTTTGTCAAGATCGTAACGAAGCTCTTGAAGCGGTTAAAGAAATTGCTGCTGACAAAAAATTTGGCGACGCCGGCAACTCTTTCTTTATTGAAGACCTGCTTGAAGGCGAAGAAGCAAGCGTTTTGGCTATTACCGACGGTAAAACGCTGGCGGTTTTGCCTCCGGCTCAAGATCATAAACGCGCCTACGATGGCGACAAAGGCCCCAATACCGGCGGTATGCGCGCGTACAGTGCCGCTCCGTTGGTAACGCCGGAAGTTATGCAAACCGTTGAATCCAGAATTCTCGTTCCAACTTTGCATTCGCTGCATAAAAACGGCGTTGACTTCAAAGGCGTTTTGTATGCCGGGTTGATGATAAATAACGGTCAGCCGAAAGTGCTGGAATATAACGTTCGCTTTGGCGATCCGGAATGTCAGCCTCTGATGATGCGTCTCAAGACCGACATTTCTCTTATCGTAGACGCCGTTGCCGAACAGCGGCTGGACGAAATCGACCTCGAATGGGACGACCGCCCCGCCTGTACCGTTGTTATGGCTTCGCAGGGTTATCCGGGCGATTACAAAAAGGGATATATCATTCGCGGATTGGAAGACGCGGCAAAACTGCCCAACGTCAAGGTGTTCCATTCAGGAACGGCTCTTAATTCGGCAGCTCAGGTTGTTTCAGCCGGCGGTCGTTGCTTGACTGTAACCGCCTTGGGCGATTCTCTGGCAGACGCTAAATACAACGCCTACGAAGCCGTCAAATGCATTCGCTGGGAAGGCGCTTGGTGTCGAAAAGACATTGCCGACAAGGGAATCAGAGCACAACAATAAGACTCACCCCAACCGAGTTAGCGAATAAGAAAACTGGGAGAGAGCTTGGGCAAGCTGGGAAGGATTATTCCCAGTTATTCCCAGAATCCTCCCAGCGTTTTCGCAAATCTTTGGTTAAATTCTAACCCAAATCCCTCTTCATTGTCAATTCTTTTTGCTTTTTCTAAAAATATTTCTTTTTATTCTAAAAACACCCTTAAAATACTTGACAAGTGAGCATGTTTATAGTATAACATATCATATAGGTATAT
>JAZQDP010000413.1:0-2091 GCA_045546875.1 Thermoguttaceae bacterium | reverse complement strand
GCCTCTAGCTGCCCACAGCTTCTAGCTTGATAAACCTGATTCGTGCGTTTTCGCAAGAAACAGGAATAACCATGCTAACAGCTAGCAGCCAGGAGCTAACAGCTCCTTTTCGGGAAATTTTAAGTAAAATAAATGCTATTCCATCAAGCCCACGACCGGTAAATGATCGGACGGCTTGTCTCCGGCGCGCAGGCTGATTTCCATTTTGACTTCTTTGAACCGGGCGGCGGCGCTGCGAGTGGCTAAAATATAGTCGATTCGCAATCCGTCCTTGCGTTCAAACCCCAAAGAGCGGTAATCGTACCACGTGTACTCCGCTTTTTGAGGGTATAATTCTCTGAACACGTCGTAGAATCCCCAACCGAGCAGGTTGTTGAACTTTTCGCGCAGGAGGGGATAGCCTAACATTCCCCCCTCGTATTGAGCGGGTGTTTTGGCGTCGATTGAAGACCGGAACACGTTCAAATCTCCAACCAAAACAATTTGCTCGTCTGGCGATGCGGAAATGTTCAGTTCGTTGTACAACGCATCGTACCAGTCCAGTTTATACTGAGCTTTTTCCGTGCCGGGCTGATCGCCAACGGGAACGTAGCAGTTGATTACGCGAATTGTTTGCCCAGAGTCGTCTTCGTACCAGCCGGAAACTAATCGCGCGCACGATTTGCCGCCAAAGGCGTCGTCCCAGTATTCAAATCCGACTTGAACGTCGATCGGCTCCGTTCGGGATAAAATCGCAACGCCGTTGTAAGTCTTCTGAGCGTTAAGAATAACATCGTACCCTGCCTGGGAGATCTCTTTATAGGGAAACTGTTCTTGCGTGCATTTCAGTTCCTGAAGACAAACGATATCAGGCTGCTTCTGTTGTAACCAGGGGATTAAACGATGTAATCGACTGCGAACAGAATTAACATTCCATGTGGCAATTTGCATAATATAAAATGAATAATATTAGACGTTAAATGAAAATGAATTTACGGCAGCGTGATTTTTCCTTCCAGATTCCCGCTGAGGAATTCCCTGATTTTTTGGGCGTACCCGGTTGGTATGTCCATGTGCCCTTCGGTATGGGAAATGAACGCCAGCTTCCCTTGCCGATTGGGAACTGCGGAAGCCGTTTTGAAATTCCTGGTCGATTGATTGTAAGGTACAACGGAATCTTTTTTGCCGTGGGTGATGAGCACATTCCCGGTGTATTCTTTGAGTTTGGAATTGGTGTCCATTTTAGTGGACGTTAAAAGGGAACCGGCTAAAACGACGCGGTTTGCCATGTCCGAAATGCTACTGAACGTGCTTTCCAAAATCAACGCGCGGCATGGCGTCTTCTCGGCTTGCATGTCCATTGCCAACTGCATGGCAACCGCTCCGCCTAAAGAGCGACCCATAATAACAATCTGGTCGGGAGCGATGCTTTCCCGTTCCATAAATTTTTTTAGACCGGCAAGGGCGTCGGCATAGCAATTCTTTTCGGAGGGCTTTCCCGTACTGGTTCCGTATCCGCTGTAATCTACCGCAAAGACAACCGCATTGAGATTTTGAACAAACCACTGATTGTAGTAGTAATGATGTGTTAAATTCCCTGCGTTGCCATGAAAATAGATAATATAGCAGCTTGGCTTTGCGTTGGGTTCTAAATGGGGTTTAACCAGCCAGGCGTGAATTTTGTTGCCAGAGGGCGAATCATAGTAAACGTCCACCGGCTTGAACGGGACTTTATCCGGGTTCCACCATCGCGCCGTTTCTTTAGTGGGAACGAAAACGAAACTGTCCCCAACCCCTGCCATGATAGCGGTTGTGAGCAATCCAATCAGAATAAAGCTCGTTAAAAGGGTGTAGCGCACAAAGCGCAGCCCCAACAACGCGGAGCGCGAAAGGGAACTGGCGGTTTCTGCTTGACGAATTCTTTTGTTTATCCAAAATACCACTATTAACGTTATGGCGACTAATACGATAGCCATGATTTACGCTCCTTTGTTTTCAAGCTCCGTAATACAGCCTGATAAACCACTGAACAAAATACAAACTCAGAAAAACGCAGAAAAAAGGCGTTGCGTAAGGGAAATACCACAATGGCTGCTTGTGGTAAAGACGAAC
>JAZQDP010000412.1:0-11683 GCA_045546875.1 Thermoguttaceae bacterium | reverse complement strand
TCAATGCGGGCGATAATCAGGTGATCTTCGTTGTCGACGTTCTCGAACGTTTCGCCTTCTTCGGAATCTGGATTGGCAGAATTTAAGCCAAAGCCGTAATTCGGTCTTTGATTTCCATCTGTGTAGTAAACAAATCCGCTGAAATACGGCGTGCTGCTTCTTTGTGCCAACCCAAGAACTTCGGCGTTGTCCAGGAACAGTTCTGCGCCGCCAGCCCAGGATCGAGCGCTGTGACCATTAAGCAGAAATCCGTAATAAACGGTTCCCTGAACGCTTTCGCCGCCAATATTGCCGTTGGCGTCTACCAATCTGGCGGCTAAAAACAGTTCGTTGTCTAAAGACATGGTTGCTTCAGATCCGTTGACTTTTAAATATCCCGGCGTGGAATCCCAGCCTGCAAACTCAAGGGATTCGCCTTCAACGATTGTCGCGTTGTTATTGGTTGCCTTCCAGGCGCCTTTGTACGCTTCGCCCGTTCCCTGATAGGCTTGACCGGCAATTGCGCCTTCTGCGTATCCGGAGAACGATTCGCTGACTATCGGCGTAGATTTGAATGTAGATTCCACCGGGTTGACATTGCTTTGCAGCAGAGAGTTCCAGGTCGTTCCCAAGCGAATTTCGTCTACGTTCCAGACTGAAGCGTTTGCGCCGTTGCGGATTCGCAAAGAGTCAAAAGCAGCGTTGCCGGTGGTCGTTGTTATCGAAGCCGCAGACTGTTCTGCTTCCGGCTTGGACAAGTCCGGGTCAAAGTAGAACGTGATATTGTCGTTAGCGTTGGGCTGATAGTCAATTTTAGCGATAACCAAATGCGTTCTTTTGTCGTCCAGCGTTGCACCGTTTGTGTTGAGATCAACAACTCCTCCGGACGCATCGCCGAAAATACTGAACGTGCTGGACCCGTTGTTTTTCCCAATACCGAGAATTTCTGAACCGGAACTTCTGTAAAGCTGAATCGCAGCGCCCCAGGATGGGTAAGCGTCTGACTGCGTGAGGAAGCCGATGTACAGCGTGCCGGACGCATCGTTGCCGCCATAGTAACCGTCAGACGCGAGAAGCCCTGCGCTGTCCATGAGAATGTCGTCCGGAGCGACGTACAGATACTGTCCATTCATGGCAAGCATGCCGCCGGTTTGAGCTGCGGACTGATAGCCGTCATAAGACAAACCTGTTGTTACAATAGAGGCTTTTCCCGTATCGCCAGACCATTTAGCGGCAGGCAAGCCGCCCTGGTTGGTATAATTCTGATTGACGAGTTCTCCGGTTTTGTACCCTGTAAACGTTTCGCTGAACAGAGGCTTGTTCTCGTCAAAAGTTGTCTTGCCGAAAATGTCGGACGCTTTGGTTGCGACGGTTAAATTGTCGTATGAAATTGTTTCACCCGATCCAGCGCCAAAACGAATGCGCGTTAAGTCGGAGTAGGTGTTGCCGGTTCCAACCTGGGCGGACGGGCGACGATAATCTGCGTACGTCAGTTCCGTTCCCGGTTCGACAACCCACATATAGGACGCTCTATTGCTCACGCTGCGCGAACCGATGATTGTATACGTCTTGCCTTGTTCAGCTTTAGCGCTGGTATTCGTATTTGTATTGGCTTTCGCGATGTTAAGATACTCGTTATTTCCGGAACGACCCCAAAAATACTTTTCAGCGCCTGTGGCGTAAAATGAAACGCCAGACCATTGCCCCGTATTCAAAGCGGTTACTGTATAATCAACTTTGAACGTTGTTGAACCCGTTGGGACTTTGCCGTTGTCTTCCGTTCCGTTGAAAGTGATGTACGTGGTTGTATTGCTGACAACCATTTTCCCATCCTGGGTCAGGTCGGAACTCCAATTTCCTGACGTTCCGCCGCCGTAATTCCAGCCGGTTTTCCCGCCGCTGAAATCGTCCGTACCGATAATCTCTGCGTTGACTATGCCAGTTACGACAGCCAAAACGCCCAACAATCCAAGTGTAAATGCGCGTTTCATTTGTTTGTGAATGTTAAAAGTTTTACTGATTTGACGTATTTTGAGTTATAATGTATTTGTACTCTTTACATAGTATAATCGATTTTTTGAAATTGTCAAATAAAAAAAGCCCGAAAAAATCAAATTTTTTCGGACTTTTTACGTTAAATTTGCCGGTTATTATAGTTTTAATAAGAAACCCCGGCGCGGCTAAAGTCTACTTGCTCAATATCGCGTCGGCGATGGCTTTTGCCTGGGCGTCGATGGCGTGTCCTTTGAAGTGGACGCCGTCCGACCACAGGTTGCTTTTGTCCATCGCGTTGGTCAATTCGTACAGGTCGATGACCGGCAGGCCCTCTTCCTTGGCGATCTGTTTGACGATTTCGTTCAGTTCGGCGGCGCGGGCGTTATGCTGTTCGTTTCGAACCGGGGTGCTGGTAACGAGATAAATTCTGGCGTCGGGGCATTTCGCCTTGAGGTACTCGACGCACAGCTTGTACGAGTTGCGGTATTCTTCCGTCGACGTGCTGGTTTGCAGCAGGCTGTGAAGCCCGTTGTTGAACGTAATAACGTCAAACTTGTTCTGCGAAAGCAGGATGTCGAGATAGCGCATGTAGTCGGCGTCGGAAACGCACTTGGACGACGCCCAGTATCCGTGGTAGTATTTGCCGTGAATCAGACCGTTGACTCTGCCCTGATAGCCGTTGCAGATGGAGTCGCCGATGCACAGCGCGCGCGGGAGGGCGTTGTCGGTCGAGTTGTGAATGTACGACGTCGTCCATTCGATGTTCTCTCGAACGCGGCTGGTCGTTTCCGGCTTAAACTGCTTGTACAGCGGTTCCTGTTTGGTCAGATCCGGCGCCGCCGCAGTTTGAGCTGGAATGACCCAGATATTGCGGAATTCGACCGGGCAGCCGTGTCCGCCGAATCCGATGTGACCGGTTTTGCGTCCGTTAAACGGAATCGGCAGGCAGGCGTGTCCGGTTCCGCCGTAAACGGCTGTGTTGCACTGAACCATCTGTCCGTTAAGTAACGCGGTAACGCGAGCCGGTTCTGTCATCTTGCCTTTGGCGTCGTACTTGGGAGCGCGGAAGAAGATGTCGTACGTCTGCCAGTTTCCCGGCGGCAGACAGGCGTTGACCAGCGGCGGAAACTGTCCATAAACGGAGCCGCACAAACCGTCTGAATAGCTGTTGACGGTGTAGTTGTCAAAAATCTGCAGCTCAACGTTGTCGAAAACAAGAACGCCGTTGTTGCCCTGATTGCCCCACGGACCTTTAAAATCAGCAGGAGAACGGTATTCCAGATGAAGCTGGAAGTCCCCGAATTCCTCTTTTGTCATGATGTTGCCGCTGGTGCATTCCAGATTTTTATCCTTGTTGATAATCCATTTGGAATTCTGCCATTGATCCAGATTGGAACCGTCAAAAAGAACCGTTGCGTTTTTCGGCGCGGGAGTAAACTGGACGCTTGTCGGGGCAATGGTCAGCTTGACCGGAGCCGGGCGGTTGACGTCGTGAATGCGATATTCGCTCCACGGCTGCTGAGGCGTGTTGTCATACCCGACTCTGTCGCCGTCGTTAATAAACCCTTCAGCGTAAACAAGGGAAATCGCAGCCGCAAAAGCCGCAGCTACAAACAATGCAAGGCAAGTTTTTTTCATGAATAAACCTCTGATTAAATGAAAGGGAATAAATTAAGTTCATCCGACAAGTTGGCGCCAGCGAACTAAAATATTATCAACACGAAATACACGAAAAGAACGAAACAATCGAAGGAATTATTTAACAATCTTACATTTTTCGCAATTTTCGCTTATTTTGTGTTTTTCGTGTTTAAAAATCCAACGATGCGCGAATGATTATTGATTTGTCAATAAACCAATCGACGCGAATCTGTATTTTTCCGGGGGCTTACGCACCCCGGCTCGCCTAAATCCGTGTGCGGACGTACCTGCAAAAACGCATGCGACCAACGGGAGCAGTTATAGTACGTCTCGCGCGTCAGCGCGGATTGGGAGCGGCGCCTCGCCGCTACTCTTTACTCGCTGTCGACCCTTTGTCCATGCCGGTTTCCTGCTGGTATTTCTCGAAGTCGTCGACGCTATAGTAATTCTTAATCAGCCAGCGGATGACCGGGCGGTTTTCCGTCTGGGAATAGACGTTGTCTTTCATCGTCAAGCCGGACCGCCAGTCGTTTTCCATGCGGAGGCAGACTTCCGTTGACCGCAAAAAGCGGTTGTTGGCAACGACGAAGTTTTTCGTCTGAGCTGAATTGTGATAGAACATCAAATGAGCGCCGTTGATGTCCGGTCGCTGATTGTGCGCCCAGCCGTACCCGGCATCGTAACAGTCGTTGTCAACGAACTGAACGTTTTCCGTAATCTGCCCGCTGTCGCCGTTCCAGTATTCAAAAGAATATTCGGAAAAAGAAATCACGTTTTTTGTCCAGAGGATGTTACGTTCAATCGACTTGTGGGGAGAATCGGACGGCGCGCGACCCTGATTGGTCAAAGCGGCATCGTAAATCTGATAGACCAAGTTCCCAACGACTTTCATGTCCTCGGCGCAGCTCCAGAATTCGATTCCGTTTCCAAATCGAACCGGTCGTCCGGTTTCCGTTGTGAACTGATGTCCGCCGCCGATAAACGAAAT
Organism: Thermoguttaceae bacterium; assembly: GCA_045546875.1. Classification (GTDB taxonomy): domain Bacteria; phylum Planctomycetota; class Planctomycetia; order Pirellulales; family Thermoguttaceae; genus RUG11551. Next base: position 7,080 of record JAZQDP010000412.1, on the reverse strand, counting down.
TCGGCAGTTCTGAATGGTAATCCGCTTTACCGAGCCGCCGCCGAACCCGTGCGCCGCGCCGTACGCCAGAGCCAGATTCTCGTAAACAATGTCGTGACAGCCGCCCTGGTCGATGACGTGCTGACGCAGAGCCATTTCAAACATCGGGCAGTCCGCCGTTGGGGCGCCCTGATGGTAAATGTAAACGCGGTGATTGTCCGGGTTGTAATAATAATCGTGCGGCTGCTTAAGGTTGTCAAGCGACCACTTTTTCACGCCGCAAAGCAGATGGTCGGAGTTGAGTTCTTTTCCATAGGAATCGGTTAGGGCAAAGATGATGTTTCCAACGTCGCAGGGTAAATAAAGCGGGTCAGATGGGGCGAATTCCTTGCTGACCCAAATGTTCGGGCTGACTTCAGACCACAGAGCCGGATCGGAATAGTCTTTGGAATTGTAGAACCGGGGCAGCTGGGCGGAGTCGAGCAGTTTACGGCGATCTTCGGCTGAGAGTTTATCCGTCTGCTTGAGTTTTTTGTCTGTAACGCCGTACGCGCCGTAATAAATGTTCTTGCCGGGTTCTCCGCTGTGCGGTTTGAACGTCCCGCGCCACAGTCCCGTTGACTTGAACAGAACCCGGTCGCCGGGCTTGAACGGAAACGCATTGACCTTCGCAAGGGTCTGAAACGCCGTCGATTCCGACAAGCCGTCGTTAGAATCCGACCCGGAATCGCTGTCAACGTAATACGTTGTTGCGAATACCGGACATGCAACGGCAATTAAAATCGACATCATACAACTCAATCGAAACTGTTTCATCATTGACTCCACATTAAGTAAAAGAAATGAAAAATGAAGATTTTATGCTTAATCATCAACAATAATTGTACCATAAATCAGAATTAAAAGAAACACCCCCTGAAATTTGTAGAATAAAATGAAAAAAGGTGGCACTCAAATCCGGGTTGCAAAATAGATAAGATAGAGAGTTAGAGTATTCCATCCGCGTCGTAGCCCGAACCGGGCTACATCCAAGAAGGTTTTCCGCTTTGTCATTTTGTTATGCGTGTTTCGCGGATGTTGTTCGCCTAACGGCGAAACGCTCTTTGCCTCGCTCTGAAAAGTATTACGCTTTACCCTATATCCGCATAAAAACAGCGTCTGTTAAGATGGCAATAATGTAAAAGGTTGTCATAATCAGGTTGACGGTTAAAATCTGCCCCATGGCGGCAATTCGCGAATTGAGAATTAACGGGTTGCCAAGCAGCGCGCGCAAAGGCGGGTATGAAGCAACAAGATAAAATGGAAGAACTATCCAGCCCTTTTGAAAATAGAACAGTACAATTAGCAGTATCGAGAGTATCCAGATGTACACAAATAAATGATAAACCCGTCTTGCCCAATCTCTGCCGACAATTGCAGAAAACGTGCATCGGTTTACCTGAATGTCTTTTTCTATGTCACACGTGTTGTTTGTGCACATAATCAAGCCTATTCCCAAGATTAGAGGAATGGCAAACAAAAGCGGCATCCATGAAAAATTGCCAGTTAAAACGGTTGAACACGCCAAGGTAATTAACCCGCCCATGACAAACCCGCTGGTAATTTCTCCGGCTGGCAAATACGAAATTGGTCGTTTTCCGACGCTGTACAGGCAAAGCGTTACAGCTCCAATCAAACCAATGACAAGGGGAATCCAGCCGGAAACCCAAACAACGTACATGCCTAACGCTCCGGCAATTGTCATAACCAAAAAAAAGAAAATTAACGTCGCCCGTGGGCTTACTTTTCCATAAACTAAAGCGGAATCGTTCTTATCAGGCTGATTTTCCAGCGAATCTGCACCGCGAACGTAATCGCAATAATCGTTAATCACATTTGCCGCGGTTTGCATTAAAATGGAAATTGCCATTAAAATGAAATACATGGTCGGCGCCAATTTCTCTGGGCTGTCATGTAACGTGAACGTACCGGCTAACAGAACAGGCAGAATGGACGCTGGCCATGTGTGCGGAGCCGCCAATTCAACAAAGGCGGTTATGGAAAAACGATGAGCTGGATGGGAAATGGAACTCAATTTATATTCGTAACGTTCGTAATTGGAAATAGCATTAAAAAGGGAACGCTTTCAACTTTCAATCCGTCAAACCGCGCCAAATTCTAGTCGCGATCAGATATCTCGTTATAGCACCCTAAAATTCGGCAGGAATCACACAAATTTTCGACTTTTTCCATTACTTTTGCAACAGGTTCGTCATTGATGTTGGCATCTATATCGACGTAAAAAGCGTAATCGCCAGTTGAATCTAAAACGGAATCTATATGGCTTAGATTGATTTTATTCTCCGCAAAGAGATCCATAATCGTCGCCAAGGCGCCCGGTTCATTTCTGACAAAAAATGTAATTGACGTTTTGTTCCCTCCCCCAGATTTTGGTTCATTTGAAACAACCAAAAACCGGGTGGCAGAATTGGGATTGTCGCCAACATTGTGCCGCGCCACTTCGAGATGATAATATTTCGCTGCCAGTTCGCCGGCAATAACGGCAGTGGCATCCGGCTGAGCTTCTGCAAGCCACTGAGCCGCGCCTGCGGTGTCAAAATATTCAATCGCTTCGAGGTTATTTTGGCGAATAAAGACTTTACATTCTCCTAACGCCATTGGGTGAGAATATACGCGCCTCAACTGGGTTAACGGCGCGCCGGGAACGACTAAAAGACACTCTTCAACCGGAATGTTAATCGCGCCAACAATATGCAGTTTTGATTGACTCAGCAGCGACGTAATCTGGTTTTGTCTGCCAACAATCGTGTTTTCGATTGGCAGCATGCCGAAATCATAAACGCCCTGTTCAACGCCGGAAATCACGTCGATATTGGTAGCGCATGGAATTGGAGCCAAATGCTTATTCCATTTTCGACAAGCAACCTCGGTAAAGGCGCCGTGCTCTCCCTGAAATGCAATTAACGGTCGCGCTTCCGCCTGAACGCGGCGGGATTCGGTAAATATGGTTTGATAAATCGCTTCGATAACCTCGCTGGACAGCAACGACCGTTCACGCTCCATGAGGCTGTTCACAATCGCTTGTTCACGTTCGGGAGAAAGGATTTTCTTTTTGAATTTTAAGGTCAATCGTCCCCATTCGATTCGACGTTGTAAAGCACGAAGAATGGCATTGTCAATACGATCAATTTCACGACGAATTGTGTTTAAATCCATAATAAGGAGGGAAAGATTTAAGAAGGGGAAGGAATTCGTAAATTGCGAGATAATTTTGCGTTACGTTTGTATTTCTTGAAACTCGCAACTCACATCTCGCAACTTTACTAATTAAAAATTTGGATAACCTGTTTCTATTTTACCAATGCGTTATACTCTTTGATGATAGTCTTTTTTACATCGTCGTCTTGAGCGTATTTCAGAGCGGTTTTATAATAGGATTTTGCTGCTGCAATACGTCCATTTTCTGCGGCTGAACGGGCTTTTTCGATGTTAATTTGGGCTTTTTGACGCATAGGCTCAACGCTTTCCTGTTCATGCAATTGTTTCATTTGGGCAACCGACCCAACAACGACGTCAGCAGAACTTACAGAATCGTCAACGTTGGGAACGTCCGGAACGACAGGTTGATCATCTGCATCGTTTTTCTTTAATCGAGTCGATCCAAAGGCAACTTGTTTCATATTGCCAGAGGTTCCTTCAGCCGCCCGGACGCGACTTAACGCCTGTTGTACTGGCGTATTGCCAACTGGTTGACGCAAATTGCCAGAGAGAGAACCTCCTGTGGGGTCAATCAAAGCCGGCATACCCGTCCAAGACCCAACAACCGGAGTTGTACTAATAACAAATGGCGACTGCTGAGTATCAGAGAACATTCCCGGCGCTCCGTTAAACGTGGTAACAGAGGGGGTTTGACTAACCAGAGATCGGCTGGAACCCTGTTCCATGCGTCCCCAGATGTTGCCGGTAAACCCGTTTCCGCCAAAGCCAACGCCGCCCTGAATTCCGCCGCCAGCTCCGCCGACATTTCCAAACGGAGCCTGACCCGGCATAGCGTTGTTCCCGCCGAAATTCACGCCCCAGTTTTTGCCCTGCAAAGACCAGCTTGTGCCAATGTTTTCATGGAACGAATCGCTAACGCGGTTAAACGGCGTACCGGTAGTTACCATCTGAGCGGAAACGATGTTTGACGCAACAACGATAAGCAACAATGTAAAGAGAACTCGTTTCATGATGCATCTCCTAAATTACTAATTGCTAATTATTGCAATTTTCCATTGACGCTTTAATAAATCCGAGGAAAAGCGGGTGCGCTTCCGTCGGACGGGATTTGAATTCCGGGTGCGCCTGCGTGGCGACAAACCACGGATGATCTTTCAGTTCGACGATTTCTACCAAGCGGCTGTCTGGATTGACGCCAGAAATGACCATGCCCTTCGATTCGAGCAGAGCCGTGATTTTTGGGTTGACTTCGTATCGATGTCGATGTCGTTCCCGAACCATTTCCGTTCCGTATGCTTCTCTGGCGTGAGTGCCCTGCTTGAGCCAGCAGGCGTACGCGCCCAAGCGCATCGTGCCGCCGCGGTCAACGACGTTTTGCTGCGAGTCCATCAGGACGACAACGGCGTCTTGCGCCTGCGCAGAAGCAGCGCCCTCGAAAATGTCGGTATCGGATTTCCATTCGATACTGTACGCGTTTGGAAGACCGCAGACGTGTCTGGCAAACTCAATTACCGCACACTGCAAGCCGTAGCAGATTCCCAGGAACGGGACTTTGTTTTCTCGCGCCCACTGAATCGCCGCCATCTTGCCTTCCGCTCCGCGCAAGCCAAAACCGCCGGGAGTGAGAACGCCCTGAACGCCCTGTAAAACAGCGTCCGCGCCCTTCTCTTCGATTTCTTCCGCTTCCACTTTGAGGATGTCCACCTTCGCATGGAATGCGGCGCCAGCGTGCATGAGGGCTTCGTAAATCGATTTGTAGCTGTCGGTGAGCGTGATGTACTTCCCGACAACGGCAATTTTCACCGTCTTTTCAGGGTTGACGACGCGGTCGATCATCGCCTGCCACTGAGACAAATCCGGCTCGCGGTCGACCAAATGCAAACGCTTGCAAATAATGTCGTCCGTCCCCTGCTGACGCAGCATGAGCGGAACTTCGTAAATCGTGTTGGGAACGTCCTGTTCGATAATAACGTTTTGAGGTCGGACGCTGCAGAACAAGGCGATCTTTTTCCGGACGTCGTCTTCAATGTGCTGGGTCGTACGGCAGATAATCATGTCCGGCTGAACCGCCAGCTCGCGCAATTTCTGAACGGAGTGCTGAGTCGGCTTCGTCTTGATTTCTCCCGACGCCCGAAGGTACGGAATCAAAGCCATGTGAATAAACATGACGTCTTCCGGGTCGCGTTCAAGATGGAACTGACGAATCGCTTCGAGGAAGGGCAAGCCCTCAATATCGCCGACCGTGCCGCCCAATTCTATTAGAATAACGTCAACGTCGTCGCGTTCCAGATTGAGCCACTTCTGTTTGATTTCGTTGGTAACGTGCGGGACAACCTGAACCGTCGCGCCGTTGAAATCGCCCCGGCGTTCCTGCTCGATAATTTTAGAGTAAATCGCCCCGGTTGTAAAGTTGTTGCGATGCCCCATCGGCTGATTGACGAACCGTTCGTAATGACCCAGGTCGAGGTCGGTTTCCGCGCCGTCGTCGGTTACAAAGACTTCGCCGTGCTGAAACGGGTTCATGGTGCCGGGATCGACGTTAATATACGGATCCATCTTCAGCATCTCGACGCGCAAGCCCCGGCTTTTCAACAAAAGCCCAATACTGGCTGACGTCAGCCCTTTTCCCAACGACGATACAACTCCACCGGTAATAAAAATAAATTTACTCATTTGATAATTTTAAATAAAACATCATGTTGCATACGTCTTGACTGGCTTCCATTTTCCAGTCATTCATTCTTTCATTATAACCAATTCTTTTTTAAATTAAAGGGGGCAGAGAAAGATATTTTTACCGCCGGGCGCGCTCTGGCAAGGCAGCCTTTTCCGTTACTGCCGCGAACAACTGCCCTGCTAAAACAGATTTCAAAATATGTTCGTAAAATTGAATTCATTTGGGGCATAGAAATCCCTGATAATTAACAAGGATATATGGGAATAATATAAAAAAAGACAACAATCGCGATTTGAATTAAAATCAGCCAATGAACAGAGTGTTTGTCTGCGTTCGTTTCTTTTCTGCATAAAAGAATAATCCCATATACAGAATTTAACACCGTCAGAACAACCTGACAGAGGATTATCTTTTCCGCCGTAATCGTTTTATAAACAGAGCTTCCATTGAATTGAGGAATCCCCCTCTCCAGCAAAACCGGACAGAGAAACGCAAGCAAACACAATACAATGTTCACGAAAAACAAAATATAAAACAATCGGATGGAGCGGTTCATAATCTTTTATTGCGGTTTCCTCTTGATAGCTTTAACAACCATACGATTTTACCAGGGAACGCCGTCTCGGCGCCATTCCTGTTCATCGGAACTGTAATAGCATACGGGATAACCATCTAAAGAAACCCTAAGATTAAAAATATTGTCGTCCATTATTTTATACTCCCACTTATAAGGAGGAACGTACGGTTCGGGAATGCTGGATATGTATTTAGGCGTCAGATCGTTTAGATTGTCAGGAAGCGTTCCGTTATCGCGTTGATAGAGTTCAATTGCAACAATGATCTTATTGCCTTCATTAATTGATTTATCAACTTTTGAATGAGTCCACGAGTAAAACTCAATAAAAGGGATAGCCAGAATGTATAAATAATACATCGCGACAGCTAACAAAACGCCAAGGGTTATATAACCTATTTTTCGAGTCATAATAAATGAACATTTAACGATATGACAATATTAAGTTGCAAAATTAATGGTTATTACTCTTGATTCAAGTAACTCATTACATCAAGTTAACAGGACTAAAAAATACTTAAAATTATCGAGAACAAATTTAATTAAACATAGTTTAATCGTTTTCAATGAAATAACATAGTCCAAACCAGCGCAAAATAAAATTAAAAAGATACTCGCTATATAAACCATG
>JAZQDP010000411.1:0-3186 GCA_045546875.1 Thermoguttaceae bacterium | reverse complement strand
GGGAGGCGATTTTGACTATTCTTCCGGCGGCTCACGCCGCCGGTTAATAATGTACCGCCCTTTCAGGGCTAACTAGCGCCCCCCAATTTTGAACGCACCCACGAAAAAGCGAATGACGGCAAATCGGCTTTAGACTTGGCGGTTCAATTTGCGTTTAACGATAATATAATCAACGACGAAGAGATATTTCGATGGCTGATTGATAACGGCTTGAACGTCAATTCCGAGGTTGACATATCAAAAAACAACAAATGGCATGGCGATGTTGTTATTGACACAAGCGGTTCTCTTCTGAATGTATGTATAAGGATAGCGGATTTAGCTAAAGTTAAAATCCTTCTTGAGCATGGAGCAGACGCTAATAAAGAGGATTCTGATTCCAAGCTGCCGTTGTATAGCGCTATTGACTATAACATTTATGAAGCGGTTGAACTTCTTCTCGAACACAGAGCGGATGCCAACGCTAAAAATTCGTATGGTCGTATTCCGCTCATATCAGCGGTTGAAAACAATAATTTGATAATAGTTCGTTGTCTTGCAGAACATGGCGCAGACGTCAACGCTAAAGACGACAGTGGAAAAACCGTGTTGATGCACGCTGTTTTTTGCAGGGGCCTCTTTGAAGGCAATATTAAAATAGTTCGTTGTCTGGTTGAGCATGGCGCAAACGTCAATCCGAATTTTGACAAAACGTGGGTTCCCTATTGGTATGAACTATGGAAAGAGGGAACTGTCGATCCGGAAATAGTCAGTTATCTCAGAAGCCGCGACTATATCTTTAACGGCGGGATTGCGATTCTGCTTTTGTTGATTGTCGCGATACTGTCGATTGTCCTGTGGAGAGAATATCGGCGAAAACCGAATGAGATAAATTAATGTCCAAGGCATTATGTTCGCCTGACGGCGAATTCCCTCACACCAAGCTATTTAAAACTTTGCGGACTTTGCAAACTTCGCGTGAGTCTTTTCAGTTCGCCTTGCTCATGCCCACGGGTTTATACCCGTGGCTCGCCTTTGTCTATTGTCGAATCTTACAGCGATAGAAGATAATTTATCAAGTCGGCTTTTTCCTGGTCGGTGAGCTGGTTGAGCCGTTCTCCTTTCAAGTCGCCGTGAAGCCCCTTGAAAAGCAGGTCTTCCAGCGTCGTGTAACGTCCGTCGTGGAGATACGGACCGGTTCGGTGAATTTCAATCAAAGAAGGCGTGTCGAACTCGGACTCGCCGAAATCGTTAGGGGCTTCGGTTCCAACGTCATGCATTTTCAAATCCGTCAAATACGGTCCGAAATGACAGGACGCACAGCCGGTCTTGGGACTGTGAAAAAGACGTTTCCCACGTTTTGCGGACTCGGACAGAGTTCCGCCCGGCTGGATTGCTGGACCTGGTACGGGAACGAGGGCTTTGAGGTATTCGTCGACGTCATTATAATCCGACTGCTCACGGGGCATAAAGTGAATGTGAACGAACCCGGCAGCAACGGCGACTTCTGCGTTGGCGCGAACTCCTAACGCCATGCACGGCGGCGTTTTGTGAGCTAAAAGCATTGATTTTGAACTCTTATGATTCCCTGTCCCGTCGTTGAGCAAGTCCCAGTTCATGCCGTCAACGCGGGCGTCCGGATGACACGTCGCACAGGAATGCCACGATTCCGAAGACGCCTCGCCGTCGTGAAAGAGTATTTCTCCCCTTCGAACGGCGTTAAGGACGGGAGCAGGACCGAGCGGGACGATGCGAGGTTCAAAACTCGTAAACTGTTTGGCAGGGAACTTGTAATCCCCATCGGAGACAGGGTTATCAACTCTGTCAAAGACGGCAAGATTGTCTGAAAAATATCCGGCGGCGACGGTGTACTTATCGTTCATCGCCAGAGCGCGCGGTCCAATAAGTTCCGGAACGCGAATTCTCTTCGCCGAGTTGAGAAACGAACCGACATCATAATAAATCGGCTGAAGAAGAGTCATGTTGCGAGTGTCGCGGTTGACCTGTTTGAACAGCGCCTCAACGGAAAAGAACTGAATCTCTCGTCCCCCGGCGACGGTAATCGCCAGCAGTTTTCCGTCCGGAGAGAACTCCACCGACCACGGGTTTGGCGCGCCTAAATAGGAGTCGTCAATCAGATACGTCGCCGCCGCTCCGCCGGTTGTAACGTTATATATTGTCAAGCCGTTTTGACTTGTCCAGCCGCCCGCCAGCTGAGTGGTAATCGTTCGATGAGACGACAAATTGTGAACTGCCAGCAACCATTGACCGTCTTTGGAAATCGTCATGCCGCGAATGACGTTTGAACCGTCGATAAGCGGGATATCTTTGACGGACTTGTCCTCAAGCGAAATCTGAGAAATACTGGTCGCAACGTTGACGCTGTTTGCCGGTCCTGCAGTTAAGGCATTGCCAACGTAAAGCGTCTTTTCGTCTGGAGAAAAAACCATAGTGGTCGGTTCGCGGACAACGGGAATGGTCTTTTCCTCGACGTTCCCGGAGTTGAGGTCAATTACCAAAACGTCGTTATGAAACCGACGCCCAACGTAAAGCTTTTGCGGCGTCTTTGCCAGCGCCCAGGGTGAATGAATCCTGTCCCACGTTCGGACGATTTTTTTTGAATTCAGGTCAATCTCGAAAACCGCGCCGTTAACCCAGCCGGCGGAGACAAACGCCGTGGACGAGTTCTTGGAATCGACGAGCATAAAATGCGGCTCGTCCGGCAAAGCAAGGCTGTCAATCGTTTTTTTCTCCTCAAGAGAAAACCAGTCTAACCGTTTGACGTCCTGCTGCATTATCAAAAGCGTGTCGTCGTCAAGAAAAGTCATTGACATCGGACCGAGCCAGGACGGCTTCGATTCGTTATTGGGAGAGTCCGCAATGGCGGCGCACGAAAATAGCGTTATGAACAAAACAACAAGGACGCTAATACCAGTTGCGTGTAGAAATTGACGCTTCGCAATCATCATTGGTTATGTATGGGGGGCGTTCCGTTACACGGATTTAACATATAAAAAAGGCTACGTTGATACAAATAATGCGGAATTAGAAATTACGCTTTATGAATATCGTCTGATTATTAAGACGCCTGCGTTAATTTCACATTCCGCATTACGCATTCCGAATTACGAATCAATCCACGGCCATGGGGTCGATTCCAACATCGTCAGCCCGGTTGCACAGACACCCAAAAACTTTAGGATTAAT
>JAZQDP010000410.1:0-4580 GCA_045546875.1 Thermoguttaceae bacterium | reverse complement strand
GAACGGGGAAAGTCGTTGTAATTGGCGTCTGTATTCCCTGATATTCATACGTTGCTTGAACAACGTTATTATATAAAACTGAAACTGGACGATTCAATAAATCGTCTGCCAATCCGATTTGACCGTAGGAATACGTTACAGCATTCCCGCTGGGATAAGTAATTCCAATCAGGCGGAGTCCGTTAGTAAAATATTCGCCTGACATACTCGTGTCGTAGAAATATTGAACGTATTTCAACATTCCCGCTCCCCCGACAGGATTAGAATATTCTTTTCCCAACAAGCCATATTGATTGTACTCGTATCGAACTTCATTGACGATAGAACCGTTTCCAACGACAGGGTTATCCCAGGACGTAAGCCGTTCGACCTGCCCGTTAATATTATAGACCGTTGAAATACGGCGCACTGCCGTATCAACGCCCGTTCCAACGTCAGTAACTCTATCGTGAATCATGCGTCCAAGGTTATCGTAGTCGTACTGATGCACAGTTCCGTTCTGGTCGCGTTTCCAAACTCGTTCGCCTAATCTATTATACTGATATTCTACTCGATCTGCAATGCCGTCAGCGGGATTTTCAACAGAATCTGGATAGATTTCTGCTGTTAACAGGTCGTTGCGATATATAATCGGCGAAATGGACGTCTGTTGAGTTCCGTATAAATATCGCGTAACCTGATTGCCTGTAATTGGATTAACAACGGTCATCGTTTCTACTTGACCGGAGGAATGGTACGAGTATTTTACGGTAACGTCGCAGTCTGGCGCTGCGGCAGACGGAACTCCGGTTACGTAGTTGGCAACCGTACAGATTGTTCTGCCTAATGCGTCTGCAAACGTTCGAGATTCTTTTCCTGCCGGGTCAATGGTCTTATACGCTCGACCGGTTGCGGAATCGTAAAACGTTTCTGTCAGCAATACCGTATCGCTGCGAGTGGGAATGGTTAGCGGCGCGACAAGAGGTTCGTTTCCGTTGGTTCCATAATCTGCGGAGGCGATTTCACGACCTGCGCCGTCGAACCAGCTAGCGGTAAAGTGGAAACGACCTTGAGGAGCCGCGTCTATGAGCAATGCGCCTGTTCCAGACTGGTTTAATTGACGCTCCGCAGAAACGGTCATAATAGTATGACCGACGGCATCGTATACGTATTCCGTTTGCTGATATACCGTTCCGTCAGGCAAGGCAACGTCGGTTTTAATTATACGTCCAAGAGAATTATAAACCGTGCGCGACTGCTTGACTTCTCCCGGCGCTTGGGTTTTTATTATTTTACCTTCCGCGTCATACCACGTGAAGGATTGAAGTTTACCCTCAACGGCTCCTGTATTCGGATCGACGACTGACCGTTCCGTCTTCCAGGCTTGACCGCGTTCGTTGTAGAACTGTTCAATTCTCGCTAAAAGCATGTCGTCGCCTGAATCGTTAGAAAGGTATTTTTCACTCTTTATTACACGATCAAGATTATCATACGTAGAGAGATCAAAGGTTGAGCGTCCTTGAGCGTCTTCTTCGTAATGCGTATGAATGCGTCGTCCGCGCCAGTCGTAGCCGAACTCGGTTATACGCATTGTTTGGGCATCAGCGTATTGGATATTCAATCGCGGCTGAGACGTTGTTCCGGTACAGGTCGGACAGCCGGTCTCGCCGCTGTAAATCGTTTCTGAAACCAGAACCATGTTCTCGCGACTGGTTCCAATCCACGTTTGCGTTGGATTGTTTTTCCAATCGAAAACGGTCTTTGTTATAGTTCCGTCTGGAGAAATCGAAACGTTGCGTCTGCCATACTGGTCGTAGAAATAGCAGGTCTGGTAATAATTAACGTTTAATTTGCCATGTCCGGAAACCGGAATCTCGAAATATTGACGCGTTGAAACAAGATCAGAACCGTCCCAAACGTTTATTGTCCAGGCGAGATAGTCGGCTTGAATAAACGTATCGGTCGGTAATAGCTTGCCGTTTGTGGAAATCCGTCGGGCTTGAATCTGGTCAGTAACAGCTCCAAAAGCGCTGCGCCGTGTAATCGAAACTGGATTTACCAGTGTAAAAATCACATTATCGTCTGAAAGATAAGTTGCAAATCCAGAGGCTGAACGGACTTCATGCGCGGCATCGTCGTAGACAAACCAACTTGCCTGCCGAGTGGTTACTGCCTGATTGTCAGAGTTAACGGATATAGTTTTGGGGCCAAGCGTCTCAACGAGCCGACCCTGAAAGTCGTATTTCTGTTCTGTAATCAGATGTTGACCAGCGCCTGCAACGGTTGCCCAAGATGAAGGAACGGGCGTAATAAAGTCGCCGGTTTTTGTTGTGTCCACGTCTTGAATGGTCTTAACTTCAACATTTAAAACAGAATCGTACTGATGATACGTAATAATCCCCAATTCATCTTTAGACCATACGACTCTCCCCTGTTGGTCATATCGATCATAACGAACAGCGTTCATGCCAGAACCATTATGCGCCTGAGAAACTGCCGGGTGAATAGTTGTTTTTTGTAATGTAGACAGTGAATTATCGTAGTATTCATACGAAAACTGCGTTGTAATCGGATTGGAACCGGTTTCGTCTGGATATTCTGAAACAGAACCAACGTTCCACTTTACTCTGGCTTCCAGCTGACGCTTTTCGTAGCTGTACTGACGCAATAGAATTGGATTTCCAGAACCGCCTTGCTGAACGTATTGAGCAATAACTTTGTCTTTTGGGGAAACAATATCGTCGCCGTATTGAGAGATTTCGACTTTCCCTTCGTCGGGTGAAATATTAACGCTGAGCGTAACCGGGTAACCTAACTGTACTGTATATCCCAGTACAGATTTTGGCGAATAACTATGAGTGCGTTTACCGTTATTATTATACTGATAATAGTAAATAACAGAGGAGTCTTGGAGTCCGTTTGGCGGCGTATTTTCGCGCAAAATCACATCGCCCTTGAAATTGGTAAAAATGACGCTGACTTCGCCCAGTGCGTTCGTCGTTATGGTTTTGTTAGAAACGGCGTTATAATCGCTGTTTACTGGATAAACAACGTATTGAAATTGCATTGAGCGCCGATTTCTATCGATTCTCTCTTGAACAACCCGGTTTTGTTCGTCATATTCGTAGTATTTCGTCGCAAAAGCTAACGCATTTGCGTCTTCCGCGTTCATACAAGCTGGGGTTCCATACGCTTTGACAAACGATTCCCAATCCGCTGGGAAAAATGCCATTTTTATCAAATGCTCAGCGCCGCGCGATTGACCGGTTTTATAATAACGATAATAGTAGTTTTCGCTATTTTCCCATGTATTATTAACAAACAATTGCGTCGTTACCGTTTTCAAATCGTCGTATGAACCGTTTTCTTCTGCTGAAGAATAATAGCTGTAAACAACTCGTTTCACATTTTGCAGGTTGGAACCGTCTCTTTCCTGCAAGGTAATTTGTTTAATTCTGCCATTGGAATAATATTCATATTCCATTTGCGCCAAAAGAATGGAGGGGACGGAACGCTTATAGGACAAAACTTTCCATATCCTGAAATCCGAATCATAGACAAATTCGGTAACGTCCCCCGATACATTTAGAACGGATTTGAGCATTCCAGACGGAACTCCGGTCGACGAGTCGGAACTAAACGTCCAAACCTTGCCATTGGATCGGGTAACTATATACTCACGCGCGGTGGAATCGATCTGAAGAATGTCAGGAAAATTGCTTGTAGCGCGATGAATTCCCTGCGAATCCGCACGCGAAGAGAAATTAACGGAATCATGTTTGCTAAATACCGCTCGATAGCCTCTTTTGCGTTCAATATAAGGCAGATCAGACGATTTCCACCCATATCCATTTGGTCCATCTTGATTAATTAAATCAATATTGTTGTAACTGCGAATATGACGATATATCGCGCCTCCTGATGGCATTTGTATATCGGTAATTATCATGCGAATTCTGCCATCGGCGTACTGAACCGGATCAGGCGACGTAGTACATGTTCCGTCATCTCCTGAGCAACCGCATGGACAATCTGCAACAGCGCATTCGCATTCTTCTGTTGAACGTTCTAAATCATTACAGCAATCACATTCTGGTTCAGGATCAGGATCTGAACTGGAACTGCTACTGGACGACGAGCTTGAACTGCTACTTGACGATGAACTTGAACTTGACGACGAACTGCTGCTTGAACTTGAACTGTCGCTGCTTGATGATGAATCTGAACTGCTGCTTGAACTTGAACTATCGCTGCTTGATGACGAATCTGAACTGCTGCTTGACGATGAATCTGAACTGCTGCTTGAGCTTGAGCTGTCGCTGCTAGATGACGAATCTGAACTGCTGCTTGAGCTTGAACTATCGCTACTTGATGACGAATCTGAACTGCTGCTTGAACTTGAACTATCGCTGCTTGATGATGAATCTGAACTGCTGCTTGAACTTGAGCTGTCGCTGCTGGATGACGAATCTGAACTGCCCAACGATGATGAACAGGCGTCGCTATCTGAGTCAGATGTTGATGCGTCGGAATCACTATAGAAAGACGAGGAATTGTTCGCCGGTTCATTTGAACTAGAATTGCTAAACGAACCATTTGGA
>JAZQDP010000409.1:0-2382 GCA_045546875.1 Thermoguttaceae bacterium | reverse complement strand
GGTCTGGAATATTTTCTCCTCGTCTGTTATTGCTGGTTTGTTTATATTACCATCGCTTCTTATTTATTTTAAAATTAACAAACGGTATACAAAATCCAGATCTAAAAAAATTAAGTTAAATCATCAATCAGGACACAATGCTAAAACAAAATTGAAAAAAAATGATAATAGAAACTACTACAAACTACCGGAAAAAAATATGTTTTTACAATTTGTATACTGGTATTCAATATTAACTTTATGGAGTATATTCATATTATCAATATTTTTCATATTTATAGCGCTATCATCATTTTCTTGGAATGGCGGTGGCGGTAAATATGGTTTTTGTTTTTTTACAAGTATTGATATCGGATGTGAAATTATTATAATTTTTGGATATTTTATTTTTGGCATTATAATGCGTAAGATTTTTGAAATTATATTTAGCTCCATAAAATACATGTACAATTATTTCGTTAGTTTAAGACAAAAAACGCCTTAAAAAGTCCGCATAGTAAATCACATTGAGGCGTTAAAAGTATTTCGACGAAGAAAATCAGGAGAAGGAATAAGACGTCGTTGTTTTTTATAATAACATAAAAATTGTTCAATTTGGGTGTTTTGCCTACTGATTTTATGAAGGCTATTGATTATATACAAAAATGTGTTATGATATTATTGTCGGTTCCAGCGCTCACGATTGGATTTGCAATATAATGAATCACTACTGTCTCAAGCCGCTGTAAAGAAAACGGTTTTCTTTCAGCGGCGAGAGCGCAAATATAAAAGGGAAACATCATGAAAAAGTTTGCTTTGCTTTTAGCCGCGATGGTCTGCTTTAGCTCAGTCGCCATGGCGGAAGAAGAGGGATTCGTCTCTCTGTTTAACGGAAAAGACCTTACCGGCTGGACGGTCAACGGCGGATACGCCACTTACGCCGTTGAAGACGGCTGCATCATCGGAACGTGCGCGCCCGACAAGCCGATGAACACGTTTCTCTGCACGGAAAAGGAATACGGCAACTTCATTCTGAAATTCCAAGTGAAGTTCCTCGAAAACGGCAACTCCGGCTGCCAGTTCCGCTCTCATACGCGCCCGGAAAAAGGACGCAATCGCGTTTTCGGCTATCAGTGCGAAGTCGAACCCTCCGGTTCAATGTGCGGTCGTATTTACGACGAAGGCCGTCGTGGACATACCAAGGGATACGTCTGGCTGGACACGTTTACCCCGCAGGAACGACAGGACGCCTCCAAGGCGGACTGGAAAGTTGGCGAATGGAACGACGTCGAAATTCAGGCGGTTGGTCCGTCCATTAAAACCTGGATCAACGGTCATCTGGTTGCCGACATCATGGACACCTACGACATGACCGGCTTTATCGGTTTGCAGGTTCACGCTGGCAAAGCCTGCAAAGTTGCATGGAAGAACATTCGCATTAAAGACCTCGGCGTCAGCGAATGGAAATCGTTCTTCGTTAAAGGCGACGACGGCAAATACAAGCTCGAAAACGCCTATTTCGTTCTCCCGCAAGAATGGTCGTTCCTGGAAGACGGCACGCTGCACGGCGATCACAAATCCGCTGAAAAGCGCGACGGCTTGGTCATTTCCAACGACAACTACGACAACTTCGCCGCCCGCGTTACCTACAGGATGAACGGCGGCAACAGCGCTCTGTACTTCCGCGCCGAAGAAACGGAAGCCCCGTGGGTTCTTCGCGGCTGGCAGAACGAAATCGCCAACAACTCCAAGGACTCCGCTCTCTGGCATACTGCTGGAATTATCAACGGAAAGATGATCGGCGGACGCGGCTGGGTCGTTTCCAACGACGAAATCGTCGAAAAAGTCCGTAACAAAAACGTTCCCGAAGAATGGAACACGACCGCGACAATCGCTGTCGGCGACCGCATGGTTCAGACGCTCAACGGATACTGCACGTCTGACATCGTCGACCCGAAATGCGAAAAGACCGGCAAACTCGGTCTGCAAATGCACGGAGGAACGGACTGCGAAATGTTCTTTAAGAACTGGGACTACATGCCCATCACGCCCGAAATGGTCGAACTGATCAACCGCAAATAAACCGACGTATTGAACGTTGTTATTATTGTCCCATAAACCAAAAGCCCTGAAGTTCACAAGTGAATTTCAGGGCTTATGGTAAATAATGACGGTGAGTATTACTGTGAAAGTCGGTGTACTCCCTCCAAACTGTTACAAGGTATACGCTCCTAGCAAAGGCGAGGAAGCATGCGTTGACTTTCACAGATTTGGGTAAAAGGTTGAATTATTTATAACGTATATTATATCGATTTATGAATTATTTCAAGTGGGGGGGAAAAGAGATAACGGGAGACGGTAGACAAGATACGGTAGATAGGATATTGCAGTTTATCGCTCAAT
>JAZQDP010000408.1:0-2677 GCA_045546875.1 Thermoguttaceae bacterium | reverse complement strand
ATTTCTAATCGCTAATTTCTAATCGCTAATTTCTAATTTCTAATCGCTAATCGCTAATCGCTAATCGCTAATCGAAATTACCCTCTCCCGCCTCTTGACATCGATATTTATCTCATGTACAATAGTAGATAACTATGTCATTTACTTTAATGGAGGAGGGAAAAAATATGAAACGATTTAACAGACGAGAATTTATCAAACTGTCAGCCGTAGCCGCCGTAGCCGCTCCGGTAACAGTTCCCGGCGCCGCTTTGGGGCTGGACGGAGCCGTTTCCGCCAACGAACGCGTTGCCATGGGCGTGGTCGGCTGCGGAAGCCATTCCCGAACCTGGAACTGCCCGCTGATGCTGCAAAACAAGGAACAGCAAATCGTCGCTATCTGCGACCCGGACGAAAACCAGCTCAACAACGTTAAAAATTACGTCAACGCCACGTACACAAAGCAGACGGGAAAGAGCTACAGCGTTGCTGCGTTCAAGGATTTCCGCGACGTCGTCAACCGCAAAGACGTTGACGCTATCGACGTTATCACGCCCGACCACTGGCACGTTCTCATGTCCGTCTTCGCCATGAAAGCCGGAAAACACGTCATTACCGAAAAGCCCGTTCTGACGATTCGTCAGGGGCAGAAGCTCGTCCAGACGCAAAAGGAGACCGGGAAAGTCCTGCACGTTGCGTCCGAGTTCCGCACGTTCGACGTCTGCCAGAAAGTCGTTAACCTGTGCCGTAACAAGATTATCGGCGACCTGAAAAACATCAAGGTTTTGCTTCCGTACGGGAACCGAAAACGCAACAACATGGACTTCAACGTCCGCCCGATTCCCCCGACGCTGGACTACGACCTCTGGTCAGGTCCCGCGCCGATTCTGCCGTTCATGCCGGGACGTCTGCACATCAACTGGCGCAACCATTTCTCCTACGCCGGCGGAACCCTGCCGGACTGGGGCGCTCATCTGATTAACATCGCCTACTGGGCGGCAAACTCCGACGCACAGCCCCCGGTGAAGTTCTCCGTCAATACAGACAACCCCAAAACCCGGTACACAATTCCCGGCAAGACGGAAAACATCAACGACTTCCCGCCGGCAGACGTCTGCTGGACGACCGCCCCGCAATGGGACATTAACGCTCTGTTTGCCAACGGTATCAAGATGAGAATCTGGAGCGACACGACCATCGGCATCAAAGTGGAAGGAACCAAAGGCTGGTATCTGGCGAAATGGCCATTCGACAAACCGGAAGCCAGCTCGCCCGAAATCCTCAACTGGGAACCCGGTCCGAACGACATCGACGTCGGGCGCGACCTGCAATACTGCATGGTCAGCCGCGTTAAGGGAAAAGGGCTGCCGTTCGCTGAAAAGGGCGGAGAGCACGTTCATTTTTCGCACTGCGTTAAAACCGGAAACGTCAACACGTACTATCCCGCCTGGCTGGGGTTCAATACGGACGTTACCGGCTTAACCGGCAACATCATGATGGTTCACGATTTGCCGTCGCTGGAATGGGACGCCAAAGAGCAGAAGTACGTTGGAGAAAACGCCGACGTCGCCAACAGCTCGTTCCTGTTCGACAGACCGCAGCGCGATCCGTACACGTTCGACAACATCGATTCCTGGATTAACGTTGGATAAAATGACAAGAAGTCTATGAGCTAACATATAGACTTTTCCGGGTCTGTTTAGTCCCACACGGATTAAACGGATTTTCACCGATTGGTTAATCAGATTCAATCGTTTTCGATTTTTTATCGATTAATAATCCCTATTTAAATAATAAATGCAGGGGATTAAGAAAAACAATCGGCGCGAATCCGTATCATCAGTAAAATCCGTGTGCGGACTGACCCTGAAAAACAATAGGACTAACTATCCAGATAAACCAAAATGGATCTCGTAATCAACAAAGACCTGACGATTCCCGGCGAGCAGTTTCAGTTCAGTTACGTTCGCAGCGGCGGACCGGGCGGGCAGAACGTCAACAAGGTTTCCAGCAAGGTCATGCTTGTTTGGCGTCCTGTCGAAATCGGACCGCTCAACGCCGACGCGCTGGAACGGCTTCGCCAGCGATACCCTTCTTTCTGGACGAAGGAGGGGGAGTTCATCGTCAAAAGCCAGCTGACCCGCGACCAGGTCAAAAACAAGCAGGACTGTCTGACGAAACTGCGACATATTATTTCTGTCGTAATTGTCCCGCCAAAAAAGCGAATCCCCACCAAACCGACGCTCGGATCAATCCGCCGCCGGCTGGAAAACAAAGCCCGACAGAGCGACAAAAAGCGCGGTCGGTCAACGAAGTGGGGGGAAGAGTAATTAGCAATTAGCAATTAGCAATTAGCGATTACGCAATTAGCGATTACGCTCCCCTCGAGAGCAGCGCTTGCGGTCGGGGAGTCCGGCGGCGAGGCGCCGCCTTAACCAACGTCCCGTAAGAAAACTGGGAAGACTCTGGGAATTGCTGGGAGGATTCTGGGAGTTTTCTGGGAGGATGCTGGGAATTGCTGGGAAGACTAATTCCTATCCCAGCCCCTTCCAGCGCTCTCCCAGAAGTTCCCAGCGTTTTCCTATTCCCTATTCCCTATTCCCTATTCCCTATTCCCTATTCCCTATCCCTACTGCCTACTGCCTACTGCCTACTGCCTACTGCCTTACTGCCATGAACGCCGAAAAACGAGAACGAA
>JAZQDP010000407.1:0-4828 GCA_045546875.1 Thermoguttaceae bacterium | reverse complement strand
CGTTACCAGCATCTCCAATTTTGCGTGCCCATACGGATGAGAATTGTCTGCCGGCTGACCCCAGAATCGGCTTCCAACAAGAATGGCAATGTCCGTTACGGTGTCCGACAAGCTATGTACGCCGTCGGCAATAAGAGCCTGAGAATGACCAAAAAAACCAGCAAGAAATTTAATCGCCACCAGGAAAAGGTTCACGAAAAAACCGAGCCACGTTACGCGCTGAATTATTGCCGTTGCGTTTGGGACGTTAGAATCGTATTCGACCGTCATTATTGTAATTATCTTGTTCGAGCCTGTACAATAAGTTTATCCGCCCCCATGGCGATAAGACGTTGAGCAACGCGCCGCCCCAGTTCCGTAGCGCTTTGAAGGTCTGAACAGTCTGAATGTTCAAGAGTTTTTGACCCGTCAGCGGCAATAACGCGGCCGGTTAATTCGATCTGGCTGTCAGACGTCAATCTGGTTGAACATCCAACAGGGGCTAAGCATCCCGCTTCCAAAACCGCTAACAGGGTTCTTTCTGCCGACGTTGCCGCAAAGACTTCTTCAGAATTGAGCTTGCGAACCACGTTTAACGTTGTTTCGTCTGTCACGCGGCATTCTAGCGCCAACGCACCCTGCCCGGCGGCGGGCATAAGTTGAGTTATCGGAATAACCTGAGCGATCTGGGCGTCGTACCCCATTCGACGCAAGCCGGCTTCCGCTAAAATAATCGCGTCAAAAGGAGATTCGTCATGACGGGGTTCCGTCGAACGCAGTTTTTTTAGCCGGGTTTGAAGGTTCCCCCGAATTGGCTCGATATTCCATTTGGGATTAATCGCCAGCAACTGCGCCTTGCGGCGAAGAGAGCCGGTTCCAATTACCGCGTCGTCTGGCAGGGAATCAAGATTGTCATAAAAATGACTTACCAAACAGTCAGCAACGGGGGCGCGAGAGGGAACTGCCGCCAGAATCAAGCCGGGCGTTTGCTGCGTTGGCAAGTCTTTCATACTGTGGACGGCTACATCTGCGCGATTATCCAGCACTGCGCGCTGAATTTCTTTGGTAAACACCCCCTGAGTTCCAATTGATTCTATCGGTCCTGTTTGGTGAACGTCGCCGTGAGTGGTAACGTAAACCATTTCAACATCGCAACCGAGCAACGATAGCTGTGAGGCAACCCAGTCGGCTTGCCATTTTGCCAATGCGCTTTCTCGAGTTGCTATGCGAATTGTACTCATTGAGTTTGTTCTGGATTGTTAGACGAAACAGGCGGTTTGACTTCAGACGGTTGTGGTTCTGGCGCCGGTTTTTGAGCGGAATCGCCCGGTTTCTGAGCGGAATCGCTTTCCTTGGCGCCGGCTTGCGAAGCGGACTCTGCCGATTTTTCTGAAACAGGTTTCGGAACGGGAATGCCTTGTTCCCATGCCTGTAACGCTAAAGCGGCGCATTGCCACGACTGCCCGGGGCGCCATACCCCGCGAGCGATAACGCCTTTATTAAACTGATTTAATTCGGTTAAAACGGATTGAGCCGCTTTTTTATCTTCAAACCAATCCGCTTTGTTTTCTATCGAATTGGGCAATGACGCCCAAAACGTCAGACGGCGACCAGCAGGATCTTCTGACTGAGGAGTAAAAGAGGCGGTAAAGTCGGATAGCTCCATTGCCAATTCGGAATCTAATACGCAGCCGAAAACGTCAACTTCCAACTTCAGCAAAATCGGCATCGCCTCGAGAACTTTCCCGCCGAAGTCCATAAAAACAAACTTGTCCGCCCGCTTTGCCATACGAACAAAACGTCTGTAGAACGGGGTCAAGTCTGTAAAGTTGCGAACAGCTTCCCGATCCCAGCCGGTTTCGTAACTTGACAACGGGTCGTACAGACACAATCCGTCCAGCGGGCTTTCAATCCACGGGCGAAGCGAGTTCTCAAATCGAACAAGGATGTCGTCGTAATCTTCTGTTGAATCGTCTTCAAGAAGACTTTGCAGCAACAGCCAGGGCGACAGCGGAACAATCCCCAGCGTAAACTGGGAGGTTATGTCGCAAAACAGCTCTAACGTTTGGGAAAAGTTGGCGGGAGAAAGGTCTATCGGTTCCGGAACCTGATTGCAGTAACCCTGTTCGCCTCCGCGACCGTCTATAACCAAAATATCTGACGGATAACGCAGATAAAGACGCTCCAGTAATTCCCACTGCTCTTTTTGGATTGAGGAATCAACAACAAAAGAACGCGGCAAACGATCTGGCGTTTCGTTATAAATTGTATCAATAACACGATTTCTACCCGTCATCGGCAACTTGCCGCTGGGGTAGAAATACGGTATAAAGTCAGTTTGAATTTCTGTTACGCTATTTGACGCTTCCATAAGGACTACTTGGGAACTATTCAGTTTACAATAACACGGAAAAAATCAAAGGTTGAAATTTAATTAATCGCTATTCGCATTTAAAAACTGAACGCAACTCCCTACTTAATACACAGGCAGGAATGGGGGTAAATCGCTAACAAAGAACGATACTGGGAAGCAAAGCCCCGGCGCCTTTGATGTAAATACATAAATTGCCGATATTTACACATCGCCTGCTTTGCTTCTGCCATTCTATTCTAATCAGATTGTGCAGGGCGCAAGCCCCCCCTCTAAAATTTTCTTAAAATTTATAGCTGTTTACGACGCATGACAGGATTGATCTGCTTGCCGAAGAAAATCTGCAATTCGCCTTGTTCTGGATGTCCCTGCTTAAATTTTGTTGAATTAAATTGAATATAATACAACAGCTGAATGCCGGTTTGAGTTTCAATTACCGAAACGCCTTCGGTTGGCCAAGACCATCCCGACATTTTACCGCTTACATAAAGCGGAGTGGCAGTCATAACATAACTCGGTTTTGACGGCATTTCCACAGGCTGTCCAAAAGCGTCTTTTGGATTTTGAAGGATATACGCCTTAAGATGTTTGGAGACGTCTGCTTTGAAGATGCCCCACATACCGCGGGCGCGGCTGTTGGGAACGGTTGCTGTCAGCGTTCCGGTCGAGGAATCCAGGAAGTAAGTGGCTCCAGCCGAGCCTTCCAAAAGACCAGACGTGATAATGTATTCGCCCGCTCTGTCTGATCCGCCATAGGCTTCCGCCTGACGATTGTCAAAACCATAGTACGCAATGGCAAACCCAGCAACAATCCCGAAGCAAAACAAAGCTATAATCTGTAAACGTTGAGACATGGTACAAACTCCATAACGGTTAAGTGGTCATTATCCATAAAATCTGACTATTAACTATTTTATAGTAAAAATCAAATTATTACTAGGGCGCCCACGGGAATTTTTAAAAAATTTTTGAAAATTCCTTTGTATTAGAATTTATATCGTAAAAATTTTAGCGATATACCGGCAAAGGCAGGCGGCGTAGACGCTTTCAAAATTGGATGCAATATGTGGGGAGCGTTCAAATTTTTTGGGGGCTGAAAAGAAAAGGTTGAATCCGGAATCCGACTCGCGGCAGACGAAAAAACCGCCGCGAAGTGTATAACAAAACGACGAAGCGTAATTCTCCTCGCCTCCCCCGGTGGGTTATTGCCTTCCATTTTTTTAAAACTTCGCGAACTTTGCGTGAGATCTCTTCGGCGGCTGAAACAGCCGTAAGCCAGCGGGTTGGAGGGCTATCCTGCGAAAGAAATTTTGGGTGGTTTCCGCGTTCCCTTGACGGCTTTCGCCGTCAAGTTGTAGCCCGAGCCGGGCTACATCCAAAGTTGTAGCCCGAGCCGGGCTACATCCAGGGGACGTTATCTCCTAACGCAATACGTTATTTCCCCCTTCGAACAAAGTGTAATTCCGTTCGCTGACGCTCACTCCATTACCGCCTTCCATTTTTTGCGCGCACCCCTAATTGCTAATCGCTAATTGACAAAACGCTGTTATTATCGTTCCGAGGGAAACGAGCAGCATGCCGAGGGTTAGAATCATGTTCGCTTGCCAGCCGACGGTCATCAGGTTTATCATCGGCGCGACGCGAGAAATAACTGCCATGCACAGAAGCGCAAGCAGCAGAATCGTTATGACGCCCATCGAAATTTGCAGTCCAAAAGAAAAGGATTCCGCCGTTAAGGTTGTCAGTAATTTGTAACTGTCCGCCAGCGGCATCCCGGCGACGTCGCCTGCGGGGAACGTTGCGTACGTTTGCATCAGCGCTTCAATAATACGGTGATGTCCATTCATCGCTAAAAACGCGGCGGCGCAGATCAGTAAAAGGAATTTCCCAATCGGGCTGTCCGCTTCCCCGGTGAGCGGGTCAAAGATTTCGTTCGCTCCCAATCCGGAAACGTACCCTATCAGTTTCCCCGCCAGCGTTAAAGAAGAAAAAACAATCGCTACTCCCAGCCCCAGCGAGAACCCCAGGATAAACTCCGACGTCGCGGCAAGCAGAAACGACAGCCACGTTTCCGGTACAACGGCGCCCTGCCCTGTTTGACCGGGAACCAGAATCAGAGAAATTGCAATCGCCAGCCCGAACCGCAGCGTCCACGGAGCAAACCGCAGCCCAGGCGCGGCGGCAATAATGCCGCTCACCCTAAGCATAATCAAAACGGCAAGAAAAAATATTGCCTCCATTGACGGTGTAAAAAAATGAGCTATTAGCTCCTAGCCGCTAGCCTGGTTATTCCTGTTTCTTGCGATAACGCACGTTAATTTCGGAATTCCATAACAACCGCTTTAGCGGTTCTGATCAGAGCGCAAGGGTTAATGAGGAATTCGGAATTACGCAAGCGCCATCCTACTGCCTACTGCCTACTGCCTACTGCCTACTGCCTACTGCCTACTGCCTACTGCCTACTGCCTACTGCCTACT
>JAZQDP010000406.1:0-9744 GCA_045546875.1 Thermoguttaceae bacterium | reverse complement strand
GGGGGGGTTTTTTTTTTCGTGGGGGGGGGGGGCGGGGGGGGTTTGGGGGGGGGGCGGGGGGGGGGGGGAAAAGGGGGGGGGGTGGGGGCGACTCCGGTTGCCATTCCTTCCGGGTTGATGTCGCGTCCGAGCTGCTGGTTGTATGGGCCGCGGCTGATTACGCGAGGTCGAGTGTAACCGTAGTTGATGTACTTGCCGCGTCGGCGCATGTCAGCTCGTTTCTGAGCGTCGAAGTAAGCCTTCTGAGCCCAGGGCCCTTCTGCCAGCGTTACGCCGTTGTATTCCAACAGAGAGGACTTGTATTTCTGAATCGCGATGATGGATTCGTTGTAGTCGGTAACAGAGCGGAAGTAATCGCTTTCAGCTTCAGCCATACGTCTCTGGGCGTCGAGAACCAGGTTCAAAGTGGCGGTTCCCTGTTCGTAAGCGGCGGTTGTGGCGTCAACTTCTCTCTGGGCGGCAGCGCGGCGGTTGTAGTTCGTTTGAGCCAGGACGTAGTAGTCTTGCAGGTCGCGGACGGACTGAGCCAACTGGTGGGTTAATTCGAGTTCCTGTTCCTGGAGGATGGCTTTTTCGCGCAGCAGGTTGAGTTCAGCGTTGCGGACGGCGGTGCGGCCTGAGCGGAATCCCAGCGGGACGGACAGGTAAGCGCCCAATTGCCATTCGCCGCGTCCATCGTGAGTCAGGCTGCCGTAGGCGTTCGAGGTTCCATTATCGGAATCGAGCAGTCTGTTGCCGTAGCCATCCCACTGATATGAACCGTAGGTGTTGAACGTTGGGAGCAGGAAGTTCTTGGACGCGATGAGTTCCAACTGTCGCTGTTTGACAACCCACTTCTGTTTACGCAGAGCGATGGAGCGAACGAGGGCTTCGCAGTGCCAGGATTCCCAGTCGGCAACAATGCGCGCGGTGGTCGGTTCGGTAGCCGGGCGAATCAGACGTCCGTCGGTGGTCGTCAAGCCCATGATGTATCGAAGTTTGTTTTCTGTTCCGTACAGGTTGCTCAAGGCGCGTTCTACAGACGCTCTGAACTGGAAGTACTGCTGACGAGACTGGGCTTCTTCCTGAGCCGAACCGCCAGTATGACCGATGATGTACTTCGCGTAAACCTGACGCCATGTCTGCAAGGCGCTGTTGCGTCCAGCCAGAACGGTGTCCAGCAAACGGTAAGCGTAGTACAGTTCCCAGTAGGCGCGTTCAACGTCGTAAACCATGCCTTCAACGCTTGATTCAAAGTCGCACAATGCGGTGTCCGTCTTGATTCGGGCAATCATAACGCCGTTGTAATAACCAGGAGAAGCGTGAGTACCGGCAATTCGGTTGAACTGGACGCCTCCGCCTTGCAACCACGGCTGGGTGAATTCCAAAGAAATCGAGGAAGTCCACCAGGACGGGTAGCGGTAGCCGTATGTGCTCTGTTCGTTGGTTGCAGTATAGGTTACGTTATGACCAACGGTGAACGTACCGCCTGTGGCGCAGGTCTTCTGAATGTACGTTTGGAACGTTCCAGAGTCGCCTTTGACAACGTCGTGAAGGTCTGAACTGTAACGAGTGTTTTGTGTGTAGCTCTTGCCCCAGTAGGTGTTGGTGTTCCAGCTGGCGTCAAAGTCAGCCAAAACGCCTTCAACGCCGTAACGAGGGTCGGTTTCCATAATTGCCGGATTCCAAACCGTCATTGCTGAATTCGGGCTTGAGGTCAAAGCGGACGGAACGCCCATCGAGCCGTTCGAGCTGAAGGAAACGCCGCCGAGGTTACGCATGACCTTGCTGTTTTCCAAGGCGTAGCGAATCGCTTCTTCGAGCGTCAAGTCCCAAATTTCTTTGGGGTTGGAGTTTACGAGCGAGTACGGCGACTGAGCCATATCGACTTCATTTAACGATTCGACTTCCGTGTCCGGATATTCAATTTTAGTCGAAGCAGTTACTGCAGTACTGGGTACTGGTTTTTCTGAACCCAGATAAAACGGGTGCTGTGGGGTGCAACCTAAAGAAATGACCAGCCCAGCCATTCCGATAAGCGCAGTGATGAATCTTGATTGTCGTGTCATTTTTTCTATCCCTTTGTAATATTAAGGAAACGGATAACTTTTTTTCCTGCGGATTTAACGGATCTGCGTTAGCCTCTCCAAACCCGTAAATCCTCCTATTGGATTTGTCGTTACAATCGTTATCGTCCCTACAACCGTTAAACTTTCACAAAACTTCCGAATTCCTAACAAATTTTTTTGATTTTTGGAAAAACTTTAGGAAATTCACCGGCATATAAATAAAATGAAAAAAATTTTGACTAATTAGAGGGATTTTGTCAATTATTATGAATGTACGGACGATAATAATTAACAAATCCGGGCGTTAGCCCTCGGGTTTAGCGTTTATTCAAAATGAGAAAAGCGGAATTATTGAGATTAACACAGTCTTATTTAGCTATTTTCCGCAGCTTACCAATAACCCTAATCATCGAAACAAGACCATGAAAAGATTCCTTTTATTAATTACTGTTGTTGTTCTGGGAACAGCAGCTGGATGTCGATTAGGCTGCACGCCGTACGACAATTGCGGTCCGGTCTATGCGAATCCTTACAACTGCACCCCGAACTATCGTTCCGGCTCAGCATTTAACGGCATGTCCGCCAATCAGGGGACAGTCGAATACGCCACTCCCAACGGAACCGTCGCTCCCGCCAACGCTCCTGCCACGGCGCCGGCAACCGTTCCTGCCAGCGGATCTGCTCCCGCAGCGCCAAAAATGGGACCGATTCATCCCGCTCCGACTGCCGTTCCTGCTGCTCCGCCAACGCAAACCTATTATCGAACCGCCCCGTCGCTTCAATCGGCTCTTCGCGCTGGAAATTACCGATAATTAACAAGCTACCCATATTACTACTGCTTGAATAAAAGCTGCCAGGGAATTCGTTCTCTGGCAGCTTTTTTAATGCAGAATGAAGTAAGGCAACAGGCAGTAGGCAATAGGCAGTAGAGAATAGAGAATTACGCATTCACCGATAGGCGAACGTTAAAGATAATCTCACGCAAAATTCGCCAAGTTCGCGTGAGATTATCTTCTACTGCCTGCAGCCTCGCTTCTTACTTTTCCGCACAGGCGTCTTTGCTCTTTTGGGCGACGAATCGAATCATTTCCATCATCAAGCCGTGCAGTTCCGGCGTCTGTTCCGGGTGCGGGCTGAGAATCAACATCGTTCCCTTGCCGTAGGTCGTTAAAAGAATGGCAGGCGAGTTAATTTGAATCCCTTCCGGCGTCCCGTTTTTCGCGGTTTCAGTTCTGTACCACGCCAAAACCTCGACCTGCGGGCGATCCGGGTACACGTTGACGTTCATAACAGGACCGTTGCCGTACTTGATTTCCTGAAGTCCCTTGTATTTGTCGCCAAAGAGCTTCAAGCCGGGTTCGGAGAACTCGATTTTCAAAAATTCAACGCCGCGCTGCCAGCGGGGGTCTTTGGTTTGAGCGTTGAGAAATCCCTGCTGAATCGGGAAATACGCGCCGGCGCAGATGCCGATGTACCCTTTACCCGACGCGACAAACTCTTTAACCTTCTTGACGCCGTCTTCTCCCATGGATTTTGCCTGTCCTTTTCCGCTTCCGCCGGGCTGAATGAGCAAATCGAACTTGTCCAGCGCTCCGTCGCGAATCTGCTGACCGCTGAGAACTTCCATCTCAATAGTCGGATCGTTCTCAACCAGCGGCGGGAACCGTTTCCAGCCGCCCGCGCCTTCGTCGCCATAAACCGCCAAACGAATTTTCGACTGCTGCGGAGCCGATTCGTCGGCAAATGTTGTTACACAAAAACAGGATAGTATTGCCAAGAAACAAAGGGTAGTTCTTTTCATAATTAAATTGAAGTTACTGGGTGTTGCGCTTGCGTCAATTACTTATTGCTAATTGACAGTTGCTAATTTGTTAAAATATCCTCGTTAATCGCAATCGGCAAATAACCGTCGTCCAGAAGTTTGCTGTACGGGAATGGGTATTCTATCCGCCAGGTTTGATTGTTTCTTATCGTTCCTGTCTGCTCGGTAATATAGACGACTTTCGCCGCTTTATCGACTCGGCAAACCATCACGATATGACCGCGAGGACGTTTAATCAGGGCGTCGCCGGGCAGGAGCTGGTCGTAACAGCGTTCCATGAACTGGCGGCCGTTTTCCGCAATAACGTCTTTACTTTTATTAAAATTTGTTATACGATAATCCCCAACTCGCTTGAAAACCGACACGGTCTTTCCGGTTTGAGGATTAATAATATACAAATATCCCGGTCCCATGTTTCCGGTATACATAACCGGCAAACAGGGAATAGAATTTCTCCACGCATACGAACAGGAACTGGAACAGTCCGTCCCACGGTACGTTTTCGAATCAAACGGTCCGGTATAAATCGGCTGACCTTTCTCATTCTTGCGGAGCATTTTTTTGAACGTTTCCAAATCGGTATATCGCCCCGCTTGAGTGTACGGAAGCCCCTTGTATTTCTCTCCCGCGTGAAATGAAACGTTTACGAACGCTGTGTACCATGGAATTTCTTTTTCCGGAACCCATTCAACCGATCCCATCGCGTTCATATACTTAACGGCTGAGGCGATAGTTGGATTGGGCTGAGACGCTTTCGTTCTGAGAACGCATTGAGATTCCTTCCCGAAATTGACGTTGTCCGCAACGTGACGAAAGAGCTTGAGCAGAACTTCGGTCATTGCCGGGGTTTGATCCAATCGCGGGCTGACGATAACAACCGTTCCCTTGCCGTACGTCGTTAAAAGGATTGCCGGCGAGTTGACTTGAATCCCCTTTGGCGTCCCGTTTAGCGCGATTTCACTTCTGTACCACGCCAAAACTTCGGCATTGGGTTTGGCAATATCGCCGTTGACCTTCATAACGGGACCGCTGCTGTACTGAACGTTCTGCAGCCCTTTGAACTGGGCGCCAACGATTTTCAAGCCCAATTCGGAAAATTCCATCTTCAAAGTCGTAACGCCCCGATCCCAGCGTTGGTCTTTCGTTTTAGCGTTAATAAACTCCTGCTGAAGCGTGAAATACGCTCCCGCTCCGATGCTGATACATCCTTTTCCGGACGCGATAAACTGCTTGACCTTTTGGATGCCAATTTTATCCAGGGATTTCGCCTGACCCGATCCGCTTCCGCCGGGCAGAATGAGCAGATCAAACTTGTCCAGCGCGCCGTCGCGAACCTGCTGACCGTTAAGGACTTCCATCTGAATGTCCGGGACGCCCTTAAACATCGGCAGGAACAGTTTGAACCCCTCAGCGCCGGCGTCGCCGTACACTGCCAAACGAATCTGTTTGGCGTGCGCCGGTTCGACGGTATTAACGGCAATACAAAAACAGGATAACATCGCAAATAAATAAAGTGTTGTTTTGTACATGATTGCAACAGGAGTGGCTGGGAATTG
Organism: Thermoguttaceae bacterium; assembly: GCA_045546875.1. Taxonomy (GTDB): domain Bacteria; phylum Planctomycetota; class Planctomycetia; order Pirellulales; family Thermoguttaceae; genus RUG11551. The sequence continues at coordinate 4,318 of JAZQDP010000406.1, read as the reverse complement.
CGGGAAAGATTTATTTATCATGAACAGTTAAAATTTCTTCGTTAATCGCAATGGGTAAATAGCCGTCTTCGAGAAGTTTCTCGTATGTGAGCGGGTGTTGCACGCGCCACGTTTGATGGTCGCTCATGAACCGGGATCGGTCTTCCGGGTTCGTTCCGTACTGTTCGGTAATGTAAACGACTTTTGCCGCCTTATCGACGCGACAAACCATCATGACGTGTCCGTGAGGGCGTTTAACCAACGCGTCGCCGGGTAAAAGCTGATCGTAGCATTTTTCCATAACCTCTTTGCCGTTTTCCGCAATGACGTTTTTACTTTTGTGAAAATCAGTAAACCGATAATTCCCAACGCGTTTGAAAATCGACACTGTTTTCCCTGTTTGCGGGTGAATAATCTGCCAGTCGCCCGGCTCCATGTGCCACGTTTTCATGATCGGCAAATAGGGAATAAATTGCTTCCAGGAATAGGAGCAGGAACTCGAACAGTCCGTGCCGCGATAATCTTCCGGTCCCGTCGGTCCGGTGTAAATCGGCTGACCGTTTTCGTCTGCGCAGAGCAGTTCCTTAAACATCTCCAAATTGGTGTATCTGGCGTCTTGAGTATATGGCAACCCCTTGTATTTTTCTCCCGCGTGGAAGAAGATTTTTTTAGACGGAATAAACCACGTAACGTCCTTTTCCGGAATCCACTCCACCGTTCCCATCGCGTCCATATACGGTACCGCTTGCGCGATAACCGGGTTCGGCTTTGACGATTCCGTTCGTTCAACGCATTGCGATTCTTTCCCAAAGGTTAGATTGTCCGCAACGTGATGAATGAGCTTGAGCAAGACCTCGTTCATCGCGGGCGTTCGTTCCGGATGCGGGCTAATCGTAACAACGGTTCCCTTGCCGTATGTCGTCAAAAGAATGGCGGGCGAATTGACTTGAATTCCTTCCGGCGTCCCGTTTTTAGCGGTTTCGGTTCGGTACCACGCCAAAACCTCCACATTCGGCTTGTTGGGGATGATGTTAATATTCATAACCGGACCGTTGCCATAATGGATTTCCTGCAATCCTTTGAATTTATCGCCAACGATTTTCAAACCAAGTTCTGAGAACTCAATCATCAGTTCGGTCGAGCCTCGCTGCCAACGCGGGTCTTTGGTTTGAGCGTTAATAAATTCCTGCTGTATGGGCAGATACGCGCCAGCGCAGATGCCAATATAACCTTTTCCGGATTTTATAAACTCCTTGACCTTTTTGACGCCATCCTCGCCCAAGGACTTCCCTTGTCCTTTGCCGCTTCCGCCGGGGAAAAAGACGATGTCAAAATCCTTGAGAACGTCGTTGCGAATCTGCTCGCCGTTGACAAGCTCAAATTCGATCGTTGGGTCTTGCTCCATGACGGCAACATCGTTTTTGTATCCTTCAGATACGCCGCCGTCTTTATAAAGAGCAACGCGAATCTTGCCTTCCTCAGCGTTAGAACTGGTAAAAGCGCCGCAAATTATTGCGACAAAAAATAACAAACCAAGAGAAAATTTTTTCATAATACAAAAATTAAAATGAGAGTGTATAATAAAACATAATGGTCGGCAACTAGTATTCAAAGCTGATTGCCAACCATTCATAAAGTTATAAACTGTGGTTATTTGAAACCGATTTTAGTTTTCGGATTCGCTTTTGGGCGTAGGAACGTAGGGTTCGATGAACGTCTGTTCACTTTGCGCTTTTTGAGTGGCGAATTGCGCTAAGTTAGCCGCCTTTTGCAGTTTTGCCTGAGAGTAAACAGGGGTTTTAACGCCGGTAGCGCTTTTCCACGTCTCTTTGGCAAGGTCTTCCGTGGTAAGGTCGTTATTGAGCATCCAGGCAGCCATCTGAATCGTTTCGTGATCGACTTTGGTTTTGCCCATCATTTTGCCCAATTCGATAACAGCCGGTCTGTCGGTAACTTCTTCAATCGGCTTGAGGACGTATTCGGTTCTCGGATTTGGGTCTTTCTTACCGTGATCGAGGCAAATCGCTTCGACGTCTCGACGAACGATTTTTTCGGGCGCAATGCGGAACATACCGCCGCCGCCACCGCCGCCGTCCATATCTTCCATCATACCTTGCAAACCGCCTTCGTCTGAACTTTTGCCGCCAAACTGCGCCAAAACGGGCGTCGCGCCTGCTACTGCCGGCATTACTACATTGAGCGGCTGTTTCGTTTTATTCTCTACAGAAACAACAGCGCTTTTACGATTTTTGAATACAATTTTAGCGTCAATCTTGCCGTCTTTGATTCCCTGGAACAGTTCAACGGATTCCACTTCAGCCTTATCGCCGCTGGGCGAAGCCGCTGTAGCCTCGAACGTCATTCCGCTGAGAATCAAGGCGGAAAGTAGACCAAAAAACAAACGTCGAACGCAAGTCATTTTACTTTCTCCCAAACGATTTTCAAAATGGAATTAAAATTTTCAGATTTACGTATTCGTATTATGTTACGCACCCATATTATATACTTATTATAATACGGATTTTACAAATAGTAAACCCTCCCCACTAAAAAAACTCAAAAAAGTGAGAATTTACTCGGAAAATTATTCTGAAGTTGCCGAACTTAACGAATTCGAAAGATAAGGAAACAATCGGCAGGATAAAGGAGATTAACAAGCAACGCGCCCAGAGGCTCCCAAGCAATTCCCAGTTTCTCCCAGAAAATTCCCCCTGTCCCAAAACGCTACCCCGCATTTTCAATGCTTGATTCCGTTACGCTATTCCGTCTATTTTTCCAGTCGTAATAATAGCAAAGGAACATGTCAGTTGCCACCATCGACGCGTCAAGAATGTACAGCGCCACGACCCAGTCCCAAGAGTAGCAATATTTATGAATTATCCCGGAAACGTACCCAATAACAACGAGCCATAAAAACAAATAGCTTTTTGTCCCGGAGGTTTTGAATTTATATGTTTTGGCAATCGAAAAGGGCCACGAGGCGCCAAAACAGATTAACATGATAATCTCAAAAATACTCATAAATTTCGACTCTACTTTTCGTCTCGGCGCAAATCCGTCAGCCACAACGCCGCCATTCTCACCGCCAAGCCGTTGGTAACCTGATCGATAATCGCGGATTGGGGACCGTCGGCAACTTCTGCCGTAACTTCCACGCCGCGGTTAATCGGACCAGGCGCGATAATCAAGACGTCTTTTTTCGCCTTCGACAGCCGTCGCGCGTTCATTGTATAAAGCAGTTCGTATTCTCTAACAGATGGGAACGGTCGAGATTGCTGACGTTCAAACTGAATTCGCAACAGGTTGAGCACGTCCACGTTAGGGAGAATATCGTCTAAAGAATAGCTGTACTCAACGCCAATTTTTGCCCATTCGGTACTAACGAGCGTCGACGGGCCGCAGAGAATAACATTCGCGCCGAGCTTTTTCAAGCCCCAAATATTTGACCGCGCCACTCGGCTGTGAGCGATGTCTCCGACCAGAGCAACGGTCTTCCCTTCAAGGGTCCCCAAACGCTGGCGGATGGTGAGAATGTCCAGTAACGCCTGAGTCGGGTGAGCGTGCGCCCCGTCCCCAGCGTTGAGAACGCAACCGCTGGCGTTTTCGCTTATCAATTTTGGCGCGCCAGGCATGCTGTGCCGAACAACAAAAGAGTCTACGCCCATCGCCTCGATGTTGCGAGCGGTGTCAACGACGGTTTCACCTTTCGACATCGAACTCGTCCCGGCGGCAAACGCCAAGACCGATGCCCCGAGACGCTGAGCCGCAAGGGTAAAACTGCTGCGCGTTCGTGTCGAATTCTCGAAAAACAGCGTGCAAACCGTTCGACCGGAAAGAAGGTTAAGCTTGTTTTTAGAGGACTTGCAAATCGTGCGGAATCGATCTGCTACGTCTAATAAAAGAGTGATGTCGTCGGCGGAAAGGGTTTCCAAACCGAGTAAATGTTTGTGACGCCAGCTATCGACGCACGGCAATGTGGAAATAAAGTCGTCCATGAGTATTGTTCTCAATAGAAGGTTTATATCGGGAAAACTTATACCGATTATACCCGGAATTGAAATGCTTACAAGAGGGCAGGAGAAAGAGACGCAAAAAAAGGGTGCGCTCAATCCTGGCGAGCGCCGCAGAATGGAAAAAGAACGCACCCCGCGATTGCCAAGCGCCGTTCCCGTTGGTCGCTTTATTCGGCAATTACCCATTAGACGAAACTGAACACGCTCCGGTTCGTCTCTCCAAACCCCTATTTTCATGGGTTTTACCATCGTTTCAGTATGACAAGTTATAATTCCGAATTCTTAAAATCACCGAAGTCGTTGCGGAAACCCGCAATTATCTAACC
>JAZQDP010000405.1:0-2865 GCA_045546875.1 Thermoguttaceae bacterium | reverse complement strand
GACTTGTTCTTTTTGCAATTTCTCTTGTTGCATTGTTTTCTTTGTTTTTGAGTTTTGGTTGCGTCGCCTTTGCTGACGAATACGATTCTCTTAATACATTCTTCTTTGACAACTATCAGGTTAAAGCAACAGCGAGCGGTGATAACATCAATAATGCCAGCAATAATGCCGATGGTCGTTTTGGCGATGGGTTGCTTGGCTCTCTGTCGTACACTTTTAAAACAACAGCATTCGCAAGTCATACCTCCGTTGGAAATTCTGGCGTATTGTCCGACGCTTTATTAATGTCTACGACAAGAAACCTTGGCAATAATCCGTTTACCGCCATTAATTATGATTTTGGAACAACAATGGGAACGTCTACCATTGCAGAAGAAGGGACGCGTTATTATGAAATCGACGTTAAGGTCAGTCCTTTTCAAGGTTACGGTTCAAACGTTGATTCCGAAGGCGTTCCGATGACTGATGGAACCAATTGGGCAGGGATTGTATTTGGCTTGAATTACAACAATAGATATGCATCAATGACTAATACTTCCCCGGGTTTTGGCATCCTTTTTCGCGCAAATGGAGGCATCGAAGCGTGGGATGGCACTAACGGTAATATCTATACAAATATCGCTCACGATGGTACAATCAGAGGATACAACCAGGCCAAGAATATCTATGAGTATGACAATGATACTTTCGGCGATTCTGTTGTGAACTACAATTATACAGGAGAAAATTGGATTGGCGTTAAAATTCAATACGCAATCGTTAGTGGAAGCGACCATGCGGATGTCAATCTTTACGTAAACGACAGCGAAGGGGAGGGGGCGTATGTAAAAATCGCAACTTTTAAAACACTAAGAAATTTTATTGATAGCAATTATATAGAGTTATTCTCGGTTGAATTGCCAGATGCAGCACACGATCGCAACGGTAATAATTACGTTTATAATACGATGTTCAAAGATTTTACTCTTAAATCTTCCGCAAATTATAATTACGACGTATCCAACGCCGAGGTGTTTGCTTTAGATAAAGACTGGACGACAAACGGATTGGATAAACGCGACATTGTTTTTCTTTCGGAGCGAGCCGGGGCGACTGAAGCGACGCATACCGGAACGGTTACGCTTGGAGCCGATACGGAATTCAACGTAGCAGGCGGATTAACGCTTATGCAATCAGGCGCTATTTCCGGCAGCGATCACGTAATTACCAAAACGGGCGACGGTGTGTTGAAAGTATATACTGGCGCTGAAGGTAAAGTTACTGCGGAAAGCTTTGTTATTTCTTCTGGCGAAGTGGATTTCAAAGGCTATATGGAAGGTAGTATAGTTCTTCAATCGGACGCGACGTTCTCGCCCGGTAACTCTGTTGGACCGGCAAATATTGATGGCGATTTTACCGCAGAGGCTTATTCAACCTTGTTGTTTGAGCAAGACGCCAGCGGCATGGATCAGCTTAGCGCCAATTCTTTTATTCTTGATGACAACGTGAACCTTCAGCTTGTTTTTACCGAAACCGCCATAGCGCCGGGCACGACGTATGACATTATCATTTCAAACGACGGTTTTACAGCAGAACAGAACAATGTCTCCTATTGGAAGAGTTTATTAACCAGTCCGCTTCCGAGTTACATAACGATGTCTATTATTGATGGCGGCATTGTTCGATTGCAGATTGACGCCAACGCCGTTCCTGAACCGTCCACGTGGGCGCTGCTGATTCTCGGCGCCGCAGGATTAATGTACCTGCGAAAACGAGTTAGAAGTTAGCGTGAGAAGGGTATTTGGGAGGCGCCGCTCTTAGTTCGTCCGACGAGGTCAGTTCCTAATTGGAAGTCTCCGGGGGGCGGGGTGCGAGCCGCACGGGCAGAAAGCGCCTGCTCCCTGGAATGGTTAGCGCCAAAAAACGTTAGCGCCCCCCAAATTTGTAGCGCTCCCGCACGCACCCTTAGACGCATTCCCTACTTTGAAGCTGTTGCAATTTCGGTAATTAAAGCCGCATGATATGAACTTCTGACGAACGGTCCGGCAAAAACGGATTTAAATCCCATTTGTTTGCCGATTTCCGCCCAGCGGTTAAATATTTCCGGCTCTACGTAGCGCACGACGGGATGATGTTCTTTACTCGGAGCGAGATACTGCCCGATTGTAACGATGTCAACATTTGCCTTTTTCAGATCTTCCATCAGGCAAACGACTTCCTCGTCTGATTCTCCCAAACCAACCATTAACCCGCTTTTAACCATTCGTTTTTCCTGATAGCCGTTTTCTTTAATCCAGGCGGCGGCAGCAGAGAGAACGTCCAGGCTTTGCTGATAATTCGCTTGCGGGCGAACTTCCGAATAGAGGCGCGAGATGGTTTCGATATTGTGGTTAAAGACGTCGCAGCCGGCTTCTAAAACCAGATGCAGCGCCGGGATGTTTCCCTTGAAGTCAGGCGTTAAAACTTCAACGGTTGAATTTGGAATCAGCTTTTTAATTTCGCAGATGGTTTTGGCAAAATGCCCTGCTCCTCCGTCGGGCAAATCGTCTCTGGTTACGCTTGTAACAACGACGTATTTTAACCCGAGGCGCGCGGCAGCCTGAGCGACTCGCTGCGGCTCGTCCGGTTCGGGAGCCATCGGAAGCCCCGGAAACGGTTCAACCGCGCAGAATCGGCAGTTGCGCGTGCAATGGTCGCCGAGAATCATAAACGTTGCCGTTTTCTTCTGGTAACATTCTGCACGGTTAGGACAATGCGCGCCGTCGCAGACCGTTGTCAGTTTCAGCTCTGAGAGCAAATGGGTAACTTGATCCAACCCGTTGCCGGGCATAAGACGAATTTTTAACCAGGGAGGTAATCGATGACTCATAATTATTATATTGAAAC
>JAZQDP010000404.1:0-30881 GCA_045546875.1 Thermoguttaceae bacterium | reverse complement strand
TCTCGCTCTCTATCGTAGGGCGAGATAAAAAGACTCTGAAACGATTAGACATATAACGTTATAATTCCAGATACGCAGCCGTTACATCCACTAAAGAAATTTCTGTTATAAAAAATCGTGATAGCCTCTTGCACAAAAAAGTCTTTAATATTATAATTCTATTAGTTTACTATTATAAAGCAATTTTTGCCACCCGATAAAAAATGAAAGACGTAATAATTGATCGAGAAAGATTATTTAAAAAACAATCCATTGCGCGTTTTGAACGGATGTTCCAAAAAGGGAAATATAATTTTTCGTATCATCCTGATTTTGGCGGCAACATTCTTCATTATGCAGTTTTGACAGGCGATTTAAACCGAGTTAAAGAACTTTTGAAATATAAATTGAATATAAATGCAAAAGACAATCGTGAAATGACTCCTTTGCATTATGCCGCTTTATATGGGAATTGGGATACTGTTCAACTGTTGATAGAATATGGAGCGGACGTTAACGAAAAAGACGATTATCACAACACGGTATTGCATTACATTGCCATGAATGGCAATTGGGAACAGATTCAATGGCTGGTTGAACATGGCGCGGACGTCAATGCTAAAGGGTATACAGGATGGACGCTTTTGCATTTTGCTGTCGATTCAGACAACTATGAATTGTTTCGGCGTCTGGTTGAATACGGGTTGGACATTTACGAAAAAGACATTTATGGAGCCGCTGCCATACATTATATTGCCCAGAAGGGCAACCTTGAACTGATTCAATGGTTAGGCGCCCGTGGCGTAGACGTTAGCATTAAAGGTATAAATGGAAGAACAGCTTTGCATGAAGCTTCCTATGGTAAAAAATGGGAACTGGTTCAATGGTTGGTTACCCAAGGCATGAATGTCAATGAAAAAGACAATGATGGCGATACTGTTTTATATAGCGCCGTTCAAAGTGGATCATTGGAAATGGTTCAATGGCTGGTTGAACATGGCGCTGATGTAAATAATAAAGACATTGATGGAGAAACAGTCTTATTTGAAGCCATTCGATATAACAATCTAAAGCTTGCACATTGGCTGGTTGAACATGGGGCAGACGTCAACATTAAAGGCTTAGATGACTGGACGCCATTACATTCAGCTGCTCTTTCCAGTTCACGGGAAGTCGTTCAATGGTTAGTTGAGCAAGGCATAGAAATCAATGCACAAGACAACGTAGGCAATACCGCATTGCATTACGCAGCCCTTAATGATAAGAATTCATTCGAGCTTGTTAAATTGCTTGTTGAACATGGAGCTGACGTCAATGCAAAAGACAACGAGGGAAAGACAATTCTAAATTATGCCATCAATCAGGAACAAATCCAATGGCTGAAAAACCACGGGGCAGAAAATCATTATACGAAAAATACATGGTCTTTATTTAAGCTATTAAAAATTTTCTTTGGTTGGTAAAAGAGGGATGTTCCTTGAGTTTCACTCGCGGCTATAAAAATTCAACCGTCTAATGCGGTTTGGCGAGCTATCGCTCGCGATACTGAATGTTTTTGGCTGCGTCTTTTGTTAAGCGTAATTCAAACAAAACGTAACTACGTTCGCTTCGCTCTCTCCATTGCTGCCTTTCATCCCTTTGCGTTCTTTGAGTGAGATAAATCCTCGGAACTCGCCCTAATTTTTGGGGGATAAAAAACTTAAAAATAATTTTGCCCCCGTCTCTGGTAAAAAATCTATTCTATAGTATAATGGGAAGGAAATTTTGGAAGAGTGGAGAATCTTTCCTCGCGGCTTAATCGCCAGTTCCAGAATTTCCTGTCCTTAAAGAATTAAAAGGTTAATAATATATATGTCCCAAAACTCACCGCTAACCGAATTTTTCAAGACGAACGTCGAACAGGTCAATTCGCAGCTTAGAGAGTATCTAAAGCTGGACGAACGCTGTCCGGATTTGCTCCGTCAGGCGATGGACTATTCCCTTCTCGCCCCCGGCAAACGCATTCGCCCGATGTTAGCTCTTTTGGCTTGTCAGGCGTGCGGCGGCGAGATGACCAAAGCTCTGCCCGGCGCGTGCGCTGTCGAGATGATCCACGCCTATTCGTTGATTCACGACGATTTGCCTGCCATGGACGACGACGATTTGCGCCGCGGACGTCCAACTTGCCACAAGCAGTTCGACGAAGCGACAGCCATTCTCGCCGCTGACGCCTTACAGGCACTGGCGTTTGAGGTTTTGGCAAAAGACGTTCACCCGGCAGAGGCTGCAATTCAATGTGTTTCCGCTTTGGCGGACGCGGCTGGCGCCTGCGGCATGGTTGCCGGTCAGACGCTGGACATTCAAGGCAGCAATAATTCGGAATTCGGAATGCGGAATGCGGAATTAGGAACGCTGAATTGCTCAACTTGCAACTCGCAACTCGCAACTCGCAATTCACAAACTGACGCGGAATCGCTATCGGTCTTAGAGAACATTCACCGCCTTAAAACCGGGGCGATGATTCGCGTTTCGCTGGTTATTGGCGCAACCATTGCACATGCGTCGGCGGATCAAATTGAAAGTCTGAAATCTTATGGCGACGCTCTCGGGTTGCTGTTCCAGGTTACTGACGATTTGCTCGACGTTACTGCGACAGACGAACAGATGGGAAAGCGCACTCATAAAGACAGTTCCAAAGGAAAAATGACGTATCCGGGGCTTTTGGGCGTTGAGACGTCACAGGAATATGCGGCAGAACTGACTCAAAAAGCGAAAGACGCGCTGAGTTCTTTTGGTCAGGGCGCGGAACTGTTGCGGGATTTGGCAGACTACGTTTTGGAAAGGAATCATTAATTGACAGGTCAAAATAATTCTCTGCCGAACGTCAGCCTTGCCGATATTAAATCGCCCGAAGATTTAAAGGGGTTATCTATCGCTCAGCTGGAATCGCTGGCTCAACAGATTCGTGACGAATTGTGTCGTCTTATAGAAACCCGCAGCGTCCATTTCGCTTCCAATATGGGCGTTGTCGAATTGACGCTGGCTTTGCATACCGTTTTCGATTTTACCAAAGATCGGCTTGTTTGGGACGTCGGACATCAGACCTATCCGCATAAAATGGTAACCGGTCGCTTTGATAAGATGTCCGGCATTCGCACCAAAGGCGGGCTGATGGGATATCCGAACCCGGAAGAAAGCCCCTTTGACCTTTTTATGACAGGGCACGCCGGCGTGAGCGTTTCCACCGCGCTGGGTCTGTTCCTGGGCGACGAACTGATGCGTCCGGAAGAAGGACGAAAAGCGGTTGCCGTCGTCGGCGACGGCGCGGCTGCCTGCGGCGTTATCTTTGAAGCGCTTAACAACGCTTCCGGTCTGAACAAAAATATTATCGTTATTCTCAACGACAACGAGATGTCAATCTGCCCGCGCGTTGGCGGTTTGGGCAGATACCTGGACGGACTTCGCACCAATTCCGTTTACAAGGGCGTTAAAAATAAAGTCAAAACCGCTGTTACAAATTTGCCGGTTATCGGAAAGCCGCTTCATCGCAGTCTTCACAATTTGAAAAATGCAGTTAAAAAAGGACTTGTTGGTGGCGCTCTGTTTGAAGAACTCGGATTTCATTATATTGGTCCTGTCAACGGACACGACATTCGCGACCTGCAAGTCGCTCTCAATCAGGCGAAACGGCACGATCAGCCGGTTCTTCTTCATATTTTCACGCAAAAAGGGCACGGGTTCCATCCTGCGGAAGAAGACCCGGCGCGATTCCACGCCCCGCCGAAAGTTGTCTATGACGATGACGGCGAAATGCATTTGATAAAATCGAAGCAAGTGTCTTATACAAACGTTGCCGCAATGAACTTGTATGAGCAAATGTTGCTCGATCCTCGAGTTTGTGTAATTTGCGCCGCTATGGCTCAAGGAAACGGATTGGAAAAAATTCGCGAGGATTTCCCAAACCGATTTTTTGACGTTGGTATTTGTGAATCACATGCCGTTGCTATGGCGGCAGGTATGGCAAAAGCTGGTTTGCGCCCGGTCGTTGATATTTACTCAACGTTTATGCAGCGAGCGTACGACCAGATATTCCATGAAATTTCACTGCAAAATCTGCCTGTCGTTTTGATGATGGATCGCGCTGGTATGGTCGGCGCAGACGGGCCGACGCATCACGGATCCTTTGATATGGCTTATATCCGACATTTACCCAATATGACGGTATGCGCTCCAGGTTGTGCAGAAGATTTACAGCAGATGATTCCGTGGGCGATTAATTACGGTTCTCCAGTTTCAATTCGTTATCCGAAAGACGGCGTGTCATACGTCAAAATGGATAAACAGGTTCCGATTCTCCCCGGCGTGTCAGAATTTATTCATCATGACGAACATGACAACCTTGATGGTTTAATTATTGCCTGTGGCGGCATTCTGGGTAAAGCCATCGAGGCAGTGGAGATTTATGAAAAGAAATGTCGGGACGCTGGAACTGAAAAACGTATCGGACTTGTGAACGCCCGATGGGTAAAGCCGCTTGACCCTCGATTTGTTGATTGGATAAAGAAAGCTCCATGGACTATAACGATTGAAGACGGTTGCCGACAGGGCGGGTTCGGTTCTGCCGTATTGGAAGTTCTTTCCGACAATGAAATCTATAATTGCCGTCTCAAACGTTTAGGCGTTGAAGATCATTACGTTCCTCATGCCACGCGGTGTGAACAGTTGGCAATGGAAAACCTTGATGCAAACGGTATTGAACGAGCGATTGAACAGATGATGACGGATTCTCAAAAGAGTTAATTGTCATTGTCTGTTAACAGGTTCGTTCTTTCTGATTTTATCCAGCAACACTGTAATTGTAATTGCAGCAAATGCGATTAATATCGGCATCAAGGGTAAACGATATCGAGCAACGCAATCTACGCCAAATAATCCCAATGAAGCAAAGACGTATCCCACATACAGAAATAACATCAGAAGAATTCCGCTGTATTGTTTGCCGTATTTTATCAGAATGCCAAAATATCCAATAATTCCGGATAAAACAATAGTCGTTTGAAATATCATACTCCATATAAAAAAGATGGATAAAGACAAACGGTTCTTAAACAACTGATTGCAAAACGCAATCGGATTTTTCAGATTGCTTAATCCCGGTGGAATCCATGTCTGATTTGTAAGATATGCAAACAGACCGGTTTCATGAGCAAAGAGGGATTTGGGAATAGCAGTTAATACGCTTACAACTAAAGAATCTGGATACTTTAGCAATGCGTTCCAGCGACATGCTTTCATTTGAGCATCAATTTCCTGAGGCGTTATATTAAATCGATTAATATTATGACATACGTCAACTGGAGGTACATGATACTCTTGTTCTATCTTTTTTTGCGCCTCCTCAAGCGTACACTTAAAATGAACCTGCCACGCTCCACCGGCAGTGTAGTATACCATTGTAATTTTGTCGTTGCCGGTAACCGCAAACGTTCCGAATGTGCAATAGTTACGATACATCCAGGTTCCAACCAACAGATAAGAGCACAAAAAAAACGTTCCTGAATAAAGCATCGTTTTTCGAATTCTTTCTCGATTGAACAAGCCCCAAATAACAGATGACAGAACTAAAATTAAAGGAATGTACAATCCCGCAGGACGTGTTAAAATTGCAAGACTTAACGCTATGCTGCCAATAATCAATTGGGTAAATGACCATTTGTCGATTTTATTGAATAATATTGGAATCGTAAACGTTAATCCCATCATTAGAAAAAAGAGAAACAGAATTTCAGACATTGCCTGAAAATTGTAAATGTAAATAAACGGATCTAAGGCAAATAGTAAAGAAGCTGTTTTGGCTATTCTGTCACCTGTCCATGGTACAGCAAGATAATACATTAAAATGCAGCAAGCGGCTGAAAGAATAAGATGAAGTATAAAAATTCCTTTCGCGCCAAAAAGAATATCCAGTCCACCAGCTACTACGGGGAAAACTGGGGTCCATGTGAATTCTGGTTTAAAAGGCGGTTCCAGATTTCGGGAATACTGTCCATTAATCCAAAAACTGCGTCCCAATTCTACATAAGTTGGAGCATCTGGATTAGGAGCGAGCTTATAATCAGATAAATATGCCGGATTAAATATTTGAATCAAAACAAAGAGAAGTATGTTAAACGTCAGAAAAACAGTTAATGATAATTTCATATATTACCTGAACAATCCGTATCGAACAATACACCATAATGCTCGGAACCCGTCTCGCCAACCGATTTTTTTACCTTCTTCGTATGTACGTCCGGAATAGCTGATGCTCATTTCGTAAATACGATATTTTTTTCTGGCGATTCGAGCTGTAACTTCCGGTTCAAATCCAAATCGGTTCTGCTGAAGTTCCGGCAGAATTTCCTGAATGCACTCGAGACGAAAAAGTTTGTAACAGGTTTCCATATCGGTTAAATTGAGGTCGGTAAACCAGTTTGACAACATCGTCAGGAACTTGTTTCCCATGGAATGCCAATAATAAAGAACTCTGTGAGGCTGATCGCCTAAAAAACGGCTGCCATAGACAACGTCTGCCTTGCCGTCCAAAATCGGTTTGAGCAATCGTGGATACTCGTTGGGGTCGTATTCCAGATCAGCGTCTTGGATAATCACAACGTTACCTTCAGCCTGAGCAAAACCGGTTCTTAACGCTGCGCCTTTACCCTTATTAACATCGTGAAATCCTAACGTTACCCGATTCCAATCATCAGGAATTGTTAGTGCCAATTCTTGCATTACGGTGCGGGAGTTGTCTTTGCTGCAGTCGTCAACCAAAATTATCTGCTTACGAATCGGAACGCTGGCAACAGCTCTGACCAGCGTTTCCAACGTTTTTTCTTCATTGTAAACCGGAATGACAACCGACAGTTCAAAATCATTAGGAATAGCAAACAGCCCCAATGTTTTACAGGCGGATTCGCCAATCGCATTGCGGATGTTGTTGTACCAATCAGTTGTGTAGGGAATATTTGTTTTGTTTTCCATGTTCTAAACTACAATGTATTTTTAAGTTCATTCATAAAATTCTGCTTGGAAATGATGCCGGCTTGAGCAATCATATCGGCATATCGCGCGTAGACAATAAACATTATAGGAAGTATTGGCAATATCAAACGTTCATAACAATCTACGCCTCCGAAGTACATTACAAAAAACCAGCCAAAAACCAGCGCCCACATTCCTAAACGCATCCACGGGATTTTTCTAAAATAAAAACCGGATAACGCCAGAAACAGAAAATCAAACGCCCCTGCGAAATAATGAGGAGTGAAGGTGTAAATATCTCCTTCCCACCACATCCTTTTAATATTGAATACGAAAAATTCAAAAGCGTTATTTTTGATAGTGTCGTTTACAAATTTTTTGATGCGCTCATAGCCAAAATGTTTTGTCAAATCATCCATCAAAAGATATTTGCTTTCCGGTGGATTCAAAGGGGAATTGGCAATATATTCGATAAACTCTGTATCTGTACTTTTTTTGTAAAAACCTGTTTGATAAATGATAAAAAAGCGTGTGTTTAACGAAACGCTGGATAACGTAAAATAATTGTAATTCTTCTGATTTAATTTTGCGTATCCATAAATTACGGAACAGGCAAGACATAAACTCAAAAAGCCAACCAGGGATTGTTTTCGGTCTTCTTTATTAACAATAAGTCGAAAAATCCAAAATGCAAACAGCAAAATAACCAAATAAAGAAATATCGGACGAAGGAAAACAAGTATCAAAGTCAGCAATCCGATTAATAGCGCTGTGATTGTTCGGGGCTTGTTGATGTAAAAAATCATCAAGGAAAAAAAGACCATTGTACCGGAAATCGACAATGGTTCTGTTAGAATCCAGGATTGACATGGAATAAAATATACAGCAACAAACAAAACGGTAAAAAAATGAACGATCGGATTATGCAATAATAACTTACATGCAAAATAAAATGGAATCAGAGCCAAACAGTAGATAATTGATTGCGCAAGAAAAACATAAAAACATGTTTTTTGACCTTGTATAATTTCGTCTCCGATTGGAGTTCCCGTTTCAGTAAAAGTTACTTTATCCAGAATGCTTTCGTTTCCGGTTAATTTATAAATACACTTTAGAAACCATGGATATACCGGCGTTCTATTATCAGCTGTTTCCCCCTTGAAAATATTATAAGGATACTGAGTGTAACCATTAGTGTCTGCATTGACGTAATAGTAAGAGGGCGCAAATGTTTTATTATAGATTGGACGATATTGAAAAAAAAGAACAACTGTAAAACACAATAGCCAGAACAAGGGAGAAACAAAAACCATCCCAGCAGGTTTCATTCCCCAGTTTGTAAATTTATTTACAATACCGTCTTTCAGGTCTGAAATGAATGTTTTTTGTTCCATTGTTTATAATGTTAAAAACTGTTACTAAATAATAGCGTTATTTGTTTATTGATTCTTTTTTTATTATAATCAAAAAACATTATTCTGAAAATCTATCAATGCTTTTTATTAAAATGCGTCCAATTCTTTGGAACTGAATGTCATTCCCACGCGATTGACAGCGGCCAGCCGACGTTGGCTTCGAACCCGGTTGGGGTCAATGTCCCGGTTTTCTGGTCAATGGCGTAAACGACAATGTTGCATGTTTTCTTATTGCATGACAGAAGAAATTTCCCGGTTGGATCAAGTCCTATGAACCGAGGCGCGTTTCCTCCAGAGGTAATATATTGAACCGTTTCGAGAACAGTTCCGCACTGTTCTCGGTCGCCGCGAATTTCGTCGGAATTTACTTTGAAAACCGTCAGCAGGTTTGCTCCGCGATTGGAGCAGTAAACGAATTCGCCGTACTCTGTTTTCAGATCGCAAATTGCCGCTGCCTTGTTGGTTCCACGGAATTCTTTTGGCAAAGTCATATCAGACTGAACAACGGTCATTGAACCGTTTTCAGAATTATACAGGAATGCGTCAATGGTTGACGCCAGTTCATTGAGCACAAACAGGTATTTTCCATTTGCTGAGAAAATCGCATGACGGCAACCCGCTCCATTGGAAACCTGAGCGAAAGGAAACTTCGGGTTCGGTTGCCAGCCAAAAGAATCGTCATTTAAGAGCATGGAGTAAACTTTATCGCATCCCAAATCACAGCACAGAACGCGTTTCCCGGTTGGATCAGCGCTCATCCAGTGCGCGTGCGCTCTTTCTTGACGAACGGTATTGGGACCGTATCCAACATGTTGATCCGAGACGACGTCTCCCAAGCTGCCGTCTGGCAGCAGTTCAATCATTGCCGCTTGACCGCCGGAATAGTTAGCTACAAACAGGTATTTCCCGGACGGATGAACTGACAAATGGCACGGACCCTGACCGCCGGATCGCTGAGAATTGAGTTTTTTAAGAGAACCGTCTGCAAGTCGTTCCCATGCGTCGACGGAACCTTGACCGTCAATGCCTTGACCGGAAACGGAATAAAAACGTTCAAGCGTTGGATGCTTGACAATAAATGACGGATTTCTCGCTTCTGCCGCCAATCCCAGAATTTTAATTTCACCGGTCTGATCATTAAAAACGCCGCGATAAATTCCTCGGCTAATTTCAATATCCGGAGACGTTGTTGGAGACGCCTGAGTTCCAATATAAAATTCACGCAGTTCCGCGTTGGCATACGAATGAAAGAACGACAGTATGGCGCTTGCAAGCAGCAAAGGAACAATAAATGAAAATGTTTGTCGCATGATAAACCGGTTTAATTTCATTAAAATGTGGGAACGGAATTCCAAACCATTTATACAATAATAGCATTAGACTATAACCGTATTATTTAATGCTAAAAACAGGTTTTGGAAATATATATATAATAATCTAGCACAAATTAAAGAGATTTCAAGACGTTTCAGGGTAAATTTGGAGAATTTATCAACGAATAAATGCCGCTAATTTAACCATAGACGTTGCCGGATTAGTTGGAACTGCTTGCTAATTTAGCGGCTGTTCGCTGTCGTATATTGTCCAAATTTTAGCGTCTTTGAACACTTTATCGTATGCTTTTTGGTTGTTTTCCTCTTCCTGAATGGTTGTAAGAATTTTTCGTATCTCCGTTTGAGCTTCTTCAAAGGAAACTCTTTTTTTACCGTGTCTTTCCAAAACGCGAACAATATAAAAGCAGTTATCGTCTTCGATAATTCTGGGGCTTAAATCTCCGACGGGTTGTTCGAAAAGGGCTTTGTTTAGCGGTTCGCTATTTAGAGCGCCCGGCGAAACCCAATCGCGTTTTCCTCCATCGGAAGCGGTAAAGCCTTGAGAACTCTCTTTGGCAACCTCAGCAAACGGTTTACCTGCGACGACAGCTTGCCCCATTTTCTGAATTGCCTTGTAGGCTTCTTCGCGAGAGCCAAATCGACTTTTAAAAACAACAAGTTCTTCCCATCGAGATTTAGGCTGGATGGTATAATTGTCTATATGATCGTTGTAATAGTCCATAATTTGGTCGTGCCGAATTTCTTTAGCTGGTTCAGCCTGTTGATGAACCCAGATTTGACCAACGTTCTGTTCAAAGAAAATCTTTCGTTCTCGGTCGACGCTTGAGCCTTCAGCCTTTAACGCTTGTTCCAATTCCCAGATTGACGCCACGTCGTATTCTTTGATTAAAGTGGGAATCTGCTTGTCGTCAAACGTTTTATCAACAAGGTTTTTGAGGTTGCTGAGATTTTCTTGAGGGATCGCGGCGCACGCTTTGGTGAACATAACCTGTCTGCGTATCATTTCCCCAAGGATTTCCTTTTTCCATTGAACAATTTGTTGTTGAAGATCTGCTTCTGTAGGCGGAGTCGCTCCATTCTTTTTAGATTCTCGTTGAAGTTTGGCGATTCGTTTTTTTACGCCGGACTCAATATCGCCTTCGAGAATAACGGCATTTTCGACCCTCGCTATGATTTTAGCGCCATCGTAAGCCTGATACGCTTGTTGCCCCGGCAGATTCCCGGCTCGCATATTGTTAAATCTCGATTGCGACCAGTCGTATTGAGGCGTTTGCATATCGGCTTGAGCCGTTGGTTTTGTTTCATTGGGGAGAGCAGACGAAGGGGCAGGGGATTGAGCCGCAGGGGCTTGTCTGACAATTCCTGAAGGATTTCCAGGCGTTTGAATTTGTTGTGAAGCCGTCGTTTGTGGTGGACGATAGTTTTGAACTGGCGGCGTTGCGTTTGCTGGTTGCGATTCCGGCTGAGTCTCTTCTTCTTCCGTATTGGATTTACCCCATTTCCACCATGAGGATTTTTTAGCGGGTTTTTGAGGTTGATCTGCGTTTTTGTCTTCTGCAGGAGCAGACGATTTTTTAGAAGGCCAGAACCGTCCCCAAACAGATCCCTGCTTTTCAGGTTCTGCTTCTGTATTAGACGGCGCGCCTGTCGTTTGAGCGTCGTCGTCTAATACAGGGGATTGATAACCGTTTTGACCATATACGGCAAACGAACAGAACGTTATTAAAATTACGGATACGGAAACAAATAAATATCGTAAATGCATAGCGCTTTATTATTTGAGTATAAAACGAATGTTTAGAAACGAGGAATTAAATTCTATTCCGATTATTCTTTTAGCTTTGCTGAAAAACGCTTTCAACAAGCAATATGTTATACTCTATTTTAAACATTATATCAATAGTAATGTTTAATAGAATTGGAGAATGTTGATAAAATAGAGAAGATAAGGGCTGTGTAACGCTGCGTTTTTTTGATTTTTCCGATTTTTTCAGGGCAATGCTGTATTTTGGGGTTGTACGATTTGAGGGATTGAATAAACTGGTAATATTAAAAAGGGAAGGCGGACGCTTTAGTAAAGATAAGCGGTCTTGTTATTTCATATACTATATTCACACCCCTTTATTAGCAAGGAAGCCACTATGAATGTTGACGAACGGAATTCGTCGTCAGACGATTTTATCGGACCATACGCCTTAGAGTTGCATGAAGCAATTCGTCGAAGTCAGGACTTCTTTTTTTCAGCGCAGAATGAAGATGGACACTGGAGAGCTGAATTGGAAGGCGATGCGTTGCTGGAAGGCGAAGCGGTTATTCTTTTAACGTTTTTGGGGCTGGAAGAATCGTCTCTTGCCAAGAAGTTGGCGAATCATCTTCTTTTAACGCAGTCGCCAACGGGCGGATGGCCAATGTTTACAGGCGGGGAGGATTCCGTTACGAACACGGTCAAGGCGTATTTTGCACTGAAATTGACCGGGCATTCTCTCAATGCGCCTTACATGCAGCGGGCGCGGGAAGCGGTTATGAGAATGGGCGGGGCGGATAAAATCAACAGTTTTACGCGATTTTATCTGGCTTTACTGGGGCAAATTTCCTACGATCAATGCCCAGCCGTTCCGCCAGAGTTGATTCTTTTACCGAAATGGTTTCCGATTAATATTTACGCTGTCAGTTCCTGGACGAGAACGATTATCGCGCCGCTGGCAATCGTTTCGGCTCTGCGTCCGGTTCGACATCTCCCGATAGAGAAGGGGATTCGAGAATTGTTTCTCAACGCGCCGGAACAGTGGCCCCCGCTGTCAGCTCCGAAAGTTCTCAAGCCGGGACAGGTTCAAAAGGCGCCAGGGTTCTTCTCCTGGGAACGTTTCTTCCGCATGACAGACGTTCTTTTGAAAACATATCAGCGCTGGTTTGGAAAATGGTTTATTCGCAAACGAGCGATTAAAAAGATGAATGAGTGGCTGCTGGAACACTGCAAAAACAGCGACGGTCCCGGCGCGATTCAGCCGCCCATTATTTGGGGGCTGGTTGCCATGAAAGCTCAAGGGTATGCAGACGATTCCCCGGAAGTTCAGTATTTTCTCAATGAATTTCACCGGCTTATTGTAGACGATGGCATTGACGCCAACGGGAACCCGTCCGCTCATGGCGTTCCCTGCTTGTCGCCTGTTTGGGACACCGTTTTAACTCTTCGCGCTTTGGCGGCAGGCGGCATTCGAATCGAAGGGGATTCCCCGGCGTCAAAGTCCGCTCGCAAGGCGTTGGAATGGCTTTTGCCAAAACAGCACAGTTGGAAAGGCGACTGGGCGCAGGTTAATCCGAATACGCCGCCGGGAGGCTGGGCGTTTGAATATCATAACGACTTTTATCCGGACTGTGACGATTCCGCCATGGCGATTATGGCGATTCACGAGCTTAGCGACGCGCTTCGCACTGCAACTCAAACCGGAACGCCCATTGAGGGAAAATCTACTCCGGAAAACCTGTGTTCTCCGGAAAATCTGCAAGCCGCAATTGACCGGTGCGTCAAATGGCTTATGGGAATGCAAAATAACGACGGCGGCTGGGCGTCGTTCGACAAAAATAATAACAGACAGTTTTTGTGTCACATTCCGTTTGCCGATCATAACGCCATGATTGACCCAAGCACGACCGACATTACCGGTCGAATTCTTGAGGCGTTAGGCGCATTGGGATACCGGTGTTCCGGGTGCGAAGGTTTAGGCAATAGACAAGAGACAAAAGGTCGCAGTAAAGATTCCTCTACTGCCTACTGCCTACTGCCTACTGCTTCAATTGACCGCGCTGTAGAATTCTGCCGTAAAGAGCAGTTGCCGGACGGTTCCTGGTTTGGCAGATGGGGAGCGAATTATATTTACGGAACCGGCGAGGCGCTTAACGGACTGGCGGCGGTTGGCGTTGACCCGAAAGACCCGATGGTTGCCGCTGGCGTCAATTGGCTCAAAGCGCATCAGCAACCTAACGGCGGTTGGGGGGAAACGTTAGAAAGTTACCAAAACCCGCTTTTAAAGGGTTCGGGAAATACGACGGCTTCTCAAACCGCGTGGGCGTTGCTGGGGCTTATTTCCAGCGGCGAAGGAGCCTCCGAGGCGGTTGTGAAAGGGATTCGCTATCTTCTCGATCATCAAAATCCGGACGGTCAATGGTCAGAACCGGAATTTACCGGAACGGGATTCCCGCTGGTATTCTATTTGCGATACCATTATTATCGAAATTATTTCCCGCTCAAAGCTCTTTCCGATTGGGAAAGCCGGTTTTCACAGGCTCAATGCAATGCGTTATTGGCGCAAATTGACGACAAGCCGGAAACCGTTTTTAACGGTTCTTCAGATAATCGGAAATCTGATAACGACAACGAGTCGCAAAATAATTGTCATAATTCAGAGCAGGGAAATGACCCCGGCGGCGATCAGGCGGAATCTTTACGTCGATTGGTTCAAGGTCGATTTGACAATATGGATTCCGCCAGACGGTTTGCGCTTATTGCGTCGGAATCGTTTGACGCCGTTGCAATGCCGGAAATAAAAGAAGAACGCGAATTGGAGAACCCAAGACTAAAGTTATACGTTGGATAAATGAGGGGCTTGATGGATAATCTATTTCTACTTGAAAATTTCCGAAAAACGAGGCAGTAGTTTAATTAGGAATTCGGAATGCGGAATGACGCAAACGCTATCCTACTGCCTACTATCTTCTCGCAACTTTATTTGGCATAATTTCGAAAAAACTCAAAACGTTTTTGTATAAAAACTATTGAACGCACCCTTGCGCGGGGGGGTATGACACAGTCTGTCGCACCCCCCCTCTGTTTTCTTGATTTCTTGAAAAAATTTTTTTGAAATAAGTGATTCTTTTTACTTGACGTTTCAGAAATATGGAATATAATCAGTAAAAAGGTCTATAGTCGTCATTACAATAATTTGTATTGCACAGCCCTTTAACAAATAATAATCCCAGCTCAAAACCGTGTTGATATATTCCCCCCGTAACCTCAGAAATGCCAAATCCAGAATCCGATAGCCGACCAGAATACGAAATTCGACAGTTCAACTTTAAGAACGTTCCAGAAACAAGTGAGTTTAAGAATTTCAGATTAAAAGCGTTCAAAACGCCTGATGGATGGGAGGATATATCTACCTGGAAAGATATTTATCGTTCATTTTGCCAGTATGTTTTCAATTGTAAACCTAATCAGATAAAGGCGTTAAAAGATCTGGACGACACTTTTCTTAGCAGAAACGTAATGTTTTCAAGTCGCACAGATTATTTATACGACGCTTTTAAATTAAAAACCAACTTTTACGTCGAACAACGTTTAAGTTCGTCTGGCATTGTTGACATAATCAAAAAGCTGATTTATTATTGCCGTCTGCCAGCCAGTCAGTTTATCGTTCGATATGAAGCGCCGGTAACCGAAGATGCGTCAGAGCCGGAGCTGTCAGCCGAGCCGGAACCGTTGGCTGGATTACAAAGCGTCCCGGTTTTGCCGAAGCTCCCTTGTTTTACGATTGACAACCCGCCCACCTTAAAAAATACCGGATCGAAGCCGGTTTCTATTAAATTTGGTCTGCTGTTAAACAATTGGAACGACGTCCTTGAAGAGGTGGTAAGGTTCATTGATTGTTACTACCCGGAATGTATTGACGAAATATACGATGATTACGGACCTAAAGGCAAGGTCAGAAAACTGATTCTCGCTAAATCGAAGCGGAGTTTCACGAACAGCAGTTCTACAAAAGCGCCTCGATTTATTCGGCAAAATCTGTACGTTAAGGCGGATTTAGCCACAGACGACGTCATTCAATTAGCGGCTGCATTTCTGAGCTATTGCGACATCTCCCTGTCCGATGTTCTTGTTGAATATCGCCCCAAAAACTTGGTTGTACCCGAATTGTCGTTGGCGCCCAGTTCAGACGCGCAACACGACGATGCGGAACCGGAACCAGACGAATCGGAACCAGACGACGCGCCAGAAGTCGATTTTGACGACGAAGACGACGAACTCGACGAAGACGACGAACCAGACGACGAACTTGATGAATCGGACGGCGACGATTACTATGAGTTCGACAACGACCTCGCCAGCGGTCTTTCTGACAAGGATATAAAGGATATATACGACGACGAGGAGGAAGATGAGGACTTTGATGACGATGGGGGTGTTATCGGCTTCCAATTCTATGACAACGGCAAGCCTGTAATTACGCCTTGGCTGCAAAAGTTCATTGATGCAATCGAAGAGAATTATCCGGAGGGTATAGATTTTGATAACATTGACAACATAGCAACCATAGAACTCGCTTCTGGCGAACGTTGCGATGAAGACGCTATAGCGCTTCTCAAAATGGCGTTGTTCAAAAACGAGGAAGGTTTCTATTATGTTCCGTTGCGTATAGCAGACGAATCGACAGTCAAAGCGATGGCTGATTTTATTGATAACGGCATCCGGCAGTACAACGCCGTATCGCTGTCGGTTATTAACGAAAAATTTCAGGATCAGTTGGATTACGAGTGCGACAACGAAGAGCTGGCGGAATTCGTAGAATGGTATGTCTTTAAAGAAATAGATCGGCTAATTGCTATTGAATTTAATGATAACGACGACGACGGCGTTTGCCTGCTGGATTCGGTATCGACAGATGAATTTTGCGAAACCTTTTACGATCAAATTGAGAACTACCTGGAAAAGGTCAGCAGTCCGGTTCCGATGTCCCAGCTGCGGCAACTGTACCCAACATTAAATGAGACGATTATCAGTTACGCCTTGGGCGACGACCGATTCGGCTACAGCATACAAGAAGAAGAAAAAGATGGGCAACTGTTCTATAGCGTTCGTTCTGATTCTCAACTAAACGATAAAGCGGCAGACTTAGTGGAATCGGAGCAGACGCCTCAAACAGCCCCCCCCCCCGAGAATTCCTATTTTAACCTTGACGATTCGATTCCAGACTTGACGAACGCAAAGGCGCTTTCAATTTCATTTGGCGAGAAAGAATTCGAGATTTTGTCATGGTCTGGCATTGTGTTGCAAACGGCAATTTACATCGACCAAAACGAGCCGGACGCGTTTAATTCGCTCATAGAGCAATACGGTCAACCAAATTCAAAACCCCATCTGTTTTCGCATGACAAGTTTGAAAAACTGGCGTGTAAACCGGTTAATTCTGACTATTATGTAAATACGAACTTTTGCGCTACAACTGCTGTTAAAACAGCCCAGCTGTTTTTGGATTCCTGCAAGCTGCCGTTGTCTGAAGTTCGCATAGAATACCTTCCTCCGGGAAAGAGTTCTAATATGAGAACGGCGAATGACGTCAATAGCGCCGAAGATTCTTCTCGTCAAGGGGGCAGCATAGACGACTCATCGTTTACCAAACCGGTAAACAAGTCAATGTTTGAGACGTGCGTTGTGGTGCCGACCCAACTCCACGAACTCTTTTTAAGTCATTTAAGCGCAGTCCCTGATCCTGGGAAAAACGTTCCAGTTACGATATGGTTCAATAGTACCGCCTATCAAGCGGTTATTTACACTCCGGATTTTTCGGTTTGCGGGGCGCCGCCGCAGGTTCGGTTCACATGGTCGCCATCGTCTCCCATTGCCAAGGCGTTGAAAAATGAATGTCCAGAATCTTATCAGCTGCTTCAGGGGCGCGCTCGCGTTTCTAAAGAGAATGTGCCGGACGAGATAACGGTTTCCTGTAGTTCAAATCTTGACGAATTTATTATGAGAGTTAATCATCGCCGTGCAAGAGTGTCAGAACCGCAGCCCGAGGCGCCGAGTCTGTTTGAACGGTCGGAAGAGGAGGTTTCGTTACTGTGTCAAACGATTTTGCATCGCGCTCAAAATATGTTCCCCAACAATTCCTGTCATGAAACGCAGCTGGGCAAGATGAGAAGCACGTTTGCAGAGGGGGAATTTACTTCCGATAAAGAACTCCTGGACTTTATTACGCAAAATCATCTTGGCGTCTATTCGTCCAAATGGGTTTATTTTCTGACCCGGGCGGTAGAAGATTGCCTGCTTAAAATATTGGAGGAATTGCAGCAGGAAGGGCAAATTATGGCGTACTACAACCTGCTGTACGACAACAAGCAGGATTTGTTTGACTCCATTTCTGTCTATAAAGACGAAACGGCTATTTCCGGCTTGTTTAGCGTTCTGGCAGTTCGTTCCCATTATCGGATAGTCAATCCTTTCTATCCGACGCCGTCATACGTGGCGTTAAAGGAAGACTGCACGATAAAAGACGCGTTGATAAACTATTTTGAACACAATACGGTTTTAAAATACGACCAGATTAAATCTGCGTTCCCGTACATTCCGGACACGGAAATTCAAGAGACGTTAAGATCGGACAACGATTTCATATTGCTTGAAAACGGCTCCTTTACGTATTATGATAAAATATATATTGACAAAGCCCTTGCCGATAAATTGTTGGAGAAAGTAGTATCGGAGATAGAAAAGGAAGATTTTATTTCCTGCAACCAGATAGACCTCTCTCCGGCTCGTGTAAACAATTCTGCTGAGATTTCGTCCCGGGGGCTGTTAGATTATTTCTGCAAAAAAATCCTGCCTGCAAAATACAA
This sequence comes from Thermoguttaceae bacterium, assembly GCA_045546875.1. Lineage (GTDB taxonomy): Bacteria > Planctomycetota > Planctomycetia > Pirellulales > Thermoguttaceae > RUG11551. Next base: position 12,541 of record JAZQDP010000404.1, on the reverse strand, counting down.
ACGAATAGGCAACGTCATTTCAGACGCTTCAAAACCAGTCAGTTCTTCTGCGATAATTGAAAAACTGTGCGAAACTAAAGATTATGTAACGCTCGATGAACTAAAAGCGCTTGCCGACGAGTTAAGCGCCTCGTGGCAAACGGCGTTTGCAACCGCCTTCGAGAAAATGGTTCGCGTCGATAAAGACCGTTTTGTTTCTCCCAGCTTGATACAATTTGACGTTGAGGAAATCGACAAGGTTTTAGAGGATAATTTTGTACTGTCAAATGATTTTATTCCTTTGCAAGACGTAACCAATTTCGCGGTTTTTCCCCAGTACGATTCCTTTAGCTGGAACTGGTTTTTACTGGAAAGCTTCTGCCGAAAATACAGTAAAAAGTTCGGCTTTATGGTTGCGAAATTTAATAGCAGCAACGCAGGCGCTATAGTTCGGAAATCAGCAAAAATAGATGATTATAATAAGCTGATGGCAACCGCTGTAAACAATAACGAAATTGTACTATCAGAAAACGCAGTCAAAGATTTTCTGATGCGCGCGCATTACATTGCAGTTGATAATTTAAACCGTATTCAAAATGTGTTAGCGATTGCTCAAGTATTGCGGGAGGAGCAAGGTTGAGATGTACTGCTACGCATACGACAAAGAAACCGGCGGGATCGTATTAAACGAGAATCATCTGCAATTATCCAAAGAGCCGCGCCCTGTCTATTCTCGCGAGATGGATATTTTAGGGTTTGACAAGCGCTGGAAATACGAAAAACAGGACGACGCGCCGTACATGTGGGCGGAGTCGAATGCGTACTGGTACCGCGGCGAACTGGTGGCGAAAACGCATGGCGGTTCGCTGTACGAATTGCCGACGGTTGAATATGTAACCGGGGAAGACGAAACGCCGATTTTGCCGGAAGGCGAACTGCTTATACCGGTTGACATTCCAGCGATGGTGGAAAAGAACGCCGTTATGATAAGCGTTTTGGAACAGTCCACCGTTCAAAAGATCTATGACGTCTATCGTCGAAATCGAAAGCGGCTGGACTGTTTTCACGTGGCGTTTTCCGGCGGAAAAGACAGCGTTGTTTTGCTTGACCTGGTAAAAAAGGCTCTGCCGCCGGGCAGCTTTGTCGTCGTCTTTGGGGACACCGGTATGGAGTTCCCCGATACGTACGACGTCGTTGACAAAGTGGAAGCTCAATGCAAAGAAGAAGGAATCAATTTCTACCGCGCCGCGTCTCATCTCAAACCGGAAGAAAGCTGGAAAATGTTCGGACCGCCGTCTCGCGTTTTGCGTTGGTGTTGCTCTGTTCATAAATCCGCCCCGCAGGTATTAAAATTACGTGAGATATTGGGGAAAACAGATTATAAGGGTATGGCTTTTGTTGGCGTTCGCGCTCAAGAAAGCGCATCTCGATTTGATTATGAATATGAGTATTCAAATGGGAAGCAACAAGGTCAGAATTCTCATAATCCCATTTTAGAGTGGACAAGCGTTGAAATCTGGCTTTATATGTACAAGTATAATTTATGTATTAATAAAGCGTATTATGCTGGAAACGGCAGAATAGGTTGCGTATTTTGTCCGATGTCGCTTAAAACAGATTATATCAAGAAATGTATTTATCCTGAAACAATAAATAAGTTTGTAGATATTGTAAGCTTAAATTATAAAACCGAAAACATTGTAAATGGTTATTGGTGTGCTAGAAAAGATGGTACGCCACTTATTAATAATTCTAATAACCTTGTAGAATATATAGAAGATAATTGGTACTATATAGAAATTTCTAATCCTTCAACAGATTGGAAAGTTTGGATTACAACAATGGGTGATATTCCGTTCACGTACACAATCATTGAGCAATCCAACAGCTTTATTAAAATAAGATTTGATAAACAGTATTTAAAGAAATTTCCTAAAGAAAGCGGCATTTTTAGAAAAATATTTCATAAAGCAGCTTTCTGTTTAAAGTGTGGCGTCTGTGTAGCGGATTGTCGTAGAGGATGTATTTCGTTTGTTAATAATCAAGTTAATATTGAGAATTGTATACATTGTCAAGACTGCAATCAATTAGATGGTGGTTGTCTTGCTTACAGATCATTAAAATTACCCCAGAATAATGGAGGAAATTCGTTTATGGATAAACCGCAAACAATTGATAAATACAATAGCCATGCACCAAAACAACAGTGGCTTGAAGATTTCTTTTCTGAAAAAGAAAGCTTTTTGGAGAGCAACTCATTAGGTCCTGATCAGAATTCAAGATTTAAAGTTTTTTTACGTGACTCAAATTTAATAACCGGGAAAAAGTTATCGCACTTTTTAAATGTTTTCCAAAATTTGAATTGGAATAGCGATACTGGATTAGGGCTGATTCTCGTTAATCTGGCAAATAACAGTTCGCAAATCAAATGGTATATTCAGAATCTCACGGTTAATACAAACTACAGCAGATCTGAAATAATTTCAATAATGGAAGCTCAAGGTTATGACAAAAAGAGTAAAGCCATAACAAATATCATTTCTGCCTTTGGTCGAATTTGCGCTACATCTTTCGGCACGGAATTGCATTTTGGCGAAGTTACGGAAAAAGGAAAGCATATTGACACGCTTTGTCGTACGAAGTGCGTAGTAACGGATCCCCGCGTGATCTTGTACGCGTTGTATAAGTTCGCGGAGGCGTGCGAGGGCTACTATCAGTTCTCGCTGTCTCGCCTGATGGACTTTAACGTGGAGTCGGCGGGCGTTAGTCCGGCGCAGATATTCGGTCTTGACCGGGACGAAATGGAAGCGTCTCTCAACGGTCTTTCCGCCGTCTATCCGGAGTTTATCAACGCGACCTTTACGCACGACTTGGATAAAATCACGCTCCGAGAAGGCAAGACGTCTGAAGACGTCCTAAGACTGTTTGATTAATTCTGGGTCAAAGATTTGTTAGTTAGGAGTGAGGAGTTGTCGCAAAGCGCCTCAATAATTCGGAATGCGGAATTCGGAATGCGGAATTACGCAAAGCGCTCCTCTCGCTATCCACTAACCACTAACCACTAACCACTAACCACTTACCACTTACTACTTACTACTTTATAAACCATGAATTACAGCGATTATTTAGACGTTGTCAATTTTCCATCTGAAATTAACCCGGATTCCATCAAGCAGATGGAAGCCACAGAACCGGAATGGTGGTTAGAAACGTACCCTCACGAGACGTTTGTAAAACTGCTCAAAGGGACAGAGGCAATGCTTTCCCGGCAAGGCTACGACGCCAAGAAAAGCCTTTGGATTCATGGCGCCTACGGCACTGGGAAGTCCAGACTTATTGCAACGCTGAAAAAACTGCTGGAATGTTCTGTCGAAGATTTTAACCGGTATTTTGACAACTACCCTGACGAATTCAAATCAGAACCGGACTTGCGAACGAAACTCTTGGCGCAGCGTTCCTCCGGCAAAATCATTACCGCCTTTCGGTACACGACCGGCGAGATTAACGACTTTAACGACTTCATCATGGCAATCTATGAAGAAGTTACCAAAGAGCTGACGAAAGCGAAACTTCAGTACGCTGGAGAAAACACGCTCAAGGGCGGCATTATCGACTGGCTGGAAAAGGACGACGCCAACAAAGACTTTTTCAACAAGAAAATCAAAAAGGCGGAGTATCGTTCTTTCTCCTCTTTAGCTGGTTTGACGGCGGACGATGTTTTGACAAAACTCAAAAACCCCAACGCCAGCACGCAGAACCTGATTAAGGAAATTCTCGTTGTGGCAAAGAACGAACGCATCGACGCCTTTAGTAAAAAAGTGGAAGACGTCAAAGCGTGGCTGGAAGACGTTATCGACCGAAACAATCTCAAGGCAATCGTCTTTTTCTGGGACGAATTTTCCGAATTCTTCAAAAAAAACAAGAACTATCTTGATACGTTCCAGACGTTCAACGAGCTGTCGAACAACAAGCCGTTTAACATGGTCATTGTTACTCACACCGCCATTTTTGGCGAAAACGACGCCGACGGCAGAAAAGTCAGAGATCGGTTCAATGAAATACAAATTGAATTGCCGGACAACATTGCGTTCAATTTGATAGATCACGTCATTCAGGTAAAGGAATCGCAAAAATCGATTTGGACAACGAAAATCAACACGATTCAAGACGGCATTCTCGACGCCACAAAGGCGGTTGCAAAATACGTCTGGAAAGATAAATCAAGCGAAGGGGTTAAAAAGCTCAACGGCATCTTGCCGATTCACCCCTTGGCGGCGCTGATGTTGAAGTACATCTCAGAACGATTTGCTTCTAACCAGCGCAGTATGTTTAACTTCATCAAGAATAACGATACCGATGGATTAAAGGCGTTCCAGTGGTTTATTAACACCCATTCCCCCGACGCAGGAGACAATCTCAATCAGGACGACTCTCTTTTGACGATTGACTATCTGTGGAACTTCTTCTACGAAAAGGGAACCGACGAACACACGTCCGCCGCCGGCAGAGGCAATCTGGACACGCAGGTTCGCAATATCCTGGACTGCTACGCTCAAAACGACGGCAGCAGCAGAATAACCCAAATGCAAAAGCGCATCCTGAAAACCGTCTTGATGATGCAAGCCATGAGCATAAAAACCAACTATGCCATTCCTCTGCTCCTTCCAACGGAAGAGAACATTGAACTTGCCTATAACGGTTTATCGTGGCAAGTTGGCATGGCTACAAGCGTTGCCCGGTCGTTATTGAATGAGAAAATTCTGTTTAAGAAGAAGCTTGGAAACGGCAAAGAGATTTTTGCCGCGTCGGTCGCTTCTACCGATACGACAAAAATCGACGAGATTAAAGACCGTCTTCGCAGCACGAACGATACCTCCGTTTTGATCGATGAAGGCGACGATCCCGACAAGATTTCGTCAACCGCCGTTACTTTGTCAAAAGCTCAAAATCTTCGATTTAAGCTCTTCCCCTTAACCTGGAAAAACTTTACCGCCGACGTCAACAAGATTGCCCAAAACACCGTTCCGGGCAATAATATTAAACCGTTCCAAATTCCGTTGGTTTTGCTGTTTGCCAAGACGCCGGAAGAGCGAACGAAACTTAAGGCAAGCCTTCAAGAAAAATTGGCAGACGCCAATAATGAGAACATCGTCTTTATCGACCTGACGGCGTCCAACCTGCCAGACGACCAGTTCGAACAATATCTGGAATACAAGGCTCAAGAGGAATATTATCGCCCCACCGACAGACATCTGGCGGATAGTCACGCTCGCAACGCCAAGAATATCCTCAAGTCCTGGAAAAGCGACATTGTAAACGCCCCTAAAACGGTTTATCGTTTCGATAAAGCTACCGGCGTCAATTGCCAGTCTAACAAGGAAATTCAAGAGGCTCTGGACGACGTCGTTCTCAAACGCTATCCCAAATCGTTCGAGAATATCAAGTTTACGGATCAGACATGGATTAACAGTCAGGCTAAAAACAGCGTTAAACTTGGCGCCGAGGAAAAGTACGGCAGCATCATTCCCAAAAGCCTTCCAGAATTCATTCAAAACAATCGAGCGTCTTTAGACGCCGTGAAAACGGAACTGGACAGTTATATTCAGGCAAAATTGCGAGACGACGGTCGAGTTGCCATTGCCGACGTTTGGGACTTTTTGCAGGATAAAGGGTTTATGCCGTGCAACGCCTACGCCTATTTAACCGGCTGGCTTCTGCGAGATTACGCCAATAGCAGGTATCGCACCAGCGACGGCGAACCGGATAATAGCAGTCGAATGAGCATCGACAGTCTGGCGGAAATCGTCTCGGAATGCGTCAAGCATAAAGACACGCCCATTAACCGGTACAAAGATAAATATATCGAAATTCTCACGCAGGAGCAAAAGGCGTATGTTGACCTTGCCCGTTTCATTTGGAACGACATTTCCGATGATCAGTCGGTAGAATTGGTAACAGGCGATATTCGCCGTCGATTGACGAAGCTGGAATATCCTCTCTGGGCGATTAAGGAAGAACTGAATTGCCAGGGCGCAGAAAATTTCCTTGATGCGCTGGCGTCTCTTGCCAACGTCAGAAACGACGACCAGAGATCTGAAACGGAATCCACTATCGTCAATACGTTAGGGAAGATGGCGATTCAGAATCAGGACCTCGGTTCGATTCTCAAATCGCTTTTAACGCCAGACAACGCCAAAGACGCCATGGAAAAGTTTCTGGCGCATTTTGAAGACGGCGCTTTGCTTCGGTTGGCGCAAACAATAAACGCGCCCAATGTGATGTACGACGTTAAAAATGCGTATCGGGAAAACGGGCTGTGGCTTTGGGATCAGGAAACGGGTAAAGGCGTTATCAGCGCTTTAATCGATAAATACAAATTCGTCGCTCTGTCTAACCAGCTCCTTCCCAACAGCGCTGTTTCATACGCCGAAGCGTTAAACAATTGGGACGAAAAGATCAAGGCGATTCGAATTCCGTTCTGGACGATTTCTCAAAAGCGCCCCGCGGTAAAGAACATGCTGAAATTCTTCAACGACAGACATTCCAACGAATTGCCGGACTCTCGAATTCCTCAAATGGTCAGCGCGATGGAAAGTTCTGTTCAGGCGTTTAAGGAATTTGAACAGCAAATAATTCCGCTATTTAAGGAAACGTACAGCTTCTATCTAACCGAACTGACCGACGACGACGTTCGGAAACTGTATTCGGAACTGCCGGGAGATACGTTCTATAAGAACGCTCCTGAAACTCAGCAGTGCATTGCAGAGATTGCGCGTACGATAAAAGAGGGTAAAAAGTTCTTCCAGCTTCAAACGCTGTGGAAAGAAAAGACGGGAACGGACAGCCCTCGAGCGTGGTCTGAAAAGTACCGAACGCCAATTTTGGCAATGGTTCCCAGCGAGGAACTTGCCCGGGCGCGCCAGGCGTTTAACGCTGTTAATAATCCCAGAAATCAGGATCCTAATGCGGTTCAAGACGCCATTAACTACCTGCAGGGCAATCACGAATACATGAACGACCTGAACAATCAGGCAAAAATAGACGAAGCGTTCATGACAAAACTCGTCCGAAAATACGGCTCGCTTCTCAACGATCCCAATGAAGTTCGAAACGCCTTGTTACACAACAGCCGGGACTGCTATTCGTGGCTGGACAGCGCAGACGTTCGAGACGACATTAACGATATGGGCGCCGCCAAGTATAGCGAAAAGGGGCTTTCCAAGGTTCAGGAAAAAGTGGATCAGATGACCGATCAACAAGTCAAGAAATTGTTGATGTGGCTTGTCAATAATTCTCCTGAAACTGGCATTATGATTCTGACCGATTACGAAGGATAAAAAGATGATTCACCAGATTTCCCTTGAACAGGCGCGCGACGCCATTTCCAGTTATTTGAACGGTTTTGACAATTGCCCGTATTTTGTCCTTGTCGATGACGATATGACTTATCGGGAGATAATATCGTTTATCGACGGAGATTGCGTCAGAACGAGCGATTTCTGCAATCAGGACGACGCGTTTCCCGATATAGACGGATTGATAATGGGTCTAAACGCCAGACCGAAAGGCAGCAAAACGGTTTTACTGGGACTTGGCGAATGGCTCAATTTGCATACCAGCCCGATTAGCGACAACGCCTCGAACAGCAGTTTTAAGGTTCGTAAATTGGGAGTCCTGAAAGACAAATACTTTCCCGGCAAAGTGGTTGTTCTATGCCGATTTTTGTATTCTGAAATTCAGAAAATAACTGGCACGGACGCGAAGTTTACCACAAAACGGCATTGTTTCATTCCTCCGAAGGAAGAATATTCTTCGTGCAAGATTATTCAAACCGACATCGATTTGAACTGCTCAACGATTAACGGTTTTAAGAACCTGTTAAAGGAATTGGAAAACGGCGATAAAGATTTTAAGACGCTGTACGTTCGCTCGGATTTGTCTCTTAGCGGCGTAAAGAAGGTTTCCTCGGCTTTTGAGGCTCTTAAGCTGGAAGCCCCGCACTTTACCGGCGAACGAAGCTGGCTGACGGATCAATTGTGGGAAGAATACCGAGCGGATAAGGACTTGTCAAATAACAAACCTGCAACCCATTGGCGAACCTTTTTAGGTCTGAAGCTCAATGGGGCGTCCGACTCGTGCAAAGAGTACGAAGAATACGTTGCCAGCGTTTCCCCAACGTATGCCGAGTATAAAAAGAAAGTCTTTAGCGCGTTGCTGGACTTCTCTCCCAGCGACAGCGACTTTCAATCCATGTATAATCAACGCAAACAATGGATTAAAAACGTTGAAGAATCTGCTCTGAGCGCGTTTATCAGCGGCGACCTGATTACCAAAAACGATCAGTTTCAGATTTACTACTTAACGGATAATACCTCTGTAGAACGTCAGGCTATTCTGAAATTGTTAAGTAAAATCGAACTGACGGATGAGGTTCGCAATGCTTTGAAATGGATTTATCCTGATTTGTATTGGTATTTAAGACCGTATCATTTTACCAATGTTCCCAATGGTATTTCCAATGAGGAATTGGACGACTATTTTCAGCAATACCGTATGCAGAAAGTTGCCAATAAAATATCAGAGGAATTTCTGGAACGGGTCGATCAATACTCTTTGACGCGACCGTATAATTGTTTTCTAACGCGTGGATCTGTTTTGGAACGATTTCCACAGGATAAAACGTTCCTCTATTGGTTAGACGCTCTCGGGGTGGAGTATCTCCCCTTTATTCAGAATTGGGCGAAAGAACGCGACTTGAAAATGACAACCTATGTTGGCAGAACGATTTTGCCGACAATTACGTCAATGAACAGAGATTTCTATGACGATTGGCATGGTAATAAAAAGACAAACGGAAAACTTGACGATATCAAGCATGAGAGCGTTCCTGGCGTTAAAGAGGCGCAATATCTCGAAAAGGAATTAGGGGTAATAAAATCTGTTTTAGAAGATATTCATAATATTTTAGAACAACAAACAGCTCAATTTGACAACGTTGTTCTTGTTTCCGATCACGGAGCCAGCCGGCTTGCGGTGTTAGGCGGTCAGGAAGTCGGTTGCCAAATGAATGAAAAGGGTAAATACAGCGGCAGGTGTTGCCCGGTAAACAAGTTGGACAAAGCCCCTCCTACGTGCGTTACGCGAGAGGAGAATTTTTGGATGTTTGCCAACTATCAACGGTTCGGGGGCGGGAGAAAAGCCGACGTCGAAGTTCACGGCGGCGCGACGCTGGAAGAAGTTGTCGTTCCGGTGATTGCGTTCTCTTTGAAAACCCCTAAAGAAGTTAAGGTTAAAGGGTCGTCAACAATTAAAATCATGCCGGATAAAACCGCTGTTTTGTATTTAGCCTGTGCCAAGCCGTTAGAAAACGCGTGGGTAAAATGGAACGATAAGAGCTATCCCATTCAACATTGCGAAGGGATTGATTATAAAGTTACGTTTACAGGCGTTACCGCTAAACAAGGCGAATATAGCGCCGAAGTGTTTGAAAATGACACCGCGTTGAATACGATAACCTTTACCCTTGAAAAAGGATTTGGTAAAGCGAGCGGCATTAGCGATATGTTTAATTGAGAGGTCTTGAAAGATGATTGATAAACTACGAAGATGTTTTGACGAAATGGTCGTTTATAAAGACCTCAAAAACACGAATTTTTTCTCCGCCCTGAGTTTGCCGTCTTTTTTGCGGGATTGGCTTTTAAGTCAGTTCTCTGACGGCGAAGGCGGGTACGATCAGCAGGCTCTAAATACTTTTGTTAAAGAAAAAATCCCTCAAAAAAAGGACTGGAATTCCATTAAAGACCGCCTCATTAACGATGGGGAGCGGGTTTCTATTCTGACTCCGGTTTCGATTGAAATTGGCATCGGAAGCGGGGGCGTGTCGTTCTCTTTACCCGTTTTTGATTTAAAAGCGAAGGACACGATTATTGACAAATCCGTCTGGGACGAATGTAGAGACGAGCTGGTAAAAAAATCAAACGTTTGGGGAATTGTAACGCTTGGGTACAGACCTCCGAACGACTCTCATTCTTCCGGTAAAATTCGGTTGCTGAAGTTTAAAAACTTCTGCCCATATACCGTCGAATTGGATTATTTCAAAAAGATGCGTTCAGAATTTACGATTCGTGAATGGATTGACGTTCTTTTGGGCGCAGTGGATTACAATGCCAATGGGTATCCGGACATTGATGCAAAAATGATGATGTTGACGCGGTTGCTGCCGTTTGTTGAAAAGCGCCTCAATCTGATTGAACTGGCGCCTAAAGGAACCGGGAAATCGTACCTTTACGGTAGCGTTAGCCGATATGGCTGGCTTTCCAGCGGCGGCGTGATGAGCCGGGCTAAAATGTTTTACGATTTGTCAACACGCAAAGAAGGTTTGATTGCCAATAAAGATTTTGTCGTTTTAGACGAAGTGCAAACGATTTCCTTTGCAGACGTTGATGAAATGCGCGCCGCCTTAAAAGGGTATATGGAAAAAGGAGAATATACCGTTGGCGATCAACGTGGAACCGCCGAAGCGGGCGTTGTGCTCTCAGGTAATATTTCAAAAGACGCCATGGACAGAAACAACGAAGTGGATATGTTCAGCGAATTGCCGGATATTTTCCACGAATCCGCGCTGATCGATAGAATTCACGGCTTTATTTGCGGCTGGAAAATTCCTCGAATGACCGACGACATGAAAGTTTGCGGCTGGGCGTTGAATTCCGAATACTTCTGTTCAATTCTCCATGAATTGCGAAGCGATTCAACATATCGCTCTATTGTCGATCAACTGATTGAAGTTCCCGCTGGCGCTGACACGCGCGATACCGAAGCAGTTAAACGTATCGCCACAGCCTATTTGAAGTTGTTATTCCCTCACGTACAAAGCCCCAGCGACATTGACAAAAAGGATTTTACGGTTTATTGTTTCCGGCGCGCGTGTGAAATGCGAAGCATTATTAAAAATCAGTTAGGCATTATGGATATTGAATATCGTGGAAAAGACCTTCCACAATTCAAATTTAAGGAAAATTGATCCCGATGAAATCAATTAAAAATTGCAAATGCAAAATTTGCGGAAAAGAAAACCTGTCTAAAAATGAAGTTGGGTTGAATAAAAAAATGCTCAATCCAAAGGCGACGCAGTTTTACTGTCTGGATTGTTTAGCAGACTATTTTGAAGTTACAACAGAAGAACTTTTGGCTAAAATCGAAGAGTTCAAAGCTGAAGGGTGCAAGCTGTTTTCATGAGTTCCGAGCGCAAGATTATCTATGCCGACAACGCGGCGACAACGCCGCTACTGCCTCAAGCTCTCGAGGCAATGCTGCCTTTTTTAAAGGATGATTACGCGAACCCTTCCGGGATTTATTCCTTCGCTCGACCTGCGAAGAAAGCCATCCAGGACGCCAGAGAGTCAATCGCAGCTTGTATCGGCGCGAAAGCGTCTGAAATCTATTTTACCAGCGGCGGAACGGAATCGAATAACTGGGTGCTTAAATCTGTTATATCAAGCCGATATGAAAAACATCCGCGTATTGTTACAACTTCAATTGAACATCATTCTATTCTCAATACATGTAAAAGTCTGAGAGAGAAAGGCTGTATAATCGATTATATTGAGCCGGATGAGTCTGGCAGAATATCGCCTCAATGGCTGGCTCGCGCTCTTTCGTCTCGTTATGCTGCGCTGACGTCTGTCATGATGGCAAACAACGAAATCGGGACGATTCAGGATATTGCCGCTCTTGCCAGCAAAGCGCGACAATATGGCAGCGTCTTTCATACGGACGCCGTTCAGGCGGTCGGGCATATTCCCATTGACATTCATAAATTGGACGTTGACCTTCTTTCTGCGTCGGCTCATAAATTCAACGGACCGAAGGGAATTGGTTTTCTGTACGTGCGAGAGGGTTTAGAACTTGCCCCATATCACGATGGCGGTCAACAGGAACGGGGGCGTCGCGCAGGAACGGAAAACGTTGCTGGAATCGTCGGCATGGCAACTGCTCTGCGATACAACGTTGAGCAGATGGAACAAACGACCGCAAAATTGTGCCAGATAGAACAAGCATTTGTTGACGCTCTCCGGGCAGCTATTCCTAACGTCTTAATTAACGGCGGTATGGCAAACCATCTGCCAGGCTTGGTAAACCTTTCCATTGCCGGCGCCTACGGCGAGGGTTTGCTCCACATTCTCGATTTGAAAGGGTGCATCGTATCAACGGGAGCTGCCTGTAATTCACACTCGACTGAAATATCTCACGTCTTGTATGCTATTGGCTCTATGAAAACCTTTGCTAAAGGGACGCTGCGCGTCTCATTCGGTCGGTTTAACGAAGTTGAAGACGCTCTAAGAATTGCTGAACTGATAGCGAAGTATGCGAAGAAACGGGATTAAGGAGTATATGGCAAGCTTTAGTAAAGCTGACAAATGTGCATTTTGCGGGTATTTGAGCTAATCGTTTAGAAAATAGCCTTAGAATCTTTTTCTCGCTTGCTTTAGTTATTTTGAAAGCTGAAAATGACAATAGATACAAGCGTATTTCTGATTATCCCCAACAGGAATCGAACCTG
>JAZQDP010000403.1:0-9680 GCA_045546875.1 Thermoguttaceae bacterium | reverse complement strand
TCCTTATTGTTGTTGAAACGTTTTTTGAAATGCGACATATTTATTCTCCTTTTTTATCATTACTTCGTAAACAACGATTTAATTGTTGCCAAGAAGCCATTTCGACCAGAAGATACGTTGGCTTCTTCAATCTGTGCGAGTTTACGAAGAATCTCTTCGTGTTCTTTCGTGAGTTTTTTCGGGACGTCAATATACACTTGAACTAACAAATCGCCTTTACGGTGCGATCTAAGTTCCGGCATTCCCATTCCTTTCAGACGGAAAATTTCCCCGGTAGGCGTTCCCGCCGGTATGTCATACGGCGTTGTGCCATCAAGCGTAGGAACGTCAATCGTTGCCCCTAACGCGGCTTGTGAATAACTGATTGGAATTCTACAAACCAGGTTGTTGCCATCGCGAGTAAATATCGGATGGTCAAGAATCTGAATACTGACATAGCAATCGCCATTCGGTCCGCCATTGGGGCTAGGCTCTCCTTCGCCCTGAATTCTCATTTGGGTAGAATCGTCAATCCCAGCTGGAATTTCTATTTCACGTTCCACCGACGTTTGAGTCAAACCGCTTCCGCGACAATCCGGGCATGGATCCTTTATAATTTTACCGGAACCGTGACAGTTAGGGCAAACGCTCTGGACGGAAAAAAATCCCTGCGACTGCACCACTTGTCCTCGACCGTTGCAGTATGGGCACGTTTCAGGTTCAGATCCCTCTTTCGCGCCAGTTCCGTTACATGTTTTACAATGTTCATGACGTTTAAAAGTAACTGTTTTCTTTACTCCGGAAGCCGCTTCGTTAAGCGTCAGCTTGACAAAACATCGAACGTCAGCGCCGCGCCGCGGTCTGGGGCGTCCTCCACTGCGACGCCCTGCCCCGCCAAAAAGGTCGCCAAAACCAAACACGTCTCCAAACGCTTCGAAAATGTCACTGACATCATGGAATTGACCAGGACCGCCGCCCATGCCGGAATCTATGCCTGCATGACCGTATTGATCGTATCTGGCGCGCTTTTCGGCATCGTGAAGAACATCGTACGCTTCCGCAGCCTCTTTGAATTTGGCTTCTGCCTCTTTATCTCCGGGATTGCGATCTGGATGGTATTTCATCGCCAACTTTCGGTAAGCGGAAGAAATCGTTGCCTGATCTGCCGTTTTGTCTACGCCCAGTACTTCGTAATAATCGCGTTTGGTTGCCATACCTTTAAATGCTAGGTTCTGATATATTGTAATCATAAATCAACCCGTTATAGCCAAACCGATAAAGCGGTAAGTTTATAACGGGTTGAACGAGACGAAATCGTCGGTCAGATGGAGCCGACGATTGTCAACCGATTTTTATCGGATGCTGTCGGAAATCTGGTCTTCCTTCTTCTTGGGAAGATCCGTAACCATCGTTTCAGTGGTAAGCATCAACCCCGCAATTGAGGCGGCGTTTTCCAGCGAACAACGAACGACTTTCAGCGGGTCAATAATGCCAGCTTTGAACATATCGACAAATTCGTCTGTAGCGGCATTATAGCCCATAGAGCCTTCCATTTCGGCAACCATGTCGGCAATAACTGCGCCGTCTTTACCGCAGTTGGCGGCAATCTGTTCCAGCGGTTTGGAAAGGATGTTTGCGATGATGTCAACGCCAATCTTTTCATCTCCTCGAGCCGTCGATCTGGCTTTAAGAACAGCGTCTTTGCAGCGAATCAGCGCCGTTCCGCCGCCAGGAAGAATGCCTTCTTCTGCAGCCGCGCGAGTGGCGTGCAATGCATCGTCAACGCGGTCTTTCTTCTGTTTCATTTCGGCTTCAGTATTCGCGCCAACGCTAATGACGGCAACTCCGCCAGACAACTTGGCCAATCGTTCCTGATATTTTTCGCGATCGTAATTGCTGTCTGTGTTGGCAATCATGTCACGGAGTTGATCAATGCGTTTTTTAACGTCCGCTTTCTTTCCGCCGCCGCCGATCATGGTAATGGAGTCTTTGTCAATCGTTGCGGATTTGACGGTTCCAAGCATATCCAGCGTTACGTTGTCGAGCTTGACGCCTAAATCTTCGGAAATAACCGTGCCACCGGTCATGATGCCAATGTCTTGAAGCATCGCTTTGCGTCGATCGCCAAAGCCTGGGGCTTTAACAGCGCATACGTTGAGAATGCCCTTAAGACGGTTGACAACCAAAGCGGTAAGAGCTTCGCCATCGATGTCTTCTGCGATAATCAACAACGGTTTGCCTGAAGAAACAACTTTTTCCAGCAGCGGAAGCATGTCGCGCAAGTTGCTGATCTTCTTTTCGTGAAGAAGAACCAGTGCGTTTTCCATTTCACACTGCATTGTTTCCGGATTGGTAATGAAGTACGGAGAAAGGAACCCTTTGTCAAACTGCATGCCTTCGACAATTTCGTATTTCGTTTCAGCAGTTTTTCCTTCTTCCAAAGTAATGACGCCATCGTTACCGACTTTTTCCATCGCTTCCGCCAACAGATTTCCGATTTCGCGATCGTTATTGGCAGAAATAGCGCCGACGTTAGCAATTTCTTCTTTTTTGGTAACTTTCTTACCAATGCTGTAAAGGTATTCGACAGCCGCATCAACGGCTTTATCGATTCCGCGACGAATTGCAGTTGGATTGCTTCCAGCGGCAATGTTGCGTAATCCTTCTTTGAAAATTGCACGCGCCAGAATCGTGGCGGTTGTTGTACCGTCGCCAGCCAGGTCAGCCGTCTTTTGAGCGACTTCATTTACCAATTTAGCGCCCATGTTTTCAAACGGATCTTCCAGTTCAACTTCTTTGGCAACCGTGATGCCGTCCTTTGTAACCTGCGGTTCACCGTAGGATTTGTTCATGATGACATTTCGACCGGTCGGTCCCATTGTAACAGCAACCGTATCAGCCAGTTTGTCTACCCCGCGCAGCATCGCTTGACGGGCTTTATCGTCAAAAAGCAATTGTTTAGCCATGTTAGTATATTTGAGTAATTAAAAATGAATTGTGAACATTACAGTCGACGGCGTTGCCGTCGGGATCCGGCTTCAATACGGCTTTTATTTGATCGTCTTGGCGAGAATGTCTTCTTCGCGAAGAATTTTGATGTCCTTTCCATCAACGGTGATGTCGTTTCCAGCATATTTGCCGTAAATGACTTCGTCGCCAACGGCAACGGACAGTTCAGCGCGCGTTCCATCGTCAAGCAGTTTGCCAGGTCCAACAGCAATTACGGTTCCACGCTGCTGTTTTTCTTTGGCGTTATCCGGCAGAACGATGCCGCCAGCGGTAACGGATTCAGCTTCTTTCGGTTCGACAACGACGCGATCTTCCAACGGTTTCAAGCAAAACTTAGCCATTATATTGTATCTCCTGATTGAATTGTTGTAAAATTTAAGTTGTTAGTTGTTAGTGGTAAGTGGTAAGTAGTTTGAGTTGCTTTGCGTACTAATTACTTACCACTCAAAACTTAGCACTCCTCTATTACATCATGCCAGGCATACCGCCCATGCCGCCCATTCCACCCATACCGGGATCGCCAGCGGGAACCGCCGGTTCTTCTTTAGGAATGATCGTGATGGAGCAGCTTGTCGTCAGCAGCAAACCAGCAACGGAAGCCGCATTGATTAAAGCGGTTTGAACAACCTTGACCGGGTCAATAACGCCAGCGTCAATGAGGTTGCAGTATGAATCCTTGTCGGCGTCGTAACCTTCGGCGAAATTCTTCATGCGAAGAACGCGATTGACAACGATTCCACCGTCAATACCGGCGTTGTCTGCAATGGCGCGGGTTGGAGCGGACAGAGCGCGTTGAAGAATCTTGGCGCCCAGAGCTTCGTCGCCCTTGAGTTTGAGCGTATCAATAACTGAAGCGCAACGCAGCAGAGCCGTTCCGCCGCCGGGAACAATACCTTTATCCAACGCGGCAGCTGTAGCGGCCTTAGCGTCGTCAAGCAGGTACTTGCGTTCTTTCATTTCTGTTTCTGTCGTAGCGCCGACTTTAATCTGAGCTACGCCGCCTGCCAATTTTGCCAAGCGTTCCTGAAGCTTTTCACGGTCGTAATCGCTGGTTGTCTTTTCGATTTCAGCGCGAATCTGATCGGCTCTGCCAGCGATAGCGTCTTTGGAACCAGCGCCGTCAACGATGGTCGTTTTGTCGGACGCGATAATAATCTTTTTGCATTTGCCCAAATCGGAAATCTGAACCGATTCCAGCTTGACGCCCAAGTCTTTGAAAATGGCGTTGCCGCCAGTAAGAGTGGCAATGTCGCCCAGCATAGCCTTGCGACGATCGCCGTATCCTGGAGCCTTGACAGCTGCGACGTTAAGAATACCGCGCATCTTGTTGACAACCAGCGTCGCCAAAGCGTCGCCTTCGATGTCTTCAGCAATGATTACCAACGGCTTGCCAGACTTGCTGACGGCTTCCAGAATCGGAACTAAAGCCTTGACGTTAGAAATCTTTTCTTCGTAAATGAGAAGGAGCGGGTTATCGAATTCGACCAGCTGTTTATCTTCGTTATTCACGAAATGAGGAGAGAGGTAACCGCGATCGAACTGCATGCCTTCGACAACGTCAACAACCGTTTCGTTTCCTTTGCCTTCTTCAACGGTAATAACGCCGTTTTTGCCGACTTTAAGGAACGCTTCAGCTAAAATAGCGCCAACTGTTGGGTCGTTATTTCCTGCCAAAGAAGCGACTTGAGAGATTTCTTTTTTACTCTTTTCGTCGATTTTTTTGGCGTTGGCTTCAATTTCAGCCGCAACGGCGTCTGCCGCCTTGGAAATGCCGCGAGCCAAAGACATCGGATCTGCCCCGGCTGTTACGTTTTTCAGACCTTCTGTATAAATTGCCTCTGCCAGAACGGTAGCTGTTGTTGTGCCGTCTCCTGCGATGTCGTTTGTTTTGGATGCGGCTTCTTTAACCAACTGAGCGCCAAGATTTTCTTCCGGATCTTCCAATTCTATATCTTTGGCGACTGTTACGCCGTCCTTGGTTACTTTCGGGGAACCCCAACCTTTATCCAGCACGACGTTTCGACCGCGCGGTCCCAAAGTGCTTTTTACCGCACGTGCCAATTTCTGAACGCCCGCCAAAATCGGCTGACGAGCCTTGTCATCAAAAGCCATCTGTTTTGCCACAGCGCTTCCTCCTTAAATGCTTGAATTTATGATTTATGCTTTGTCGGACGGCGTACACAGTTGAGATTGTCTCAAAATTGTTTCACCATCGACTATCCATTACAAATTTGTCAAATTAAACAACTGATCTCCTTTATGTGCAATTTCTGTGCCAAACCTTATAACACACAAAATTCGAACTAATATAGATAAAATATAGAGATTGGCTAAAAGTTTAAATCGTTTGCTTCAATATAGACAAATTACACTGATTATTTTAACGAACTTTGTGCCAATTTGGCAGGAATAGAGAAAGAGACGCTCGGATAATAGTTCAATAAACTAAAAAATAGCAGAACGGCGAAACCCCATTTACTGGTTGGTATCTCGTTTACGCATATAAGCGCTAAAAGATAAATACCCGATATTTAAAAGAAAAAAACCGGACAGTTTATCGCTGCCCGGAAATACTTTTAATAAAACGCTATTGTGTACTAAAAAACTCTAGAATTCGCCAAAGTTATCGTCAAGCAAAAACTTTACGCGTTGGTCAATAATTTTATCCTTATTGTTCCGGCTTTTATTGACGCCCTCTTCCATTTGATTGAGCCATGCTTTCATGCGCGCCAAATCCAATTCTCGACGCTGTTGACGAATCTCAAAATGTTTGGTGCACATTTCGATAATTTGTTTTCGCAAAGCCTCTTTTTGGGTGGGGTCTTTTTCAGCTTTGAAACGTCGAACCGTCTCTTTGATTTTTCGATCCATTTCAGCCTCGGCAATAAGCAACTTGAACTTTTCTGGATCGTTTTTCCTCATGTTATCAAAGTCGTGAAAACGATTATGAGGATTAATGTTAGAGAATCGACCGGGACCGCTTGGCATTTTCTTGCCGGGAAAGTTGCGTTTTGGAGGCATAAAGCCGCCCTTGTGTCTCTCAACGCGCTTTTCAACTGAAACTTCCGTAGCTTGAACGGAATCGTTTTGCGGGGTGTCTGCATTAACGTATCCCGCAAAAACGATTGCAATACAACAGGTGATAGCACATGAAACTTTCTTCATTTTAGAAATCATCTCCCATATCATCATAAACGGTGGAATAAGCCAGGGCTTCTGAATAGTTATAGTCTGTATTGAGACAAACCATTTCCCCTTCAAATTCTGACATCTGATCTTCAAAATTGTCGTCCCAATAACTATAGGCAGTAACGCCATCGGCAGCGGACGAAGATTGAATTGTTGATTTTGACGGATTTATTCCTGATTGATAAAACATCAAAGACGTTACCGTACAAAACAGTATTGCAGCTGCCCCGGTAAGAGTCCAAAGAACCTTTTTGTATGCCTTGCGGACTGGCTTTTGGGGAGCAGTGGGAACTGACCATTGTACCGGTTTAAGAGGAATAGCTTGATTCGCCAGTTTGACTAATTTGTCAAACATCTGAGCCTGCAAAAGATCGTCGTCTGACAAAGCTTCGCGTTCCTCTTCTGTTCGATTTGTATCTGTAACGATTGACAAGCGTCTTTCCAAAGCAAGCAGCTCTGATTGATCGCCTGTTTCGCTACGGCTTTTGTAAGCGTCCATTTTAGTGTATGTCTCCTAAAATATCACGGAGTTTATCCAAAGCTCGATGACAATGACTTAAAACGGTGCCTAGTGGCATTTCTGTAATATCGGCAATCTCAGCAAATGAAAATTGCCCAAAAAAACGCAACATGAGCGTTTTCTGCTGAACTTCAGAAAGAGATTCCATCGCGGAACGCAATTTCTGAATATTTTCTGCCAGAATCAAAGTTTGCTCTGCAGTTGATGCATTATCTATCGGCTCGCACGCAATTTGCGCTTCTTCGTTTTCGAAGAAAGCGGGACGTTTTTTCCGACGATAATCAATTATCAACCGCTCGGCAATGCAAAAAAGGTACTTTTTAGGCGAACCTTGATCCTGATATGTTTTTCGCGCCGCCCACGCTCGACAAAAGGTTTCCTGTGTAATGTCTTCTGCCGTCGCAGAATCGTATACACGAGAATGAATATACGCTTGAAGGGAAGAGCCAAATTGCTCTACCCACTGGGCAAACAGTTGTTCATCAGGCGTGGATTCTGGTATATTCATCAACCTATAACGAGTTTACATGTCTTTTATTGCTTTATTTTTTACCTTTTCTGCAAGAAAAAAACAGTTTGCTATAATAAATAATGATTTTATAGCTTACCATAACGTATATACCAGTCAATAATATCATATATTTACTTATATTGATATTATTATCTATTAAATATGGTCTACGGTTAATACATTCAAATTATCCGGAGAAGTTATTGGTTCTCTTCCATTTTTTTGTATTTGTTGTAGTTCTCCTGCGCCAATGTTGCTCCCTTGGTAAAATACTGCTCGGCATTGGACGGGAACGTGCGTTTAAGCGCCGCATACCGGGTTTCCCCATCCAGGAATTCCTCGAATGGCATCGTAGGCGCGGAGGAATCCAGAGTAAAAGGTTTCTCTTTCGTTGGGTTGTATCGGTATAGACGCCAATAGCCCGCTTCCACAGCACGCTTCATTTCTAACTGCGTGTTGCCCATGCCACATTTGATTCCATGGGATAAACAAGGCGTGTAAGCAATAAGAATTGACGGACCGTCGTACTCTTCCGCTTCCTTGATCGCCTTGATGAGTTGATTTGGGTTCGCCCCCATAGCAACTTGCGCTACATAAATGTTGCCATAAGTCATGAAAATGCTTCCCAAATCCTTCTTCGGACTCGATTTTCCAGAACTGGCAAATTGAGCGACCGCTCCAATAGGCGTTGCTTTAGAGGACTGTCCTCCAGTGTTGGAATAAACTTCTGTATCGACAACGAGAACGTTAATATTTTCGCCGCTAGCCAAAACGTGGTCAAGCCCTCCAAAACCGATATCGTATGCCCAGCCATCGCCGCCAAACATCCAGAACGTTTTTCTTGCAAACTGGTCTTTATTACGGAGCAACTTGCCAGCCAACTCTGTAACTTCTGGTTGTGTAGAGTCGCCTTGAGACAAATAATTCTCAAGCTGCAATGCCAATTCGTCGCCGCTTATGCGGGATTTATCAAAATCCATGAAGTCAGCCAACCACGTTTCGAGCGCAGTTTTGAGTCCCTCGGGAATGTGCATTCCCAGAAGTTTTTCTGCAATCATTTTTTGCATCTCTCTTTGTTTTTTGACAGACAACGCCATGCCAAGTGAAAATTCAGCGTTATTTTCAAACAAAGAGTTGCTCCACGCGGGACCGCGTCCATAACGATTAACTGTATACGGAATGCCTGGCATCGGGCTTCCCCACGCTTGAGAACATCCTGTCGCATTTGCCCAGTAAACGCGATCGCCAAACAACTGCGTCATGAGTTTGGCGTAGGGCGTTTCGCCGCAACCGGCGCACGCTGCGGAAAATTCCAACAACGGCTGTCGGAACTGACTCCCCTTGATTGTCCATGGGTCAAAAACATCGCCTTTATCAGACAGGTTGAGAGCGTAGTTCCACTGTTCCAATCGCGGACCGATTTGATGATACGGTTTCATGGAAAGAGCTTTGTCTTTAGCCAAACAGGCATTTACACAAGCTCCACAACCAGTGCAGTCTGCTCCGCTTACCTGAAGGGAGTAACGCAAACCTGGCTTTGTTTTGACGGGTATTGAATCGAATCCTTCCGGAGCGTTAGCCGCTTCCTGCTCATTGAGTAAAAATGGACGAATTACAGCATGCGGGCAAACTAAACTGCAGTGGTTGCACTGCAAGCATTTAGACGAATCCCAAACAGGAACCTGAACAGCAATGCCGCGTTTTTCGTAGGCGGTCAACCCCATATCGATAACCCCGTCTTCGTATCCCTTAAATGCGCTTACGGGCAAATCGTCTCCTTTCTGACGGTTAATCGGATCCGCCAAATTGCGAACCACGGGCGGTCTGCTGGAATCGACAAGTTTTTCCTCTTCTGGAACGGTAAGCCATGAATCTGGAATTGGAACTGCCACAATATTGGCGGCTCCCTGATCAATAGCGGCAAGGTTCTTGTTTACAACCTCGTCTCCCTTGGAAAAATAGGTTCGTTTGGCAAGCTCTTTCATATAAATTGCCGCTTGTTGGGCTGGAATGATGTTTGCCAATGTAAAAAATGCGGATTGCAAAACCAGATTATAATGGTTCCCCAATCCCAGCTTTGCAGCAATTGAAACGCCGTCAATAATATAGAATTTTGCCTTCTTTTGGGCTAAAACTCTTTTGACGCTGGCGGGAAGTTCCCGATCAAGCTCTTCCGGCGTCCACGAGGTGTTAAGCAACAGAGTCCCGCCATTTTTGAGTTCTCCAACAACGTCGTACAGCTTGAGATACGTTTCGTTGTGGCATCCGATAAAGTCAGCAAACTTCACATAATACGACGAACGAATTGGTTTGTCCCCAAAACGCAAATGGGACTTTGTAACGCCATAGGATTTTTTAGCGTCGTATTCAAAGTATGCCTGAGCAAATTTTGACGTGTGGGCGTTAATGATTTCGACAGAACTTTTGTTTGCTCCAACCGTACCGTCAGAACCAAGTCCCCAGAATTTACAG
>JAZQDP010000402.1:0-3467 GCA_045546875.1 Thermoguttaceae bacterium | reverse complement strand
CAATAGCTAACATGGTAATGGCAATCAGCCATTGCAAAGCATCTCCGGAAATGAGGAATGGATTAGATAAATCCGGAAAAAACTCACTCCATTTATAGGCGACCAAACACGTTAAAGTAAGCCAAAGAAGGAGATAAGTTGACAGTATTTTTTTGAAAGCATTCATTATAAAGCCTCTTCAATAATAACTCTTATTGTTGACCCGGCAGCCGGTTCAACGTTAGGAAGCCTGTTTACTTTGAGCCATAACGCGCCATCTTCTGGAGCGGTAAATTGACATTCGTTTCCAATTACAATCGGTTTATTAAACCCAGATAATCCATTATTTCGGTTGCCATCATTGGGAGAAACAATCGCCGCCAGCAAAGCGCCAATTGGTTTTTGCCTAAAATAACGAATGGTAATTCCATTCGGTTCACTGCGCCACGTTTTTTCACCGACGCAAATATCGTATTCGCCTGAGGCTTTAATTTTATACAGAGTCCCTTTTTTGAGTAAAATTCCCACATTCTGCCAGTCTTTATCAGATTGAATAATTTGATAGGACTGCTTATTTAAGGGAGTAACGCTTACAGCGTCTTCTATCTTGCACAATTCCGGCTTTATACCATAATCCAAGTCAGAAATAAATGCCTCCCATTGAGTTGAGAACTGACGCCATTGATCGTCAGTAAAACTCTCTCTAAACATTCGATTGACGTTTTGCGCCCGTTGAGAATAAGTCTTCCCCTGATCAACAACAGCAAGACGCTGCAAAATGGCTTTATATTGGGGCTGAGAGTTCATCATCCAAACCAGCGCCCAAGCCCAGGAATACGAACGGTTGTCTTGCGATTTCAACTCTGTGGAAAAGAACTCGTTAAGTGAAACAAAAATGCCGTTTTGAAGGTCGTTTTGAATAAATCGGATTCGACCCCAATGTGGGAATTCGTTTCTGGAACGGGGCATTATTCCCATAATCAAACGACCATTTTCTATACGGTGAGTTCCAAAATACTCTGCAACCCCTTCTCCAAACCAAAGAGACCCGCAGCCTTTTAACACTTGATTCATAAAAGCATGAGTGCATTCGTGCAAAAACAAATGCCGCTGATAATCTCTGGAATCTTGAGCGTATAGCCAAATATTGTTGCCATACTGAAACCCATAATCGAAAGGCGGCAAATTGTCAGGAAGCAGATCGTTGACCATAAACGGCACATTATTTTTCATGACGCACGCGCGGATTTTCCACGAAGCCACCTGAATGGATGGAACGTTGAAATACTGTGCAAATTGCTGTGTTGCCTGGTCAAGATACGAACCCCACTGTTTAAGATCGTCGTCAATCGTCAGGTCGGTTACTAACAATAACCTGGGCGTATCCATAACGTTCAGCCCGGCTTTTCGAGCGTTTTCCGCTGTAATTTGGAATCCTTTCAAACCGCCGCGAACAAGACCGTGAAAACCGCTGGCGGCGCCAATTTCAGACTCGGTATCAAGATTGCCTCCTCCGAGATTTGCCAAAGCATCCTGCTTCGCCTTTTGCTCGGCAAGTTCTTCCTGAGTCGGTTGTTTTGATTTGGTTCGGCGCGTTTGACCTTGAGACGAAAACGATATTGTCAAGCAAACCATAAAAACCGTCAAAACAAAAAAATAAGAAGGTTTGTTCATCGCAATTATCCTTTCTGATTTAACGGCGTTTCAAATGTTATATCATCCAGATTTATATCTAAATATTGGACGATTATTTTTTTTAAATTTTCCGCGACAGCAGCTTGCTGGTCGTTAAGCGGTTCAAACAGTTCTGCAAGGTTCAGATTCTTCGTACAACGTGAAACGTTGTTTTGGATTATCAAACGCTGTAACTGTTCAACCGTTTTAACGTTATTGGGAAAAGAACACAATCCACAAACGGATTCTATTCCTGTTGCCACAATTAAAAACAATACATACAACGCCACAATCCCCAAACCCAAATATTCGATATATATCGTCAAAGCGCCGAGAGGATTATGGATACCCAGGATAAGCATTACGCCAAAAATAAAAAGCGTAATAGAGCTGTACATAAAAATGTCAAACGCACCCCAAACCATCTTGTCAATTATCACATTTTGTTTGAGGGGAGGAACAAACCAGCCTTCCTTCTGCGCTGACGAACGAAATCGATTCCACAAATACGTTCGACCAAATCGCGGAAATAATGTCGATAACATGACCGTCGGTTCGTTGGAAGGGCTGCGAAGAACATCGAAACATGAAGCCTTTGCGATGGATTCAACCGCTGCTTGATCCAGAGTTTCACGCTGCGCCGCGGTCAAAAAAAAACCAGACGAGTTTTCTTGCTGTAACGAATAAAGAGTTGTAACAAGAAAATCGCCAAAGGTTTCATATCGATAATAATTTGAAGCCAAATCCGAATAATGAATATGTGAATCAACACAATTCTCATCCGCGTTTATGGCCGTCAGTTCCTCGTTTCTGTCGCTCATACTTGAATGACGCGGATTTTATCGCTAACATTGTCATGAAGGGCTTTTTCGACAAGGAATTTGAGCGTTTGTCCAGCTCCGGCGCAACCAATGCATGCGCCCCGAAGCGAAACGTAAACCAAATTGCCTTTAATGTCAATAATTTCGATGTCTCCACCGTCTTTTTGAAGCATTGGACGAATGTTGAGGTCAATTTCCTGCTCAATTTTTTTAGCAAACTGATATGGAGACAAGGATTCAGGCGCGACATTTTCATTCGCCGGAGGCAAAACGCCGATGTCTGCTGTCTGGCGCCTGCTGTCGGATGTTTCGCCAAACATTTGTAAAGACGGCGCAGGCTTGGACTGATCTTTTCGGGCGTCTTCTGCCGCCCAAACGTCGTCTAAAATATCCTGTAAACCGCCCGGTTCGTTCTGACAGGCGCCGCAGCCGCCGCCGGCTTTAATGGCTGCTGTAATTTCAGGAATAGTGCGGAGGTTAAGTTCCTTGATCTTTCGACGAATGTAAGACTCGGTCAATGAGAAACAGCGGCAAACGATCCTGTCATGCACCTCCTCTTCTTGAGCGTCAGCAATCTCGATTCCCAACGCCTTTAAGTCAACGCCTCTTTTATTAGCCCAGTCTAAAACTGCCGCTTGCAAAGCCTCTTCTCCCATAACAGAACAGTGGATTTTCTGTTTGGGCAACCCTTCAAGGAATTCTACAATGTCAGCATTGGTTACCTTTAACGCCTCAATTGGCGTGTACTGTTTATCTTCCAGAATGCAACACAACGCTTCACTGGCGGCAATTGCAGACGTACAGCCGAAAGTGAGGTACTTTGTTTCGACAATACGATCTTTCGTTGGGTCAGAGTCATTTTTTTCTACTCTAAACGTAAACTTAAGAGCGTCTCCACACGCGATTGACCCGTGTTCACCAATACCGTCTGGATTCTCAATTTCTCCTAAATGCGTACCGGGTTTACCGGCTACCGCATCGAGAAACAACTGC
>JAZQDP010000401.1:0-5178 GCA_045546875.1 Thermoguttaceae bacterium | reverse complement strand
ATTCTATTCAGACTAATAACGGCGTCCGATACAACGTAGTAACGCAATACGACGCGTTAGGAAACGCAACGGTTTCAACGTACAACGTTTACGGCGACTTGCTTTCCGTCCAACAGGGAACGGCGACAACGACGTATACGTACAATTCAGAAGGTCAGCTTGTATCGCAGACAGACGCTCTTAATCATACAACCCAATACGCCTACGATTATTTAGGAAACCTTGCTTCCGTAACCGCCGCAGACAATACCGTAACGACCTATAATTACAACGCCGCCGGTCAGCTTATTTCGCAAACGGACGCGTTAGGAGCAATAACCCAATACTCATACGACTATTCCGGCAGCGTTGTTTCTACGGTTGTTATTAACAATACGGGGTCTTTAGCTCCTTCTAGCGATGATCTTTCTCCTCTTGCGTCCTGGTTAGATGAATCTCAGACGTTTAACGGGACATCCGACAAAGTCGTTATTGGCAACCCGGCAGACCTCAACTTTACCGGGGAAATTACGCTCACCGCAACCGTTAAAATCGACGCTTTTAACGGCTTGCAGGACATTTTCGCTCACGGATACAAGTTTAATCCGAACGCAGAAGTCTTTTTAAGATTAAACGGTAATAAAATCCAGGTTGGTTCGTACAACGGACAGACGTATTATGCAGAATCGACGCTGACTAATTCCGATTTAGGGCAATGGATAACCTTTACCGGGACGTACGACGGGGAGAACTGGAACCTGTACAAAGACGGCGTTTTAATTGCCTCTTCTGCGTCCTCCGTCGGCGCTGTTACCGTCAACGCCAACTGGGTTATCGGCGCCAGCGCCCAAAACAACCGCTATTTCAAAGGGGAAATCAAAGACGTCGCTATTTGGAACGAAGCCTTGTCGTCTCAAGACGTTCAAACCCTGTCTCAAGGCGGGTTAAGTCAATATACCGTCGTCAACCAATCCGCCTACAACGCCCTCGGCTGGCAGACGTCCTCAACTGACGCAGAAGGCAATGCAACGTCCTATACCTACGACTCCATGGGACGCGTTTTAACTGTAACCGACGCCTTGGGGAATACAACCTCGTATGTCTACGATTTACTCGGTCGCGTTTTCGAACAGACAAGTGCACAGGGAGCCGTTACAAGATATACTTACGACGCCGTTGGAAACGTTTTAAAAACCGAACAGTATGATTCAACTCAAACCGCATTGCCCGCCGCGTCTTGGTTAGACGAAGCTCAGACGTTCAACGGTACTTCCGATAAAGTCGTTATTGGAAACCCGTCTGAACTCAACTTTACCGGGGAAATTACGCTCACCGCAACGGTAAAAATAGACGCTTTCAACGGCTTGCAGGACATCCTCGCTCACGGCTACACGTTCAGACCGAACGCAGAAGTCTTTTTAAGATTAAACGGTAATAAAATTCAGGCTGGATCCTATAACGGACAGACGTATTATGCAGAATCGACGCTTTCGGAATCCGATTTAGGACAATGGATTACCTTTACCGGTACGTACGACGGGGAGAACTGGAACCTGTACAAAGACGGCGTTTTAATTGCCTCTTCCGCGTCCTCCGTTGGCGCGGTTACCGTCAACGCAGACTGGGTAATCGGCGCCAGCGCTCAAAACAACCGATTTTTCGACGGGGAAATCAAAGACGTCGCCATTTATAGCTCTGCTCTTACCGCCTCGCAAGTTGCCGCACTGTATAACGGAACGCTGGAAAATAGCGTTATTATAACCTCATATACCTACACCCCCACCGGAAACGTCGCCTCCGTTACCGACCCCGAAGGGAATACAACCTCCTACGGCTACGACTACAGAGGGCTGCAAACGTCGATTACCGACCCGTTAGGAAATACAATTACAACCTCGTACAACGCCAACGGTCAGCCGGTATCTCAAACGGACGCTTTGAATAATACAACGTCGTATACGTACAATTCATACGGAAAGGTTTTAACGGTTACAGACGCCGAAAGCAACGTTACGAGCTATACGTATAATCTGCTCGGACAGATGACGTCTTTAACCGATCCGGAAGGGAACGCAACGTCTTGGACTTACGATTCCATGGGACGCGTCGTTTCCGAAACGAACGAAAAGAACGCGATTCGCGCCTACGAATACGACGATTTAGGTCGATTAATTCAAACAACAGATCGCAATGGACGCGTTATTCAATATGAATACGACTATTTAGGACGTCAGACAGCGGAAAAATGGCTGGATTCCAATAACGCCGTTATCGGTTCTATTGAATATACTTTCGACGGGAATAATAACCTCTTGACGGTTACAGATTCCATTTCTGGAACGGACTACGAATACCGCTACGATGCCTTAAATCGCTGCGTTTATACAAAAGTGGATTCAGACGAGTTAAACTCGCCGGTGGAATTTACGTACGCTTATAATTCTTCTGATCTGACGGTTACGGAAACGCTGACGGGTTTAATTAACGGCATCGTTGCTACGTACTATCAAAACGTTTACCAATACGACGTATTCGGACGTTTGGAAAGCATCTCTCAAACCGGAACAGGATTAACCGCCAAATCGGTTGATTACGTTTATAATCTCAACGGGCAAAGAATCCGCGCAGAATATCAGCAAAACGACGATGCGGTTTCAGAATCCAATTGGGTTTATGACGTTGCAGGAAAAGTTTCGTCAATTCAGCATAAGAACGCGGCTGACGCTGTTTTTGCGGAATACGGGTTTACTTGGGACGCTGGAAATCGAATAACGGAATTTGAAACCGTTGACGGTACAGTAGATTATACATCTGATAAAACCGGACAAATAACAGGCGCCGATTATTCCAATACGGATATTCCTGATGAATCGTATTCGTTTGATAATAACGGGAATAGAACGAATACCGGCTACGTAACAGGCGATAATAACGAAACGCTATCCGATGGCGTTTATTGGTTTAGTTACGATGCAGAAGGGAACCGAACAGAAAAATTCCTCTGGACGGACGCTAACAACGACGGTATAATTGACGCTTCAGAAAAAACGCTTGTTCAGACATTCGAATGGGACTATAGAAACCGATTAGAAAGCGTTACCAACTACGAAAACGGCATTGCGAAAGAGATTGTCAATTATCTTTATGATTATTTGAATCAGATGGTTGGACGGTCTGTTACTGACTTAACAACCTTAGCGCAAACGTCTGAATTTTATATTTGTTCTAATGGTCAAATCGTATTAGAATTTGATACATCGTCAGCAATTGACGTAGTAAAATCAATTAACCTCTGGGGCGCCAACATTGACGAATTAGCGGCAGTAGAACAAATAGCGCAAAACGTCAACGACAGCAACGTTATTCTTTGGACGTATGGCGATCACTTAAACTCCATCCGCGACGTTGTATTATACGATTCCATCGCCCAAACCGCCGCAGTCGTCAACCATCTCATCTATAACGCCTTCGGCATTCTAGTTTCCTCAACCGACGGTAGCTCTGTTAATCCTGCCTCCATCTCACCGCTTCTAAAATACCGCTATACCGGCAAATTCTTCGATGATTTAACGGGATTGCAAAACAACATCAACCGCTGGTACGACAACACAACAGGCAAATGGCTATCTGCTGATCCGATAGGGTTCAATGGAGGGGATGCAAATCTGTATCGATATGTTGGAAATAGTAGCACAATAAAATTTGACGCATATGGATTAAAATGGACTATTATTAGAAATGGAGAAACAACAGCAACAGCAATAAGAGATAATTTGCAAAAAGATACAATTAAAGATCTTGCAGATATTTTAGGACTTAATGAATCCGAATATAATTCATGGCTTATACCAACTGATCAGCCGTGTGTTTTTAAGATTCCTAATACAATATATGCTTTTTGGGGTGGTGATGAGGTATTGGGAATTGGTCAATGGTGGGTTAGCTGGAAGAATGAATTGAATATATTACGTTCAAAGGGTTTTTATGTCCGCGCATCGTATTTTAATGATACAGTTAAAGATGATGAACTTAATGGAGAACATAGATATCTTCTTGAAGATAGAATGATCATTCCACAAATAAAGATTTTATCTGATCAAAAATTTTTACACGGTATTATTTGGTGGTCTCATGGTTGTAAACCGAATCAACTTATAAATGGAGAACTTGAACCAACATTTCTTGCTATTAGAAATGTTTCTTGGGTTCGATATAGTAGTGTTGAGAGTTCATTAAAATATAAACTTGGATTTGTTCTTATTAATGCTTGTTATGGTCAAGCTGGTGCACAATCATGGGCATCATCAAATCCAAACGCTATTATTCTTGCCTCTCCCAATAAAATTAATCCTGTTTTTGGTGGTGGTATTATATACGATAAGATGTTATGGGTAAAAGATGGGTATAAAAAATCAGGTATTCAAGGAACAAATTAAAGACAATACATTTATTGGTCAAGTGCAAGCATAAAGTCCCCACCCAATGACACAAAAATTTTCCCCAAGTGGGGACTTTCCGCTTGCACTTGACCCTTATTAATTACAATAATGCATTAATATCATTAATAATGTTATTACAATTTAATTTCCTATTAGAATATATATTGATCATATATTTGGTTCATCCGTCAATTTGGTGCCTGTGAGCTAAAAAGTGGGTGTTTTACTCACCCCGAAGTATTTTTTAGCAACGAAATAGACGAAAAGAACGAAACAAACGAAAGGACTATTTTATAAACTAATATTTTTCGTAAATCTCGCATATTTCGTGTATTTTTTTGATAAAAAACCCATAATTCTCAAATGATCATTGAGACGCTAATTAAACAATCGGCGAGAATCAGTTTCATCCGTCAAATTCGTGTACGGACTGACCTACACAAACACTAAGTACCAACTTACCGGAAGAGCCAAACAAATTCATAATTACATATATTGTTAAATTAAAGATACTATCATGTTAAATATAGATAGACTTATTAAGATATTATTTACAAGCTCTATGCTGTGCTTTATTGGATTCTTATGTCAATGTTTAGGAAGATGTTCCTTTAGTCCGCATTGGGTTAGAGGTTGTCTTTTTGCCATAGAATATTTGATGTTGTTTTTCTTTATAACATATTTATTCTTCTTGCCAATATATCTATGGATTAGTATAAAATCGGGAAGGAAATATATAAGATTATTTATTATATCGTTA
>JAZQDP010000400.1:0-13061 GCA_045546875.1 Thermoguttaceae bacterium | reverse complement strand
GCGTGTGCGGAACGTGCTGTCCGAGCGTCGGAATGAGATGAACGTCTGCGCCTTCAGCGGTAAAGATTTTATACAGTTCTTCAACAATCCAGCCGGAACCTGAATGTGCGCGGGTAATATCCGGTGGGAGCAACAGAACGCGTTTCGGATTGGCGCAAATGCGTTTCTTCGCCTCGTCGGCGTACTGACGCGCCAGTTCGAGAATCTGTTCACGGGAAATATTTGACGATTCTTGTTTAAACCACATGGTAGCTAAGGGTAAAGGGTTTTAATATTCAAAATCAGAGCCGACTGTCGTCTGTCAGCTTATATATTATATTGTAAAGCAAATTTCTGAAAAGACCAGAGGGGGCAACGGGGAAGTTAGGAGTGAGAGGTGAGGGGCTGGCGTAAGCGCAGACGAGCCGACCACTTGCGGTGGAAGTTGCCGAAAATCTCCAGAGCGTGGAAAGCTCTTCCGTCCTGCGGGTTCGCGGACATATTGTCCACTCTTTGCTGAAAAAATACGAAAGAAACGAAAGCGTTTTTAATTACCTATTTGTCTATTACTTTTCTCTTCCTGTTTCTTTTTGCTATACTCGTTGAACAGTTTATACATAGCAGTAAAATGATTTGCCTTAGCCGCTTTAATTGGATTTGCGCCCCCCTTGTTTTTAATTGTCGGATCAGCGCTTGCTTCAAGTAACGCTTTGGCAACGTCTATTCGACTTATGCTGCAAGCCAGAAGCATTAGAGGCGTGTCCTTCTTTATATCTTGAGCGTTTACGTCAGCCCCGGCTTTGATAAGAATATTGACAATTTCGACATTCCCATAGTCCACTGCGTCATGCAAAGGCGTCCGTTGACTCTTTGAAGAACGGGCGTTGGGATCGGCGCCGCGATTGAGAATGTCCTGAACAGCTTGCAAGTCGTGGCGTCCGATTGCTTCGCGTAAGAGCGAGTCAAGGCTCGGCGTATAGCCGTGACTTTCTAAACATTTCCTAAGTTCTTCTTTATTCGGGCTGCTGGCGCCAATATTATTCACATCTGCCTGAGTGGGTTTAGCTCCTAGTTTGAGCAGCAGTTCGAGCATTTCAACGTCTTTGACAACTTCAAAGGCAGAATTCAAGTTCGCGCCTCGCTTTGCCAGCAGCTCAACCGATTCCGGACAGTTTTGATAGACTGCAAGCTGAATTAAAGTCATGGAGTATATTCTTGGCGTTTCTACAGGCGCGCCGGCGTCGAGAAATATCTCTAAAAGCTTCGGATTTGTAACGGCGTAATCGACTGGCTGCATACCGTCAGTATCCATGCCAACTACAGTATTAGCGCCAAAGCCGCGTTTCCCGGTAATAGCAGGCGTCGCGCCGGCGTCCAAAAGAACTTTACAGGCTTCAACCTGATTGTTCATCGCCGCGATATGCAGCGCAGACAGTTCGTCTCGATGAGTTGCCGGAAGGTCGATAACTACGCCTGATTTAATAATCTTTTTGATCTCTGCAACGTCTCCCCGTTGAGCCGCATCGCGCAAGCTCTCGGCTTTTTTAATCATCGCTTCCTGCTGCGGCTGAGTATATCTGCCCATAAATTCAATCGGCAATCCTTTATTCTGCATGGTGTATTTTTTAACGTCCCACCATGTTAGAGACGACATTTTGCCGAGCTGAACCTGTAAATTATAATAGACTGCAAGCGCTGCGCATACGATAAGAGCGAATATCGAATAAAAGATAATTCTCTTTTTCATATTTTCATTCCTTCTAAATCAGGGGGGAAACTGAACGTTCAACCAGTACTGATTATTATAATTGATTTAGCCATGGCGGTCAATAGTGTAGAAGAGAATACTATCGAATTTCAAAGCGTGTGTAATAGAAACGATCTCGAGGGGCGGACAGGACACTCGCGAACCAACAGGACAGAGCGGCTTTTTATGTTCTAAAGATTTTTGGAAGCTGCCGCCGCAAGCGGTTGGCAGGGCTTCTTTTCGCCTCGCAATATAATCATGTCTTGACAACGCGTCGAGGGTGTATTACAATACGGGAAGTGAGAACCTTTGTACAAATACGAGGTTTCAAGACGCTGCCATAACAATTTTACATGTGAGTACAACCCGATGAACAAAATTCTATCCTTCCGTTGGCTTTCCTACTGCCTTTTGCTGTTGCTTTCGTCGTCCCTCTTTGCAGAGCCGATTGACCGCTGCGCCGTTGTCAGCCGTCACGCTATTACAAGCGATGAGGCGAATCTGGAGATTCCGCTGGGAAACGGCGAGTTCTGCTTTAACGTTGACCGGACGGGACTTCAGACAACGCGCGGGAATACTATGGCGCACTGGGGCTGGCATTCGTTTCCGCTTCCGGAAGGATTTACACCTGCCGACGTCCCAGCGACGGGAACGTTTCAGCAGGGACGCAACCAGCCGCATGAGGGCGATAATTCGTTCACTCCGGAGCAGGAGCCTCTGCGTAATTGGCTTCGCCAGAATCCGCACCGCGCCGATCTGGGGCGAATCCGTCTCGTTCGCGCTGAGGGGAATTCCGTCTTTAAGCCAATCAAGGATTCTGAAATTCAAAACGTTCGGCGGCGGCTTGATCTTTGGACGGGTCTTCAAACGACGGAGTTTCAGCTGGACGGCAAGCCGGTTCGAGTCGAAACGCTCGTGCGGATGGATTCGGACTGCGTCTGCGCCCGGGTGGAATCGCCGCTGATCGCTCAAGGGAAAATCGTCGTTTTGATTGATTTCCCGTACCCGACGATTCAGATGGCGCGCTATTCCGGCGACTTCAACGTTCCGGAAAAGCATACGACTGCGGTTATACCGGGCAATTCCGTTCGTTCAGTTCAAATTCAGCGCAAGGTGGACGAATTCACGTATACGGTTTGTGCAGACTGCGCGGACAACTGCATTTTGAAAGTCAATCCAGCGCGTCACGAACTGACGGTTACAGCGAACGACGCAGTCTGTGAATTTGCCTGCTCGTTTTATGACGGTTTGCCGAAAATTGAGCGGGAAGCGCTTCGGTCGTTTGAGGAGTTGAAAGTTCAAACTGCCGCGGCATGGGAAAAGTTCTGGAAGTCCGGCGCGGCTATCGATCTTTCGCTCAGCAAAGACCCGCGCTGGAAGGAACTGGAACGCCGGATCGTCCTTTCGCAGTATCTTATGAGAACGAACTCCGCCGGCAGTTACCCGCCGCCCGAGACAGGGCTTTTGGGAACGGATCCGTGGAACGGTCGATACCACGGCGAAATGATTTACTGGCACTTGGCGCATTACGCGCTTTGGGATCGGCTGGAACTCTCGGATCGGGCGCTGGACTGTTACAAAAAGAACCTTCCCGGCGCGAAAGCTCTTGCTCGTCAGCTTGGCTACGACGGCGCGCAGTGGCAGAAGGCAATCGGACCGGAAGGGCGCACGTCGCCGTGGGTGGGGAATCAGGTTTTGCTGTGGAAAGAGCCGCACCCGATGATTTTTGCGGAGCTTGAGTATCGAAACCGACCGACTCAGGCGACGCTCGACCGCTGGGCGGAAATCCTCGACGAAACTGCGAAGTACATGGCTTCGTACCCGACGAAGGACGAAGCGGGCGTCTGGCGCCTGGATCCGGTCATGCCGCCGAGCGAATGCGGAATTACCCGAGACAGCGTTTTCGACCTGGCGTACTGGCGTTTCGGTCTGCGTGAAGCTAACCTCTGGCGGGAACGCATGGGAAAAGAACGCGTAAAAGAATGGGACGAGATTGCAGACCATCTCGCGCCGCTCCCGACTTTGCCGGGGCTTCCGGAGAACGAGGCTGTCTGGATTCACTCGGCGGAATGGCTCGACTCTTACGAAAAATACAATTGGGAACATCCGAACCCGGTTGGCGTTTATGGGATGATTCCGCCAACGGCAGGAGTGGATCCAGAAACGGCGCGTCGAACCGTGAAGAAGGTTTACCAGTCGTGGCGCTGGGATCGTGTTTGGGGCTGGGATTTCCCCTGGACTGCCATGTGCGCGGCGAGAACCGGCGAGACGGAAATTGCTGTGGAGATTTTGCTTCATCAAAGCCCGAGAAACGCCTACGATCTGCGCGGCGTCAACGCAAACAATCCGTGCCCGTACCTGCCGGGA
The DNA here is from genome assembly GCA_045546875.1 of Thermoguttaceae bacterium. GTDB lineage: Bacteria > Planctomycetota > Planctomycetia > Pirellulales > Thermoguttaceae > RUG11551. The sequence continues at coordinate 8,968 of JAZQDP010000400.1, read as the reverse complement.
AACGGCGGTCTTCTGTACGCCATCGGCATGATGGCTGGCGGCTGGGACGGCGCGCCGGAAGTCGATCGAACCAAAGGCGAAGCTCCCGGATTCCCGCGAAATGGACAGTGGTTTATAAAAGCGGAAGGGTTTAAGCCCGCGCCGTAATTGAGGCTCTTCCGGTAAGTTGACGCCTGGAGTTTATTGAGGTTAAATCCGTGAACTGGAGTGATTTACGTAAACGTTGTTAGGAGTCAATTTATCGTTCGATTCAAAATTTTCAAAAAATTTTTTCTTTCTTGTGAACTATTTTGGGGATATTTCGTAACAATGGTATAAGCGATTGATAAAAAAGATTGCGAAACGAAACTTCAAGCCAAATAACGACTTACGAGTTTCGACCGGCTAAAATCGGTACAGGAATAAAAGAGTTTGCAAGATGCAAAAATTGCTCTTCCTTTCAATTCGGTTTTATGCTATAATCGTTTGTCTTTGATATAGTCGATATGTTGTGTCTGTATCAAAAACACTTTAATACATGGAAGTTATAGCGGTTAACACTTACTGCTTCACCCCCAACAATAACACATTGCTTTAGCGAGGTACATCATGCAGATCAATGGAATGAACCCCCTGTTTGGAATTCAGCGCGTCAACCAGACCACATCGGCTCAGCCAGTCAACGGCGCCGCCCCGGCTTCCGAAACTAAGGCTGCCAATACCATCCAAGATGAAATTCGTCTTTCCAACGTCAACAACAATATTTCTGATGTAAGCGCAATCGGAACCGCTTCAAGCGTTGCCAACACTGACGGCATCCGCATGGATTTGGTCAATCGCATTCGTGCTGAAATCGCGGCTGGAACATACGAAACCGAAGCGAAGCTGGATATCGCTTTAAGCCGTATGCTTAACGAAATTCAAGGCATTTAATTTACATACCAAATTCCTTCAATAATATATACGTTACCGTTTTTTGTTCACTTTTAACTTATCGTTTTATTGGGAGTTCGTTTAACGTTTCTCCCACCCTCATTTCGTCAAAACTCCTTTGAACTGACCGACGCTAACGCATTTTTTCGGCATTTCCCAGTTGACTTTTGCTTCCGTAAGTTGACATACTTTCCTGAAAATTGCGTTAGCGTTGGCTTTTTTCTTTTTAAACAAATAATCTCGACAATAACGTGGGGTGTGCTCAGTAGAGCATATTGTCAGATTTTTCTGTGTTATCGATAATCTGGTTTGTCTTTCCCCCGCTTGTAAAAAAACTTTAGATGTGTAAAATGGTTAAAATGTATAGATATTAGAAAATGCGATAGATATAGCTATTTTAACGCATGTGTCGACAGATTGTTTTAATTAAAGGGAATAATTTAGTATATCTATTATTCACGTACCGATAAATCCCCGATAAAAACGTTAAAAGCGTTAATTTTATTTCATTTTGAGGATTGTTATGTCAACCGAAAAAAATCGTACAATTCATATTGACCATTTGCCAGGATCATTTTTTGGTCCCCCTACGTTAGTAGATTTATTACGTCATCGCGCCTGTCATCAGTCTGAGGACATTGCGTTTGGATTTCTCAAAGACGGCGAAAACGATTTGGTACAATGGACTTATGCCGAGCTTGATCGCCGCGTTCGCGCGATTGCTGCGTGGTTCCAAGCCAACGACATGGTTGGTCAAAAAGCAATGTTGCTTTTTCCTCCGGGATTAGACTTTATCGCTGCATTTTTCGGGTGCCTTTACGCCGGCGTAACGGCAGTGCCGGTTTATCCGCCGCGCCGCAACCGTTCTCTGGAACGCATTCAGGCAATCGCTCAAGACTGCTCCGCCAAAGCGGCTCTGACAACCAATAACGTTTTGGAACTTGTCAACGAGCTTATTGACGAAACGCCGTTTTTGAAGTCGCTTAACTGGTATTCGACCGATGAAATGGACAACGATCAAGCGCAAAAGTGGGAAATGCCAGACATTCATGGCGACACGCTGGCGTTCCTGCAGTACACCTCCGGGTCGACCGGAACGCCCAAGGGCGTCGTGCTCAACCATTCTAATCTGTTACACAACTCAGCTCTGATTTCCTATTCGTTTGAACACACACGCAGCGGGTTGGGCGTTTACTGGCTTCCGCTTTATCACGATATGGGACTTATTGGCGGCGTCTTGCAGCCGATTTACGTTGGTCGCCCCAACATTCTCATGTCGCCCATGGCGTTTTTACAGCGTCCGTTCCGATGGCTTTCCGCTATCAGCCGATTCGGCGGAACAACCAGCGGCGGACCGAACTTCGCTTACGACTACTGCATTCGTAAAATTAAGCCAAATGAAGTGGAGCAGCTGGACTTGAGCAGTTGGCAAGTGGCGTTTAACGGCGCGGAACCGGTCAAGGCGGAAACGATCGACGCTTTCTGCGAAAAGTTCGCCCCGTGCGGATTCCGGCGCGAAGCCTTCTATCCGTGCTTCGGGTTGGCTGAAGCAACACTCATCGTTACCGGCGGCTTTGTTCACGAAAACCCGGTTATTCGCACATTTGACGCAGACCTTCTCGGTCAGCGCAAAGCCGTCAAGGTTGAACGCGGCGCTGAAAATGGCAGAACGCTTGTCGGAAGCGGTCAGTGCCTTATGGACGAAACCGTTCTTATCGTCGATCCGGAAACCCGCAAGACGTGCAAACAGGGCGAAATCGGCGAAATCTGGGTGAAAAGCCCGTCTTGCGCCCAAGGCTATCTCAACAAGCCGGAATTGTCCAAAGAAATCTTCCAGGCGGAAACGGCTGATACGCACGACAAACCCTATATGCGAACCGGCGACCTCGGATTTTTGGACGACGGCGAACTGTTCGTTTCCGGTCGTCTGAAAGACCTCATTATTCTTCACGGCGTCAATATTTATCCGCAGGACGTTGAAACGACCAGCGCTCACAGCCATCCGGAACTTTGCGACGAATGCGCGCTGTTTATCGTCAACGAAAACGGAAAAGAACGTCTCGTACTTCTTCAGGAAGTCGAACGGCGTCACGAAGCGTCGGACGAAGAACTTTTCGCCGCCATTCGCAAGGCGATTTCCAACGAACACGAACTGCCAATCGACGTTATCATTTTGATGAAACAGCGAGGCATTCCCAAGACGTCCAGCGGCAAGATTCAGCGTCACGCCTGCCGTCAGGAGTATCTGGACGGAACGCTGGCGGAACTCAACCGCTGGGACGCCGCCGTTGACGGGCTGGGAATGGAAGTCCCGAAAAAAGCACCGAAAGTTACAAAAGAACGCGCGGACGACGCCTGGTCTGAAGGCGCGGAAACGACCGATTCCGCAACATCTGCCGCGCCGGCTGTCAGCAAACCGGTTCCAAAACCGATTAAAGAACACCCGCTGGTTCAAAAGCAGGAAGACATCGCCGCTCAAATTGACGCCAACGATACAAAACGCGTTGCGGAAATCGTTCTCATGCAGGTCAAGGCGATCGCTCGCGAACGCGCCGAATACCTTACCATGGAAACCCCGATTACCGAAATCGGATTGGATTCTCTGGAACGAATGGAAATTCTCGCCAGCCTGGAAGAGACGTTCGGCGGACGGTTCCCGGAAGAAGAGCTTCAAAACTTGATTACCGCCAACGACGTTGTTCAGGCGATTAAAAAGTACATGGGGTCCCGCCCGCGTCAGCGCGCTCATTTGGAATTGGACAAGATTCCGGAATCCGCATGGAATATCAGCCAGTGGCCCGAAGTCAAAAAACTCAAGCAGAGTTTTGAGATTCAGAACACAACCGGCATGAGAAACCCGTACTTCACCGTTCATCAGGGTATTATCAACAATAAAACCCATATCGACGGCAAAGAGTACATCAGCTTTTCCAGCTATAACTACATCGGCACGTCCGGCGATCCGGAAGTTGTCAAAGCGGTTCAAGACGCTGTCGCAGAATACGGCTCCAGCGTTTCCGCCAGCCGACTCGTTTCCGGTCAGAAACCGATTCACATCGAACTGGAAAAAGAGATTACCGACTTTATCGGAACCGACGACACGGTTGTCATGCTCGGCGGGCACGCGACCAACGAAACGGTTATCGGGCACCTGCTCAAGCCGGGCGACCTGATTCTTCACGACGCGCTGGATCACAACAGCATCCTTCAGGGCGCAATCCTGTCCGGCGCGCGCCGACGTCCGTTCCAGCACAACAACTGGAAGATGGCGGAAGACCTGTTGTCACGCTACCGCGGAGAATACAACCGCGTTCTGATTGTCGTCGAAGGCGTTTACAGCATGGACGGCGACATCGCTCCGATTCCGGAACTGATTGAGATTAAGAAGAAGTACAAAGCCCTGCTGATGATTGATGAAGCGCACTCAATGGGTACGATGGGTCCGCACGGCGGCGGCATGAGAGATTACTTCAATCTCAATCCGGCAGACGTTGACGTCTGGATGGGTACGCTGAGTAAATCCTTTGGCGCCGCAGGCGGATACATTTCCGGCTCGTCCGACTTGATTACGTATCTGCGTTACACCGCGCCGGGATTTGTGTTCTCTGCCGGCATTACGCCGCCCAACGCCGCGGCTGCGCTTGCCGCTTTGCGACTGCTCAAAAAGGAACCGCAGCGCGTTGCCAAACTGCACCACAACGCTGACCGATTCCTTGCCAAGGCGAAAGAGTTCCATCTCAACACCGGAACCAGCGGTGGAACGCCCGTCGTCCCGGTTATTTTGGGCAACTCGGTTCACGCCTTGAAACTGTCCAACGCAATGTTCAAACGAGGCATCAACGTCCAGCCGATTATGTACCCGGCGGTTGAAGAAAGCGCGGCGCGTCTGCGATTCTTCATCACGTCAGACCACACCGACGAAGACCTCGATTACACGATTGACGTCATGGTCGATGAACTTCGTAAAATCGACCCCGGCTACGTCCGCGCCTAACGATTGAACTTTAGAATTTCACTTGCGAACCGGAACGAGAACTCCATCATTCCGGTTCGTTTTTTTATTAGGCGTTCTCTATCCCATTATTATGCAATCACAGGTTGAATGTATTCTTTCTAAATTTCTAAATTTAACAATGGGGGGATTGCTTTTCAAACGATTGAAATTTGGTATAATATAATTAACAATTTAAGAAATCCGTGTTTTTTTGAAAGACAATCCTATGGAAAGCAATCCCGTAATAGAGACGTTGCGTTCGATTTACAGTTTGCATAATCGATTTAACGAAATACATCACGCTTTAACGAAAGCTCCGCGAATTTTGGCGTTGCATCGCCAAAAGGTTGATATGCAACAAAAGACAGTTGACGAAGCCGACGAACGCGTTTTGGAGCAGAAAAAAATCGCTGCCGTTAAACAGGGTCAGCTGGACGACGGAGAGGCGAAGATTAAAAAACGAGAATCTCAGCTTATGGAGTGCAAATCTAACGATGAATATAAAGCTCTCCAGCAGGATATTAAAGCCAGCAAGATGGCAATGAGCGTTTTGTCAGACGAAATTCTTGAAGTTTTGGAAAAGATTGAAACGCTTGAAGCCGAAGCTGCCAACGCTAAGCAAACGCTTCAGAAAGTTCAAGAATCCTTTGAACAGTTCAAAGCCGACATGGAAGAAAAACGTCCTGGTTTAGAACAGCGCAGAGCCGAATTAGTTTCAGCGTTAAAAGAACTCGAAGCCAAGCTTCCTCCGGAATTTCGGGATCTTTATTTTCGCCTGTCGAGAGACTCTTTTGCTCACAGTGGACAATATGACGTATTGGCGCCGCTGACGAACGGTTTTTGTGGAGGATGCAACACAACTCAGGTTAAAAACAAGATCGGTCAGGTCTTTTCCGGTGAATTTTGTGTTTGTGGTTCATGCGGTCGAATTCTTTTCGCCCCTGTAAGAGACGACCTGTAACAGTAAAATTCTTAATGAAAGAGGATTATCCATGGAAGCCCAAACGACGAACTGGAAAAACGTTCCCAATGCATTGTCAGCATTGCGAATAGCGCTGTCGATAGTATTGTTTGTGTTAATTGGTTTGGCGTCCGCAGACGCTCCGATGTTGTATCTGTCAGCGTTAATCGTGTTTGTATTGGCGTCTATAACCGATTTTGTCGATGGCTGGTGGGCGCGGCATTTTCATCAGGTTACTAAACTGGGTAGAATTCTTGACCCGTTTGCCGATAAAATGCTTGTTTGCGGGACGTTTATTTTTCTGTGCGCTATTCCAGAACTGGCAAACGACCCGATGGGGTATCCGACCGGTTTGCGTCCGTGGGTGGCGGTAGTTATCGTTTCCCGAGAGTTGATAATTACGATTTTGCGTTCCTATATGGAAGGGCAGGGGATAGATTTTTCCGCTAAATGGTCAGGGAAAATCAAGATGGGATTCCAGTGCATTGCCGCTATAGCGTCTTTACTCTATTTGACCCTTCTTCCCTTTGCAGATAAAATGCCCTGTGCGTATATTTTGCCAACTGTTCAGTGGACAATGATTGTTTCCGTCTGGATTACGGTTATTTCAACAGTCCAATCTGCTTTGGTGTATGTCAAAAAAGCGATAACAGAATCTGTTAAAAAGACGTCTGAATCGCATTGAATTTAAGATAAAGTCAATTATAACGTCATGAGTGTAGAATTAGCCGTAATTCCTGTTGCGGGACGTGGTACAAGGTTGTTGCCGCTAACGAAAAGTCAACCCAAAGAAATGCTTCCTGTTGGGCGTAAACCGGTTGTGCAGTATGTTGTAGAGGAACTCAACGCCTGCGGCATCAATCGGATGCTGTTTATTACCGGTCCTGGCAAGACGGCGATTGAAAATCATTTTGATCTTGATTCAGAATTGATTGAAAATCTGCGTCGAACAGGCAAAGAAGAACTGTTGGCAGAACTGGCTTTTGAACGCGCGAATGTTGAGTATTTTTATACTCGTCAGAGACGTCAGCTGGGGTTAGGACACGCTGTTTTATGTGCAGAACCCGTAGTTGGAAATCAATCGTTTGTTGTTGCCTTGGGGGATTCTATGCTCGGCATGCACGCCAAGGCAAAAGTGGTAGCCAGAATGACAGAAATCTTTGAGCAGGAAAATGCTGACGCGGTTATTGCTCTGGAAGAAGTTCCCAAAGAAGATGTTGTTCATTATGGCATTGCTAAACCAATGGGCAAGGCTTCAAGCGTATTTCAAATGGCGGATATGATCGAAAAACCCTCGGTTCAAGATGCGCCCAGTCGTTTGGCATGTGCGGCAAGATATGTGTTTCGGTCAGACTTGTTTGCGTATTTGCACGAAACGAAACCCGGTAAAAATGGCGAAATTCAGCTCACAGACGCCATTCGCGCCATGATTAATGACGGCAAAAAGGTTTTGGGCGTTCGTTGCCGAAAGAACGAAATGCGATTCGATATTGGCAACTTTCACAGCTATTTTAAGGCTTTTACTCAATATGCCCTTGCCGATCCCGACTATGGCGCCGAACTAAAAGAGTTCCTGACGAAGATTTTAAAGTAGGAAGTAAGGCAAGAGACTGTAGTTTTGCCTATCGCAACTCAAAAATTCCGAATGACGCCTTCTGCCTCCCGCTAATAAACACATTTTACCCCACGAGAATCAATGGACTATTTAGATGTTAATGCAGTTGCCTCGTTATTGCACGTATTGCCCAAGCAGGTTCAACGCTGGGCGGAACGGGGACATATTCCTGCCCAAAAAATTGGGGGAGAATGGCGTTTTGCCCGTCCGGCGTTACATCAATGGATAGAAGATAAACTCCACGATTTAGAAGGTCAGGAGCAAATGGACGATGTGGTGGCTCATCATTTGGTCAAGATTTCCAGCCTTCTGATGCCGGACGCTATTGCCATTCCTCTTGACGCGCGAACGTCGTCATCGGTGATAGATGAACTTTCTAAATTGGCAGCGCAAACCGGTCTTCTTTGGGACGCTGACGCTATGGCGAAAGCCGTTCGGCAGCGTGAGGAGATTGCGTCAACGGCTCTTGACTGCGGCGTGAGCTTGATGCACCCCCGAAGACCGCTAACAAATCTGTTGGCAGAACCGTTTATTGCTTTGGGAATAACGCCGCGACCTATTCTTATGGGGCAGGCTGGAACAGAGGCTATCCCTGTTGACGTTTTCTTTCTGTTATGTTCAACAGACGACGCTAACCATTTGCGAACTCTTGCCCGCTTGGGGCGTTTGATTCGTCAGTCAGGCTTTCTCGATAATCTCCGACAAGCCGCTTCTCCAAGTGAGGTTTTAGCAGTGGTTCGCGAAGCCGAACAGAAGGTGTAATTATAGTTAGAAGTGGGGGCATCGAATCCCGCTTGTTCGGAAGCAAAACTTCACCCACTACCTCGCATAGTTTCGCACTCGAATAATTTCACAATCCGCAACCAATCGTCCATTGGCAATTTGACCATGTTCCACCATTGACCGGTAAGGTCATGATATGTCATTTTACAACGTTGATATTGACGACGACCATCGGTTAATTGCCAAAATTTTCGGGAACCACAATTGGGACAAAAAACGCGTCGATTTTTACGCAAATATTTTGAAACGAATCTTTTTTCGCCAATTTTTCACTTTTAACCAGTAATTCAAGGACTTGATGTTCATAATGCTATTATACAAATGCTATTATACATCAGTTCAAAATTAGGACAATTGCCAAATTTTTATAAAAATATTTTAAATTTCTATAAAAATTCCCTAAAAAACGCTTGACATCTCTGATATGATGTAATACACTTATAATACAGATAATGAATTCTGTTGTTGAGCAAGGTATATTCACGTTTTTGAATTAAATACACATATACAAGGAGATAATATTGAACGACTTCAGCTACGATTATGACGATAGCTTTTGGAATCCAAATGGTTCGTTTAGCAATTCTAGTTCAAATGAACCGGCGAACAATTCCTCGTCTTTCTATAGTGATTCCGACGCATCAACATCTGACTCAGATAGCGACGCCTGTTCATCATCGTTGGGCAGTTCAGATTCGTCATC
>JAZQDP010000399.1:0-12350 GCA_045546875.1 Thermoguttaceae bacterium | reverse complement strand
CAACCTCCCGTCCAACACGCAGCAGAAGATCCAAATCAACCTCAGCGACGGCGTCTGTACCACGGCGTGGACTGCGGCGCTGACCGTCAAGACGACAATCGCCCCGTACAACAAGCCGGTCTTAACCAACGCGACAGCGACGAGCAGTACAAGCGTTCTGGTCGAATGGGACGCTGTAACCGGCAAGAATTCGACCGTCTTGGCGCCGTCGTATACGGTTCAGTACACAACAGACGGTACACGCTGGACAAACGCTAACACACGAGTCGTCGGCACGAGCTTTACAATTCCGAATCTCAAACCGAACACGAGCTATCGCGTTGCGGTAATTGCCAACAAAGACACCCAGTTTAACGCCTCGGAACCGAGCGAATCTTGGGAAGTGAGAACGCTGTAATAAAAGCGTCCGGCGGGAGAATTTGAAAAATTTTCTTTCTCCCCCCTTGACAGAAAACAGAAAATCTGTTATATTTATCTACGCTTGTTTGAGAGGACGTTTTCTTTCAGGCGAGCGAAAAAAGCCAAAGTAGCTCAATCGGCAGAGCACAGCTTTCGTAAAGCTGGGGTTGCGGGTTCGATTCCCATCTTTGGCTCTTTTTTTATTTACGCGAGTTTCGACAGAAATCTCTGAAAATTTAATAGCGTTTTCAGTTGTATGCATTGTGAAATTCGTTCTGTAAAGCGCTATTGTTCCTTAGGAGAACTACATCTTGTATAGCAATCCTTACGACATTGATCTTAAACAGCTTGTTCTTATGAACAGCGCCTTTGGTCCGCAAGAAATTGAAGTAATCAGTCGTGTTATTGGATCAAGTCATCCCAATTATCGTATTTTCCGCGATGCGGTTGCAGAACTGGAAAACGAAACCAACAGCCCTGCCAGCTACGTTCGCTTGGGCGTTTGCCAGTACCTTTTAGGCGAGTACGCTAAATCGTTAGCGTCTTTAAGCCATGGCGATGGGAGCGCATTAGACCGATTCTATCAGGCTAAAAACTATTTCGCTCAAAAGCGGTATGCCGAAGCTGAAGAAAAATATCGCGCTGCGATTATTGCCGGGTACGACAAGGACATCTGCAATTTGGGCATAGCCGAAGTTCGCCGTTACATGAACGACCTTCCCGGCGCGCTCCAAATTTTGGATTCTCTTTCCGGCGCAGTAGAGCACACAGCCGAATATTTATATCAACGCGGCGCCACCGCTTCCAAAATGGGCGCTCAAAGCGATGAAATCATCACGTGGTACGAACGCGCTGTCGAAGCCAACGGCGCTCACCCCGGCGCTCTGTTCGGCTTAGCGTTAGAAAACGACCGCCGCGGCAACGACGCCATTGCGTTACAGCTCTACAAACGCGCTGCAATGCAGTTCCCCTCACACGTTGGGGCGCTTATCAACCTCGGATTGATGTACGAAGACCGTGAAGAATACCAGCTTGCCGCCAAGTGCTACGAACGCGTTTTGGAAGCGTTTCCAGACAACGAACGCGCTCGGCTGTACTTAAAAGACACTCAAGCGACAGACGAAGGATTCTTTGACGAAGACGCCAGACGAAAGAGAGATCATTTCGCTCAACAGCTTGCAACCCCGGTTTCAGATTTCGAACTCTCCGTCCGAAGCCGCAACACGCTCAAAAAGATGGGCATCCATACGCTGGGGGATCTGTGCCGATATACCGAACAGGAACTTTTGGGAAGCAAAAACTTTGGTGAAACCTCTTTGGTAGAAATCAAAGAAATGCTGCAAAGCAAAGGTCTTACCCTCGGGCAGACGGCAAACGAAGCTCCGATTCACGAACCGGCTCCTATCGACGACGAACTGCTCACGCCAGACGAACAGCTTCTGCTCAACAAGCCGTTGTCCTTCCTTGACCTGTCCGTCCGCGCTCGAAAGTGCATGAGCAGGCTCAACATCACCACCGTTGGAGAACTCATTCGCCGCACGCAAGACGAATTGCTCGACTGCAAAAATTTCGGCGTTACGAGTTTAAACGAAATCAAAGCCAAGTTGTCTGAACACGGCTTAAAGCTGCGTGGAGAATGATTTTATCTCCACTGTAACAAAATCGTTACGTCAGGAACGAAAGAATATTCTTTTCGTTCCTGACTTCTGGCGTACGGCTCTAATGAGCCGTATAAATCTTTTTTCCCTTCATTTTATTCCCACCTTCAGTAATAACATGAAAAAATATCTTTTTGCGTTCTTTGCGCTTATTCTTGTAAATATTTCCGTCGTTGAGGCAAATGACGCCAACAATTCCTCAAGCCCGATCGACATTCGAGTTTTGACGTTTAACATTCGCCTTTCGTACGGTGAAATTGGTCAGCCGGAAGAATGGAAAAATCGTCGTCCGGGAGCCGTTGACCTGATCAAACGCGGCGATTACGATTTCGTTGGAATTCAGGAAGCGATTCTCAATCCGGAGAAAGAAGAACTCAGCCAGGTTGACAATCTTAAATCTGATTTACCCGGTTACGGAATGGTCTTTCGTCCCCGCGACGTCAGCGCAGAGCGAGGCGAAGGAACGCCGGTGTTGTACAACAAATCCCGCTGGATGTTGGACGAATCGGAATGTGGCGTTTTCTGGCTGTCCGAAACCCCGGACGTTCCGGGTTCCAAGCTTCATGACGCAGCCTGCCCGCGAACCGTTTGCTGGGGACGGTTTATTCGTTTGGAAAACGGCAAGCCGACCGACAAAGCGGTTTACTTTTACAATACGCATTTAGACCACATTGGCATGAAAGCGAGACTGGAAGGCGCTATTATTTTAGCGCAATTCATTGCTAAAAGAAAGCATAACGATCCGGTTTTCATTACCGGCGATATGAACTGCACAAAAGACAGCCTGCCGATGCGCTATTTGGCGGGAGCTAAAATAACTTCGACCGACCCAAACAAAAAAATTGAAATTCAGTCGCCTGTTCCGTTGATCGACGTCCACGCCGTTTTACATCCCAATACAGACGAACAGACGTACCACGCCTGGGGAAAGGGGAATTTCAACAAACGCATTGACTTTATCTGGGCGTCCCCCTGCTTCAAACCAGTTGCGTCAAAAGTTATTACCGACAAAGTAAACGGTTTGTACTTGTCTGACCATCACCCGGTCGAAGGAACCGTACAATTTTAAGAACAAATCATATAAGGTTCTTCCAGCAACTCCGCACCTGTGAGGCAGTATAAAAAGAGTGGCAAGCGGTTGGTGGTTAGTCGAATGTTTATATTGAAACATTTTGCAACTTACCACTTACCACTTGCCACGTTTACTTTTGTAACTTGCATCTTACTCGTCAAGTTCTCAGGTGTTTTTCTGCACTAACCAGTCGCCCAGTCTGGGGAATAACTGTTGGATAGCAAACAGAATACGGGCTTTCCATGGCATAACCAGTTCCGGCGCACCCTTTTCTGACGCCTTGAGAATGGCAGCAACCAGCTTCTTGGGGTCGAGTTTTTTAACCTTTACCCCGGCGCCAGGTCGACGAGCGGATTCTGGCAAATCCTCTAAACCTTCCAGAGGGTACAGGCGTTCCGTTTCTCGGGCAATCGGTCCCGGGCAGACCAGCAACACCTTTAACCCTTGATCGCCCAGTTCCAGACGCAACTGTTGAGAGTATGCCGCAACGGCATGTTTGGAACTCGGATAAGCGCCCGTCCAGCGAGACGCCGATTTCGACGCCAAAGACCCGATATTGATTATACGCCCCTGCGTCTTGAGAAGCTCTGGCAAAAAGGCGTGCGTTACCCGAACAAGAGCGAAAAAGTTAAGCCGCATTACCTTCTCGAACTTGTCTGCCGTCCAGTCCAACATTTTTCCTCTATCGGTTCGCCCAGCAACGTTCACTAAAACGTCTATCCTGCTGAATTTGTCCAAAACGAAATTTTTGAGCTTGTCAACGTCTTCATCAGAGGTAACGTTACAGGGGACGCCCGAACAGTCGATCCCCTCTTGCTGAAGCTCTTCAACCGCAGACTGCACGATCTCCGGCTCCAGAGCGGCAATAACAATTTTTCCGCCAGCGGCGCCAAACGCCTGAGCAAGCTCCTTGCCAAGCCCGCTGGATCCGCCGGTAATGACAACAACTTTATCCTTCCAAAACATGGTTAATTACCCAAAAGTCAAATGATAGCGTTTCACAATCAGAAACATTCGCGCCAAGCGCGTTCACATCTATACCGCCAATTATAAACTAATCTTTCCCAAACAAAAGGGGGGCGAGTAATTTAATGTTTTATGCATTCAAAATGAGAGTATTTCAAACGCCAATCTCTAAATACCATCACTTCCCGCAAGATTTTTATTTTTTTTGCAAAAATCTTTGTGAGGGCTATTGATTATTTCTTTATAATGGTGTAAAATATATATTGAGGGTAGGTATTTAATTATACACTTTTTTGGACTTATAACATGAAAAACATCGTAAATACATCGGGGCGTTTTAACCGTTCGTCGGTCTTTTCTGGGTTCACGCTGGTCGAATTGCTTGTCGTTATTACTATCATTGGCATTTTGATGGGGCTTTTGCTTCCCGCTGTCAATAGCGCGCGCGAATCCGCTCGTCGGCTGCAATGCACAAACAACGTCCATCAGCTTGCTCTGGCGTGCATCGTCTATTCCGAAAAGCACGATACGCTCCCGCCGGCGCTGGTTCCGTCAACCAAACCGACAAGTATGTATCAAGACCTGCCCGGTCCCGTTTCCAACAATCAACGCGAAAACTGGGTCATTCTTACCCTGCCTATGCTCGACCAAGGGTCAATGTACGAAGAAATCTACGATTTGCTTGCCAACAACCTAACCGCTCCGATTTCTGAAGACAGCTTTACCCCAAAATCCGGCAAATCCCCTTATGCTAAAATGAGCGAACTGCGTTCGAGAGAAATCAATTCGTTCCTCTGCCCTTCAGACAGAAACAACCGAACCCCATTTTTAGATTCTACCGGCAATCCCTGGGGACGAATTAACTATGGGGCAAATATTGGTTTGCGTCCTGTAACGCAGATGGGAAATATGACCTATTGGCAAAACTCGTCTTTCTGCGGAGTGATGGGACCTCGTTTCGCCCTTACTCCAGACCAGATTTCCGACGGGACGTCCAACACGATTTTGCTTTCAGAACTGCGTTCCGGGTTGAATAATATAGACAGCCGCGGCACGTGGGCAATCGGCGGGGCTGGCGCAAGCGCCACAAGCGGAAACGGCTCTTTCGGCGGCGATGCGGCAGGACCAAACAACCCGAGTCCGACTTCAGACTCCGTACAATTTTGCAGTTCCATCGGCATCAACCAGGCAGAAGCCATTCGACTGGGTATGCCCTGCACCGGCAGTTCAAATATTCAAGCCACAACCCGAAGCATGCACACAGGCGGCGTCATGGTTGCCTTTGCCGACGGCAGCGGTCGCTGGATTTCCAACGAAATTGAAATACGCAAATCCGTCGATCCTGATATTGGCGAATTTTCCGGTTCTCAAACTGAAACCAAGTTTACCGTTTGGGACTGCTTATTGTTATCAAAAGACGGAAAGACCATTTCCGCCAGCGATTATTAGTAGTTTGTGATTGCGAAAGTTAGAGCGGTTAGTTTTAAGCGTTACGTCGAGCAGAGTCTCCAAAAAACTCATTCCACTAACCACTTCTGCCTTCAAACAACGGAACAGACGCCAACTTTTCAGAATAGTCAAATTTAACTATTGTTTTTATTGTTTATATTGATATGATGCACAAATTCAGCGTTTTTAATCGTCGTTCCGGCTTTACGCTGGTAGAATTGCTTGTCGTTATTACCATCATTGGCATGATTATTGGCATGCTCTTGCCAGCAGTAAACTCTGCTCGCGAAGCGTCCAGAGGAATGCAGTGCCGCAACAACCTTAAAAACCTGGCTTTGGCTTGTTTAGAGTACGAACACGCGCACGAGTATTTACCCCCAGCATGTACGCCGTCCGGGGTCGTCCCCAACAAAAAGACAAACGTTCCCGCGATGATGCCCAACAATCAGCGCGAAAACTGGATTATCCATATTTTGCCCTTTATGGATCAGGCGCCTCTGTTTGAAGAATTCGCCCAGTACCTTAAAGATAACACAAACGCAATTGGAAGCATCAATTCCACGATTTCCGGTTTGCCGTCAATGGCGACGCTTCGCGGGCGAGAAATTAACTCTTTGCTCTGCCCGACAGATCGTCTTAACCGCACTCCTTTCATAGACGACAGCGGTAACTCCTGGGGACGCGGAAACTATGCCGCCAACATCGGAACCGGTCAGGCAGACAACATGGGCAATAACTCCTGGTGGAGCCATCCTAACGCTCGAGGCGTTATGGGACCGAGAATGAGCGTCCGAATTACCGACGTTAAAGACGGCGCCTCCAATACGATTCTCATTGGAGAAATTCGCGCTGGCATTAACTCCTCCGACACGCGAGGAACGTGGGCTATGGGCGGAGCTGGTCCAAGCGCCACGGCTAAAAACGGTTTTATCGGTGGAGAGGCTTACGGTCCCAACGCGGCTGATCCCAATATGAACAACAGAGGAGATTCCGTTTTCAACTGCAGTACAGGCAGGCTGGGTATGGATCCTAAAGAACGCACCAGAATCGGTATGCCGTGTACAGACGGATCCAGCAGCAACATTCAGGCGACTAACCGCAGCTCTCACCCCGGCGGGGTCAACGTTGCCCTGGTTGACGGCAGCTCCCGGTTCATTGCAGACACGGTTTCTCTTGGGACGATTTCCTCCGCCACCTCTCCAAACGCTCTTGATTCCGTTTACGAACTGGGCGTTTGGGACAGATTGGTTTTATCCTCCGATGGTCAAACTATCGACGCAGAATCCATTCAGTAACAGATTTAACATTACTTATATTCAATTACAGTCATGAACTCAAACGCTCCGTTTTTTCGAATCGGCTCTTGTCGGCGTTCCGCAGGCTTTACGCTTGTAGAATTACTGGTTGTCATAGCTATTATCGGCGTCCTTGTTGGGATGCTTATGCCAGCGGTCAACTCGGCACGCGAAGCGGCTAACCGCGCTACATGTTCCAGCAACATTCGGCAGTTGGCATTGGCATGCCAAAATTACGACCAAAGCTGGAAAGCTTTTCCGGCAGCATGCACTCAAACCGGGGCATGGGCTTCGTCTTACAATGCCAACGGCGTTCAGCCTCAACCTACTAACCAGCGAGAAAACTGGGTCATTATGATTTTGCCCTTTATCGAGCAAACCGCCCTGTTTAACAGTTTTGTCGAAAAGTTCGAGGAAAACAACGCTAATCACGCTAATTCGCGCGCTATTGGAGACGTGGCGTTTGAATATTTACGCAACATCGAGATTCCTGTTCTTAAATGCCCTACAGACTCCAACAACCGAATTCAGTACACAGACAGCAACAATAAAAAATGGGCGCGAGGCAACTACGGCGCCAACATGGGCTTGACGCTGGCAGACTACCTTGGACACGACAGCTGGTGGCTTAACACCGGGGCGCGAGGCGTCATGGGACCGCGACATTCGTTGTCTATCGGTGAAATTACAGACGGCACGTCCAACACAATTCTGATTTCTGAACTTCGTTCCGGTCTTTCCGCCAAAGATTGCCGAGGCACTTGGGCAATGGGCGGAGCCGGTTCAAGCGCCACATGTCGAAACGGATACATCTGCGGCGACGACAACGGACCAAACTATCTGGTTGAAGGGTCAGACGACATTTTCCAATGCTCTGCCAGTGGAATGGGGGTTACGTCCAAAGATCGTCAGCGGCTGAAAATGCCGTGCGGCGAGGGTACAAACTCTAACCGACAAGCCACTACCAGAAGCATGCACTTAGCCGGAGTTCTGGTTGCGTTTGCCGACGGAAGCGCCCACTTTATTTCAGACAACATTCAAACAAGAAGTTCTTTTACAGAGGATTTCAATAGCGTTAAAAACAATACCGAGTTTTCGATCTGGGACTGTCTGAACCTTTCTTCAGATGGCAGATCGCTTAGCAATTCAGATTTTTAGTCCTTTTTTATGACGAAGACGGTTTGAGTGGCAATAGCCGTCTTCGTCGCATACAGAGAGTATTTCAAAATGAAACATTTTGCTAACCTGTTCGGCAAGAAAAACAGTGGTTTTACACTCGTAGAATTACTTGTCGTCATTGCCATTATCGGCATTTTAATGGGTCTTATTCTTCCGGCAGTTAACGCCGCCCGAGAATCCGCACGACGAATGACCTGTTCAAACAACCTTAAAAACATTGGTTTGGCGTGTCTCAATTACGAAACAGCCAACAAGTACTTTCCACCTGCGGCAACGCCAGCCACCACTTCTGGCAACCTCAACACAGAACAGGTTGCTCCCGCTCGCAACAATCAGCGCGCAAACTGGCTCATTCTGATTTTACCTCAGATGGATAACATGCCTATGTACGACGAATTCAATGATTTGCTTAAAAAAGAACCAAGCAAATCCGTTGGAGACAACCTCACCGCTGCCGCGTCCGGGAAATCCGGGGTAACGCCAATGGCAACGCTCCGTCGCACCAAAATCAGTTCCTATCTGTGCCCGTCAGATCCTTATCGAGACATCGAATACAAAGACGGCAACGGTCAGTTATGGAGCCGAGGCTGTTACGCTGCCAACGCCGGTTTGGCTACGTTTACCAAAACCAGTATGCGTCAATGGTGGGCAAGCAACAAGATCTGCGGCGTCATGGGTTATCGATTCTCAACCCGCAGCGGGGACATTCAAGACGGCGCATCCAACACAATTCTCGCCGGGGAAATTCGTTCTGGCGTTACTGCCGACGACTCTCGGGGCGTCTGGGCGCTGGGCGGAGCTGGCGCAAGCGCTGTGGCGGGATGTGGGTTTATTCTCGGAACAGACATCGGTCCAAACTCCAACGGGTCTAACACTC
The DNA here is from genome assembly GCA_045546875.1 of Thermoguttaceae bacterium. Classification (GTDB taxonomy): domain Bacteria; phylum Planctomycetota; class Planctomycetia; order Pirellulales; family Thermoguttaceae; genus RUG11551. The sequence continues at coordinate 3,455 of JAZQDP010000399.1, read as the reverse complement.
AGGGCGATCAAGTTGAAAAATGCCCTGGTTCCAATTACACAACCGACATGTTAAAACGCTTGAAAATGCTTTGCAAACCAAGTTCCGGGTTCATTCAGGCAACTTTCCGAAGCCAGCACCCACGAGGCGTCAACATTGTCTTTGCAGACGGCAGTACGCATTGGATCGCTGACACTATCGACACGAACGCTACCGTTACCACTGAAAATATTAACAACATTAACAACGCTACCAACCTTTCATTGTGGGACAGGCTTATTCTTTCTGCCGATGGCAAGCCGGTTTCGCTCAAAGATTTATAATCGTTTACATTGTCATTTAATTGTAATGACTATTGGTTCACATTATTTTTACCGTCAGGAGGTTTTTACTTCCTGACGGACGTTTTTAGCAATAGTCAACTCTCATTTTAATTTAACAGACTTCCCTTCCCATGAATTACGCTGCTATTTTCGACATGGACGGAACCCTTGTCGATTCTTTTGAAGCCCATTGGTTATCCTGGCAAGAAATTGCAAAAGAAAACGATATTGTATACACACGAGAGATGTATAACAATTCCTTTGGGCGACCGTTTAAATCTATCATTGAACTGTTTTGGCGACGTAATGGAAAGTACTTCAATCCCGACGGCTCGCCAATGTTTTCGGATGCAGAGTTCAAAGTTCTCGAAGACCGCAAAGAGGAACTCTATCGCGATATTTTTCGGGAGAATTTTATTCTCATGCCGGGGGTGGAAAGTTTTTTAACACGGCTCAAAGACGCAGGATTCAAAATCGCCATCGGTTCCAGCGGTCCGAAAGAGAACATTCAGATGGTTGTCGATAAAATCAACGCCATTATGGGACGAACGGATATTTTCGACGCCACCGTCTCTTGCGATGAAGTAACGACAGGCAAGCCAGACCCGGAAATCTTCCTCAAAGCGGCTCAAAAGCTGGGAATGGAACCCAAACAATGCTGCGTCTTTGAAGATTCCGACGCCGGAATTGAAGCGGCGTGCAGAGCTTATATGCGCCGCGTGGCGATCTTCAAGCCGGACTGTCAGTACGCGTCGTTGTCTAAAGCTAACCGAAAAATTCAATCGTTTGACGAATTGACAATTACATACGTAACGCAGCTTATTGAATTTGCGGAGGTCTAGACGTTTATGCAGCCCGTTCAAATTGACTGTATTACAGACGAACGCATCGCGCCCTACGCCAACCTCAAAGAGCGGACGCTGCGAGGGGAAAGCCTGTTTATTGCCGAGGGGGAACTGGTTGTCGAGCGTTTGGCACAAAGCCCGTACGGAATCGCCTCGGTTTTTGTAGACCATTCCCGACTAGATTTGTGGAATAAAATCGCGTTGGAATGTAATCGAACAGACGTTCCGGTTTATTTGACAACCACGTCTTTAATGCGAACGATTGTCGGCTACGACTTTTCAATGGGATTGATGGCGGCAGGCATTCGAAAACAGGAATCGGATGCTTCCGCGCTGTTCAATCCCTTGTTCCGTCGTTTGGTTTGTTTGCCGGAATGCGTCAAGCCGGATAATTTGGGAACGGTATTTCGTTCGTCCGCAGCGCTTGGCATGGACGGATTGCTTCTCAGTACTCGATCATGCGACCCGCTCAGCCGCCGCGCCCTTCGCACCAGCATGGCGGCAACCTTAAAACTGCCGTGGGGACGATGTCAGGACATCGTCGAACCAATTGAACGGTTAAGATCAGAATTCGGATTCAAACTCGTTGGAACGGTTTTACGCCCCAATGCAATCAATCTCAACAAATATATCTGGCATGAAAAGACGATTCTCGCTTTAGGCAACGAGTACGCCGGACTGAGCGACGACTTTATTTCCATTTGTGACGATTTGATAACCATTCCCATGAGCGCCGGCGTCGATTCGCTCAACGTAGGCGTTTCCGCAGGGATATTTATGTACGCTTTATCGCAAGGGGGATTCCCCGGGCAATTACGACAATAACCAATTATGACAATCTTTAATCAAATCTCGATTATCGGCGTTGGACTTATGGGCGCGTCGGTGGGTAAAACCGCCCTCACCCGCGGCGCGGCTAACTACGTTCTTGGCTGGGACGTCAACGAAAAGGAACTGCGCGATGCGGAACGCGTTCGGGCGATTTCCATGGCGGCGCAGTCGCTGGAACAGTGCGTTCAGGAATCCGATTTAATCATCCTGGCAACGCCAATTCGGTTCATGACGGATTACATCCAGCAAGCTGCGAAGGCAAACAAACGCTCCGCTCTGATTACCGATCTGGGCAGCGTCAAAGATACTCTCGTTTCGTTCTTTAACGACGCCCCGCTGGACAACGGTTGCCGCTATTTGGGTTCTCACCCGATGGCAGGCAAAGAAGTTTCCGGCGCCGCGCATGCCGACGACAGACTTTTCGACAACTGCGTTACTGTTATTACGCCTTGCAACAACACGTCGAAGGAAGACGTCGAAACGCTTGTCAAATTCTGGCGATCTTTGGGAGCTAAAATCAAAATTGCTCATTCCGAAAACCACGACGAAGCGGCGGCGCAAATCAGCCATCTGCCGCACCTTGTCTCTGCCGCAATCGCCAATACCGTCGATACCGGCAACGCCTTGGCAATGCTCATGGCTTCAACAGGGCTGGAATCCATGATGCGTCTTGCTAATGGCTCGCCGTCCGTCTGGGCAGACGTGTTGCTGTCTAACAAGGACTTCATTCTGGACGAAGCAAACGCCTTTGCCCGCAATTTGGGAATGTTCATGGACGCCATGGAAAACGACGACCGTGACACTCTGACTCAACTTCTTCAGAACGCACAATCTATCCGCCGCAGCGTTACGGAAATTAAAGAAATGATCAGGAATATGGAGAATGACGACTTGCCATCGCTCTAGGCGCGTTCCTACAGTCAGGGATGGGGAGAAATGGGCTAAAGCCACCCGGTTACAAGGGTTGCGTCCCGTCGAGACGCTATGCGGCTTCCATCTTCTCTATCTTCTCAACCGACTAATTGCACTCCAAAAAATTAGAGAAAATTTTCAGATTTTTCCGTCCCCCTCTCTTGCAAACTCTTCGATCACCATGTAAAATACAAGGAATAAATCAAAGCAGGCGTTAAGTAAGAGATCGGGCGCATTCCGTTCTTTCGTCAACGCAGGCGGTATTGTTCACCCAAAGACTTTTTTACTGAGGAGAATTTCATGGCAGAAATTAACGTAGGACTTATCGGACAAGGATTTATGGGACGCTCCCACTCCAACGCGTGGGGACAGGTCAACCGCTATTGTAATCCTGCGATTTCGCCGGTTATGCACACCGTTGCAGGTTTACCGGGCGAAGACGTCGAAGGCTTTGCTAAACGCTGGGGCTGGAAAAACCCGTCTACCGACTGGAAAGCAACGATTGCTAATCCGGAAATTGGTCTTGTCGATATCGTAACCCCGAACTTCATGCACATGCCGCCAG
>JAZQDP010000398.1:0-1585 GCA_045546875.1 Thermoguttaceae bacterium | reverse complement strand
TTCCTTCTACAAAGGACAAGAACCGGCTCGGTTACGGCATTCAGGACGACAATTATAATCCTGCCAACCCGAGAATGCGAAAGGATCATACCATCGCACACGATTTATGCGAAGCGAACGCCCGCTATTCCCGCATGGAGATTTTCGACCTGTCGTATCCGGCAGAATCGAAGGCTCTTCTGGCGCCGCTGAGCAAATCCGCCGGCGGTTTGGGCGTCTGCGAAGCGAAGTCCGGCAAACCGGTTTTCGAATCGACCGACGACCCGGACTACCAGACGATTCTCAAGGGCGTTCAGCGCGGGCGCGACTATATCCTCAACGAGGACAACCGGTATTCCATGCTTTATAACGATAAGAACAACGGAGAAACGCCTCAAACGTTCGTGCCGCGCTGGTCGTACTTGCGAGAAATGATTCGTTACGGCGTTTTACCCGTCGACGCTGACCCGAACGCAACGTACAACCCGTTCACGCTGGACGAACAGTACTGGCGCTCCTTCTGGTTTGTACCGGAAAAGAAGGAATAACGGCGAGGCGCCGCTGCCAACCCGCGCTGCCGCACGAGACGTATTAAAACCGCTCCCGTTGGTCGCTTTGTTCTCTCTCTTACTAAAGTTTTTTGGAAAGGGAAGTTTGAGGGGAGGTGGCTTTTTTTCAAAAAAGGTTTTCCCCTCTCAATCAAACTTGAAAAAACTTCCGTAAAAGGGAGCCAGCTTGACGACGACCGAAAGTTTTTTCAAGGAGGCGAGGCTCCGCTGCCAACCCGCGCTGCCGCGCGAGACGTATTAAACCCGCTCCCGTTGGTCGCTTGCTCTTTCTTTGCCAAATTCTAAGCCGCAAAGAATGCAAAGTACGCAGAGTTTTTAAAACTTTGCGAACTTCGCGTGAGTTTTTTACAGACATTTACGCCCCCCGCTTTTGTTCGTCTTTACGTTCGCTTACGCTCATACCCACGGGTTAACACCCGTGGCTCGCCTGAATATTCTCGCAACTCGCAACTATCAAAATATTCTTTTCGAAAAATCCGTTCTACCCGTTGACATTGTTTATTGTTTCTGTTAAAATACAGAGTATACAAAAACTAGTATTAAAAGTTTCATTTTTATTTACTTTCCTGAAAGGGGGGATTTATGAAAAAACTCTTTCTGATTGCCGCGATTGCGGCGTTCTGTCTGACGGCGCAGGCTGTCAGGTCGGAACAGACGAACGACTATTCTGTCACGCCTGTTCCATTTACGTCCGTTAACGTTAACGACGTCTTCTGGCAGCCGCGTCTGAAAACCGCCTGCGACGTTACCGTCCCAGACTGCTTCAAGAAATGCGAAGATACGCGTATCCCCAATTTCGCCCGCGCCGCCGGCATGGAACCCGGTCCGTTCCGCGGCATTTACTTTGACGACTCTGACCTGTACAAAATCATCGAGGGCGCTGCTTACGTACTGGCTCTGGAGAAGAACGAAGAACTGGATAAATACGTCGATTCCGTAATCGAGAAAATCGCCGGCGCTCAGGAAGACGACGGCTATCTGTACACGTCCAGAACAATTTATCAGAAGTATCCGCAGTACAAGCCGCTCTATACGCC
>JAZQDP010000397.1:0-3283 GCA_045546875.1 Thermoguttaceae bacterium | reverse complement strand
TTGGATGTTAACGCTCAAGACGATGAGCTTTATAGCGTATTAAATGTAGCGCACGAAGACTCTGAAGTCTACAGGTGGCTTAAAGAACAAAGCGCATTATTGAACGAATAATAAATGGTTCATCCGACTTATGCGCGCCTATTATTTGTTGCGAGTTGCGAAATAGCTCTCAGCTTATTTTTCCGGTTTCTAACGCTAACCGCTAAAAACCGAGAACCGCAAACTCCCAAGCTAATGCCTGGCGGCTAACAGCTGTCAGTTTCTCTCAGTTACCCCCTGCTTGCGTTTTGTCACCAGAATCGTCAACGCGAAGCCGGTTACAAGAATGGCGGCGGTGCCGCAGACGGTTATCATCAGTTCATTGAGCGGGCAGCGGAACGCGGCAAAACGTTCCGGCCAGATTCCGAATCGGGGCAGGGAAGCGGTCATCCAGAGAATTACTGTTACGCCGACAACAGCGCTGACAAGAGCAATTTTGGACGTCGCCCGGCGGGAAAGGAATCCCAGCAGGAACAGCCCAACCATGCCGCCGCTGAATATGCCCATCAGGTTCCAATAGGCGTCCAGAACGCCTTTGGCGGAAATCATCAATAAGGCGCAGCCGATTCCCAAACCGCCCCAGACGAGCGAACTGAGGTACAAGACCAGCATTTGCTCTTTTTCCCCCGCGGCAGGACGGAAAAAGCGTTTGTAGTAGTCCGTCAGGGTGAGCGTTGACGCGCCGTTGACGCTGGAGCTTATCGTACTCATCGCAGCGGCAAGAATAGCGGCAATAAGCAGCCCCGTCATGCCGACAGGCAGCTGATGAACGATAAAATACGGGAAGACGCCGTCGCCTTTTCCCACGGCAACGTCCGCCGCCAGTTGAGGGTCGGTTATCAAATCCGGCTGAGCAGTATAGAACGCAAACAGAGCCGTCCCGATAAAGAAGAAAAACGCCGAAATCGGCAGATACAGCAGTGCGCCGAGCCAGACGGAGTTCTTCGCCTGCCGTTCCGTCGGAGAGGTCAGGTATCGCTGAACGTAGTTCTGGTCAATGCCGAAATTCTGAAGATTAATCGTCAAGCCGTACAGCAGTACAACCCAAAACGTGGACGAGCAGAAATCTGTTACACTAAAACTGCCCAGCGAGAATTTGTCGTTCTGCTGAGCGATCTCAAATAGTTGACGCGGTCCTTCCGGCATCTGGAAAACCAAAATTAAAGCGCACGTCAGCGCCCCGACTATCAAAACGACCGACTGCAGCGCATCCGTCCAGAGAATTCCGGTTATCCCGCCGATCATGGAATACAGAGCCGCCGACGCCCCAACGACAATAATAATCCATCGGACGTCCCAGCCCAGCAAATGATTCAGCGGCAGCGCCAGGAGGAACAACACTGACCCCATCCGCGCCACTTGCGTCAGCAGATAGCAAGCAGAAGCGTACACCCGCGCCCACGTTCCGAAACGCTCTTCCAGATGAGCGTAGGCGGAAACAGAACCGACAGGGTCGGCTCCCGATTGGATGTGGGTATCTTCGAATCTGGCTTGTTCGGAGGCATAACCTCGTCCTCTCCGCCAGCGCGGCTCGCGCCCAACGTTCCGATAAAACGGGACGAACCATTTCGTCGCAATCCACGCCGCCAGCGGGATGCTCAAGCTCAATCCGTACGCGTTCCAGTTCCCGACAAACGCCTTGCCCGGCAGAGCCAGAAAGCTGATACTGCTGACGTACGTGCCGAAAATCGACAGCCCCACGATAATCCCCGGCGCGCGCCCGTTGGCGGTGGTAAACCCTTCCGGCGACCGGCTGGCGAAATAAAACCAGCAGCCAACGCCAACGCTGGCAATCATATAAACGACGATAATTGCAATGTCAATCCAGGGAAGCATGGGGGGTAAGGAATAGGGAGTAGTGGGCTTGTCAACGTTTGTTATCCGTCAAAAACATCGCCATGTATAGCGGATAGGAATCTATCGCGCCCTGCGAACCGACGTTTTTCATTGAAAGGCGAATTCCTTTCTCAACTTTGTATTTGGTCAACAGCGAATTGAGCGATTTGGAATAGACGTTATCCGCCGATTTCACTTCAACCGCCGTTACAAGACGATTGTATCGGATAATAAAATCTACTTCTATTTTTGAATTGTATTCAAAATAATAGAGCTTTCTGTTCATCTTGCCAAAGACGTCAGCAATGATGTTTTCGTAAATTGCGCCCTTGTAAATGCCCAGATTCCCATCGATAATATCTTCCTGCGTGCCGTCGTCGAGCATTGCAACCAGCAGCCCGATATCGCACATATAAACCTTGAACGCGTCTCCGATGGCGTTGCCAGCTAACGGCGCTTCCGGCATGCTAAGGTTATAGCAAAAGTTGACAATGCCGGTATCGTAAAGCCACTGCAGACTGCCGCCGTACTTTCGGGCAGACCCGCCTTTGGAAACCAGAGCGTACCGGAACTTTTTGTAGTCTTTGGATAAATGCCGGGGAATCGACTGAAAACAGGCGCGCGCTTTCGCCTTTTCCGCGCCCTCGGCATACTTGGCGATATCGTCATAATAATCAGATAAAATCTCTCGCTGAATTCTCAACGCCTGCGCAAAATCGTGGCGATTGACAAAATTATTGACAACGCGAGGCATCCCGCCAACTACGATATACTCCTTAAACAGTTCCGTCATTCGCGTGTGCATTGCCTCTGGAACGGCGCGCTTTTTATCGAAATAGTCTCTTATTTCGTCTATGGACTCGGGGCTGACCTCGTTTGCCCAAAGAAACTCTTCAAAATCCAAAGAGTGCATTTCCAAAATGTCCTCGTAGCCAACCGGATAGGACGGGACTTCTTTGTAATGAATACCCGGCATTGACCCAGACGCGATAACGTCAAAACGCTTATCGAGAGAAAGAAACTTCAAAGCCGTCCGCGCTCTAGGACAATTCTGGATTTCATCCAGAAAAATAACTGTCTTGAATGGAACCAGCTTCGCCCGGGGAACTCGCAGCGTAATCTGCTTGAAAAGCGTTTCGACGTCCAAATCGTTATCGAAAATAGAGCGGTAATCTGGATTTTGATCAAAGTTTATATAGACATAATTGTCGTAATTGTTTCGGCAAAAATGATCAATAATAAACGTCTTTCCGACCTGTCTGGCGCCTTTTACCAGCAGACTATTTTTATCTTCCCGATTTTTCCACTCCAGCAGCTGATTGATAATTTTTCGTTTTAGCATATCCGATAACAACTTACAATCGTTTTAGCTCAATCCAATACTACTCATATTTTACACAAAAAATCT
>JAZQDP010000396.1:0-18551 GCA_045546875.1 Thermoguttaceae bacterium | reverse complement strand
CAGAAGGATTCAAACATATAGAATATATAGGCGGTTTTTTTCCTCTCGGAAGTTACAGAGATTGGTTAACCTCTTTTATTTTAGGTCCAATTACTTTAATTGATTTACCGTTTAGTTCCATATCCGCGGGATATAATTTATTTCTTATCGCTTGGTATATTGCAATCATTATCTCCTGGTTGTCATGTTGGCAATATAGAAACAGGAAATCGTTTACCTGTCTGTTAATCCTGATATTATTATGGATTGGAGCAAATGGACTTATGATTTACGCAGCATAATTTTCAAATTTTTGATAAGCGCAGCAAATAACTTTACTTCCCCCGGGAATAAGAGAAACGCTTTCATTACCTCAACCCTCATTGGCAAAAGTCAGGAAAAGCCGAGTTCCCTAAAATCGTTACAAATGCCGTACAATCTCGGCGTGAACGTCTTCAATCGACTGCAAGCCGTCAATGAGAATAATGGACTTGGGGCGTTTTTTCGCTTCCGCGCTAAAGCCGTCGCGCAGCCGCTGTTTGAATTCGGCGTCTTCGCGTTCAATGCTGTCCAGTTCCCGGTTGGTCATTCTCGAGGCGGCGATCTCCTGAGGGACGTCTAAAACAAACGTTTTGTCTGGAACCAGCCCTCTGGTTGCGGCAAGACCAACGTTGTAAATCAATTGAGGGTCAAGCCCGCCGGCGTATCCCTGATAGACGACGCTGGAAAGCAGAAAACGATCGCAAACAACGGTCTGCCCTGCCGCCAGCGCGGGAGCGATAACTTCTTCAACCAGCTGAGCGCGCGCAGCCATAAACAGAAACATTTGCGCCAAACGCCCGGTCGGCAAATCGTCCCGGTGCAAAATTATCTTGCGAAGCTCTTCCGATAAAAACGTCGATCCCGGATCGCGGCAAAGAACAACCTTTTCGCCCCGATTGGATAAGAACTCGCACAGGAGTTTAATTTGAACGCTTTTACCGGCGCCGTCCACGCCGTCTATGGAGTAAAACATATATTGGGGTGTAGGGAATAGGGAGTTGACAAGCTATTAGCTATTAGCTACTAGCTCCTAGCTTTGTGATTTTAGCTTCCAGCTTTAACGATTAACGCCGAGAACTACAAATGAACGAGCTAACAGCTACTGCTAGAAGCTAGCAGCTCACTCTATCTGTAGTCCAGTTCAACGTTGTCCAGGTACATCGTCCCAACGGAACCAAATAAACCGAATTGAATAATAGCCGACTTTGCTCGCGGAGGAACGTCAAAATACACTCTTTCACTTCGCCAGTCAAACGTACCTTTCCAAAATCGTCCTTCGACGCGAGCAATGTCGCTGACCCGTTCATCATAAAAAACAATCTGAACTCGCGGCAATTCTCCGGTATCAGGATTTATATACAATTCTTCGCCTTTAACGGAATATGTAAATTTCAGACGTCGAACTTTTTTCCCGTCCACGGCAAATCCCTGCATGATACACGCATTGAGATTGGGAATGGAATTGCTCATTTTCAAATAATGAGTTCCTTTCGGAGCTTCATTCCCTGTCATCCAGGTGCATTGACGCTGATAGTACCAGGCATCTGGAATGTTTCCCTCTGGAATCGGGGTTTCAAAATCTCCATTGTTAATTGTCGGATGAAGTCCGTCAGGCTGAACTTCGCGTTTCTTTTCCGCCGCGCCAGTCATGGGAACAAACAGAGTCGGACGCAAAGCCTCGAACTGCATTTCGCCATTAACCTTTTTGAGCAGGTAGAATTTTTGATTATATCGTTCTCCCAAGGGGATAATAATCCGTCCGCCTTCAGCCAACTGCTCGACAAGTTTTGGAGGGACCTTTTCCGGGGAACAGGTAACGATAATTTTATCAAACGGCGCATATTCCGACCAGCCCTGATAACCGTCTCCGATTTTGACGTGAACGTTGTCGTACTTGAGTTTTTTGAGCGTCTGCGCGGCGCGTTTACCCAACGCTGGAACAATTTCAATCGTATACACTTCCCGAACAATCGGCGACAAAACCGCCGCCTGATAGCCGCTGCCTGTCCCGATTTCCAAAACCTTGTCAGACGTTTTCGGTTCCAAACACTCTGTCATATAGGCAACAATAAACGGCGAGGAAATCGTCTGATCATTCCCTATCGGAAGGGACATGTCATAATAAGCCCTGTTTTTCTGATCGTTTGGGACGAATTCATGCCGGGGCGTTCTGCGAATAGCGTCAAGAACCTGTTGATTTTCTACGCCAGCGCCTTTAACATACTTTTCTACAAGAGTATTGTTCATTGTTCGCCAGTCCCGAAGCGGACCTTGAGCAAACGAAGAAAAAGGAACTGCCGCCGCTAAAACAGCAATAGCGCATATTACAGGTAAAAATGAATAGCGAAATATAATCATATCAGTCAAAAAAATTGTTGCGAATCGGTTTTTGTTGTTTGTAGGATTCAATTTCTTTTTTTATACTCTCAGCAACTTCTTCATCATCATTGACGGAAAGAGCTTGTTGAGAATAGTTCAGCGCTTTTTCAAAATCTCCCAATTCTGCATACGCTGCTGCCAATGTTGAAAGAACCGTAGCCGATTTATAGTCTGTCAATTTTGCCGCTTTGAGCGCCAAATCCAAAGCTTTTTTCCCATCTCGAACAGAATCGTCCGTAAACGTTGCCAAGAGCCAACTATAGTTGTTCAATATAAGGTCGTCCTCAGGGAAAATTTTGACGGCATTCTCAAACAGATCAATTACTTTATCATATTGTTTCTGAGTGATAAAAACTCTTAGAAGAATGTTGAAAGACCTGCGATACATACCAATTTCTCGAGGAGCAGGCTCCTGATCGCTTTGTTGAATCATCGTCAAAACGCGTTGAGCTATTTTTTCTTTCAAACCGTTGTCCTGCATTTCTAAAGCAACGTCCATCGTCCAATCAACATCCTGAACAGATGCATCATCTTTACTTAACACCTCGTCAATTGCCTTTCGCGCAGCCTCATAGTTTGATTTGTCTTTTTTACACAAAACCACCCATTGCGCCATTTGCAATACAATAGAATCGCCAACCAAAAAACGAGCATGACTAATTTCCTCAAGAGATTTATCATACTCCTTTCTATCGTTAAAAACTGCAACGCGAAGAAATCGAACGCCGATATTTTCTGGCTCTTGTCTAAGTATCTTTTCAGACAACTCCAAAGTCAACTTCTCATCTTTCAAAACAACAGCGCATTCCAACTTGGCGCTATATATAACAAGAGATTCTGAAGCCGGCGCTGGAATTTTATTGAGCCATTCCAGAGCCTTTTCTGGATTATTGATTTTCTGATTATACTGAGCCATAATCAGCATATATGACGGAGAAAGTTCATCTTCAGGAATGTCTAGAATGAGTTTTGCCGCCTTTTCCAACTCTCCCGAACCTGCCAAATAAAGAATATAAGCTTGTTTTATCGTCTTTGATTCAGGATTATTGTTATACGCTTTCGTGATTAATTCTAACTCTTTTGGAGAATCTGTATTCAACATGAATTCAAGATAATACAGTTGAGCCAAACGTATTTTATTAGACTTATTAAGTTTTTTAGCTGTTTTAATTGCGTCGGCAATATCTTTACTGTTTGCCTGCGAATAATATAGCAACATCGATTTGATATACCAGTACAAATCCGCCCCTTCAAAATTTTTCTCATTCTGTTTTTTGGTAAACGTTTCTGGAATTTGCTTCAAATCCGCCATGCCAATTTGAACAACGATAGAAATTTCATTTTCAGAATCCGTTCGCTCCTCTCGCAGAATTTCTGCAACTAAAGACGCTCGTTGCAAAAGAGTTGAACGAATAATTCCTCTGGCAATCGCAGCTTCTTCATCAGAAAGTCCTTTTTTCAGAGCTTGCTGAGCCAGATTCAAAATGCGATCAAAATCACTGACGCTTTTAGTCGTCAGTTTTATTTCTATTGCCAAATCAAGCAAGTCTGAACCGGGCTGTTCGTTTGTTGGTTTAGGCTTATCCAATTCTGCCAACAAATCGTCCAATGAGAATTCTTCGTTTACCGTAGCAGAATTCGCATTGTCTGAATTCTCTTGAGCAAAAACAATGCCTGTATTTAACAGCAGGAAAACAACAATAAATAATGATGTATTTTTCATGGTATACGCTTAATGTAAGTTGTTAGCGGTCAGTAGTAAGTGGTTAGTAAAATGTACGCTTGCATTCTGAGCGCTAACCACTAAAAACTGACCACTTCTATTACTCCTATTTCCCAAAAGTAATCTCGCCAATGTCGTAAACGGCTCTGCCGTCTTCTTTAAGTGGGAAAGTAAGCGACTGACGTTTTTGATTGGGACGTCCAAAATTGGTATAGACGTCTGCTTGAACCGTAACTGCTCCGAGCAGTTCGACTGCGTGAGAAGCGTAATAATGCGCTTTGATTGTGTACTTGCCCTTCGGCGCTTTATGAATCATATACTCTTCCGGACCGTATCCGCCGGTAAAGTCTCGGCTTATCATCCCGCCTGCGGCAGAAAGCCGATGTCCATAGAACACTTTTTCTCCCGACGGCTCGATAACCCACAAATCAATATCGGTATTGTCGGCAGACCACGTCATAACAATTCTGACGTCAACGTCCACCGGACGGATAAACTCTTTATCGAGAGGAATCTCCGTAACGCCAGCCTTCTTCGCGGCTTCCAGCATCGCGTTAGATTCTTCCAGGGCAAACAATTCGACATCGCCGAAACGATCGTCCCATCTAGCGTAATCTCGACCCCAAATAAGAGTCTGATACAAATTCAAAGCGCGGCTGTAGTCCTCTTTGGCGCTGTCGGCGCTGACTTCCGCTCGACGCATCAGAGCGATTGCTAAATCTCGATACGATTGCGGCTCTTCAGGACGCAATTTCAAAACGGATTCAAATACCGGAACAGATTCTACCGGATTATCGTACTGTAACAGACGATACCCGAGAACTCGCAACACTTGCGGCGCTTCCAGATCCATTTCCGCCAAGTTGGACAGAACGCGAACAGCCTTGACTAAATCGCCCTTCGCCTTGAAAAACTCGGCACATTCCAGATAGAACGATGGAGAGCGGTCGTACTCGCCTCGAATCGCCAGGTAGGTGGAATACGGATCTTCCGACGCCGAGATTTCCTTCAAATACGGAGAATCCGGCTGCCACTGTTTGATTGTCATGGAAGCGGAAGCGCCATTTTCCTCAGCCTGTTTGGCAGCGCCAGAAAAAGCTCCTCCGCCTGCGCCAACAACGTCGTCGTCAGCGTTTTCTTCATCAGCATCGTCGAAAGCTTCGTCAGCTTCTTCCACCTCGGCTTCTTCGACAACCACGCCGTCTTCGTCTGGAGCAGCCATCGCCGGCGCAGGTGCGGCATTCATCTGCGGAACCACCCGTTCTTCCAGGACTTCCGGAACGGCGTCATCCAACTCTCGATCGTCAGAATGAGCGGCGTTACCGCCAAAAGATCGCTGAGCCAGTTTTTTGAGCTTCGACCAGGCAGACGGCTCGAATTTCTTGTTGTACCATTCCGTCCGATCTTTCCAGATTCTGCTTAAATACGCATATCGTTCTTCTTTCTTTTCTTTGAGAGAGGTTTCTTTCTGCTGCTGTTGATACTGCATTTCCGCCAAATACGCATCGCGAATTTCCGGCTGGGATTTGGGCGGCTCGATGCCGTGTTCAAGATACTGTTCCAGAGATTCCAAAACAATCAGCGACGTTTCGGACGTCGTCAGGCAGAACGTTTTGCCCAACTCCTCGATTGCCGCCTGATTCTCCTTGGGAGAAAGCTCCAGTTCCGCCAGCAATGATTGAGCGTACATCTTTCGGAGCGTTTCCCCTTTAACGGTATTTTCATCTACTTTAATTTCAAAACGAAGATCGGTCGATTTCAATTCCACAACGGCGTTCGCTTTATCGGTTCGACCGTAAATAAACTGGACAGCCGCCGGAGCGTTTTTATCCAGTTTAGACGGGGTAGCCTGAGCGTCCTGAGCTTCCACAACGGCGGTTGAATCCGATTTCGTCAAAGCCAAATCAAAAGCCTTGACAGCATTATCCGTCGTAAGAGTTTCGAGATTGATATATTTCCCGCCATTAGCGGCTGTAACGCGTTTAAGATACGTCGCATCTACAGAGATACCAGAGGAGAACGCAAACAGACGTCTGGGAACTTTCAGATTCGTCTGATCGCCCCAGTTTGCAAAGCCGTCTGTAAAGAGTAGCGCCAATTCGTCCTCTTTGGCAACCGACTCAATCGCCGACAGGTTCGTGGCGCCGTCGCCCGGCAAAGTCGTAATTCTCGGTATAAGCTCGTCTGTTTTAACCGTCTGAATTTCGTTCGCTTCAATTGTGTTGCGAACCGGAACAAGACGAACGGATTCGATTTTATTCGCTTTCAGCCATGCCGTCAGAAACGCCAGTTCTTTGGTCTGTTCCCCTGCTCTGCCCGTCTGAGAACGAGAGCCGGAGCAGTCCCAGTAAACCGCAACGTTTTTGGAAACCGCTTTTTCCTCAGACGCTGCTTCCCGCACCTCGGGTTTTAAGCTTGCCGCTATGGCAAAGTACGCGAAACCGTCTTCCGACTTCTCAACGCGAACCGTTTGAGCGTCAACAAGCGGAATTTCCAGAACGACGTCTTTATCTGTCTGGAAGTTTTCCTTTTTGACTTCCGCTCGCAAGCCTTCAGACCACGTTCCGAAATTGAGTTCTCCCAAATCGCCGGAAACGAGAGCAGGCTTTTCTACCGGACGAATCACGTCAACCGTCATGGAGAAATTCTTCACCGGTTTAGCCAGACGAACCGGCTGACGATAAACCGCCGCGCCTTTTTCAACGTCAAACGCCGCTGTTGTTACGTACTGTATTTTAACCGTTCTGGTTCCCTGAACCGGAAGCGGGAAAATGCGGGTTTTGAACTGGTTGCCGCGCTGACGTTCCACAATTCCCGGATCGGCGCCGCGGCGCATTTCTTTTTCCAGCGTAACGCGAGCCTTTTCTTTCGTTACCGCAACAGCGTCAACCATCGCTCCTTCAATATCCAGTGCGTACCCGGAAACCGTAACGCCTTCTGGGAGCGGGAATACCAAATCGCCAGCCAACTGAATTCGGTTGGGATTGTAAAACGTCATGGTAATTTCCGTCTGGCAGACAAACCCCGTAACGCGAACAGACGTCTCATAGCCCGTTAATTCAATCGGCTTGAGGTCTTGCATTCGGGAGGGAGGAACGAAAATCGTTGGAGGTTCAATAACCGGAAATTCCGGCTCGAGAACGTCCTGAGCAAAAATCGGCATAGTAAACAGAGCCATCATGGCGGCGATAAAAAAACGGTTCATAATATTATGTCTACTGGTTACAGGATAAATCAATCAGCAATTGTTAACCGCAACGATACTATATATTATATAAAGCATTAATCAAGTGTCAAGAGGCAGTAGACGGCAAGGCGCAGCGCCCTGTCCGCGTCCCTGTACAAGATGTAATAATCGCTCCTGTTGGCGCTTTTAACCCTTCGTAATACGAATAATAAATTCCGAATTCAAACCACCCCTGCCCTCGACTACCTGATCGTAGTTCCTTTTCCTTCTGCAATAATTGTATTAACGACGTCTCGACATCCTGAATGATTGGGTTTAATTTTCAGACCTGCATCGGCAGAGGCGAACGCTTCCGCCAGTTTCCCCTGCTGTCTTTGGGCGCTGGCTAAATAAAAATAGACGTCTGCATTATTCGGATCGCGATTGACTGCTATACGAAAACTGTCTTCCGCTTGGGAATACCGTTCTAACGCAAAAAACGATTCGCCTTCAATAATAAACGCATCAATCGGTTCCTCGCCGGAAGGAACGTTGGATAGAACGTAATGCGTTGATTCTAACGCGCGTTGAGGTTGTTTATTTTTTAAATACGACCTGGCTAATTCTAAACGAACTTTATGCTGGGAGCTATCCAGGGAAAGGGAATGATGCAAATCCGCCCACGCTTGCTCCGGATTTCCACGCTGTTCAAAATATTGAGCGCGAAGACGCCAAATGTCCGGATTGGTTGGATATTTCATAACGCATTTTCCAATTGAATTTCGAGCGTTAGTTAAATCCGACATTGCCAAATACATTTGACTGATTTCCAATAACACGTCAGCAGAAGCGTCAGGACGAATCGATGCCGGATATAAAACGTTTAAAGCGCCTTGTCGATCGCCTTTGTCCCACAATATTTTTGCATAAAGAACTCTTGATTCATCAGAACCGGGATTTTTTTGCAACGCCTGGCGAGACAAGACTTCCGCCTCATCTCGATTTCCGTCTCGCATGGCTGCATCCGCTTGAGAAAAATATTTCTGAGACGATTCAAGAGAATGCATGTTCGTTCGTTGAACCATACTACAACCCGAAGCCGCAATAACGAGCGCTATCGCGGTTTGTCGAATAATTCGGGTTGTGGAAGATGGAAACATTGTATTTCTGGGAACAGGGAATAACTGATTAGCGATTAGCAATTGACGCAAAGCGCCATAATAGCATAATAGTATATTGTTTGGATATTAGCGTTTTCTCATTAATAAATCAAGAGAGATTAGATAAGGCGATAGGCAATGGGCATGAGTTGACATCTTCTGCATTTTAATTCCTAAAAATTGCTCTTGATTTTTTTGTTTGAATTTACTACTATCCCTTCTGACAGACATAAAACAACAGGAAAAGAGTAAATTGTTTTTAGTAAATATGCCTGAAATTTAAGGCGTTTGAAAACATTTCTCGAATTCAATTGTTTTATTGCTTGTAATCAAATTCTATCATAACCAAATCATACAGAGGTAAAATTATGACACAATTTTCACTCCGTCAACTATGGCGACAAGGATCGACGCTTGTTGTAGCGGCGCTGTTTACCCTGGCGTCATCGTTTGCCCTTGGCGAAAACGTTCCTTCAAGCGGATTAACGTTATCATCCAATCCGGGGAATGTTACTTACACATTTGTAGGAGGTTCCTCCCCTTCCGGACCAGTAAGAATCAATTTATCCAGCGCCTCAACCAGTTCTCCGCTGTACATTTCGTCCGCATTTGAACTGGAAAACGATGCGTCTATCTACACCATAACCGGATCTGGTAAAACAACAACGTTAAACGGTTCAGGAATTACAATTGCTTCCGGCAACGAATTGACATTTGGTTCCTCAAGCGAATCTGGCGACACAGGAACAATTAACGTCAATGCAGCCATTACCGGAGGTCAGGCGCTTAACATTAACCGCGGCTCGGCAGCCGCTGTTACCGCTCTCAATGTGGCAAACTCCTCGTTTTCCGGAGCGGTCAATATTACCCAAGGCGTACTGACAATCAACGCTGTTGATGCGATTAACGCCAACAACTCTGTTGTGATTAGTGAAAAAGGAACGCTCCGCATGGGATCGGCGTCTACCGCCACGGTTCAAACCATTAACAATAGCGGAACAATCAATCTCAACAACAAAACGCTTATCATTTCTGAAAGCGGTTCAACGTTAGGCGCTATTAACGGTGGTTCGCTACAGTTCAATTCCGATTTTACGCTCGACGACTCCGCTTCCTTTGACAGCGTTGATATTATCCTCAATGATGTTACAATGACTGTTTCATCCGATGCTGAGGTTTCAAGTATAAACGCTCCCTCAAACGCCTCCGGTACAGTGGTAATTAACGATGGAAAATCGCTTACCTTTACCGAGGCAGAAACTTTCGATTCTGACATCTTCATCCAATCTGAAAAAAATAACAGCGGTAAGGTTATTTTTGCCGACCCCAGCGGAGGCGATTTTACCACTTA
The DNA here is from genome assembly GCA_045546875.1 of Thermoguttaceae bacterium. Classification (GTDB taxonomy): domain Bacteria; phylum Planctomycetota; class Planctomycetia; order Pirellulales; family Thermoguttaceae; genus RUG11551. The sequence goes on along the minus strand of JAZQDP010000396.1, from coordinate 8,751 downwards.
TTCGACAGCAATGTTTGATACAACAAGCGGTAAAATGGTTAATGTGGAAGTTGGAGCTAAAAATTCATGGACGCTTGGAACAGATGAATCTGTTTATGGACTTACACTCTCAGGCGGTTCAAACTCGTCTAACAGCGCTGACGTGATCTTAGGAAACAACACGTTGACAATTAACAACGGAATCGAAAGTTCTGGGATCGCCAATATTTCCACGACTGGAACAGGAAGCGCAAAATTGGCTACCGATTCTAATTTCGTCGGTACAGGTACGCTCACGATTGACCATCTCGACATGAATGGGAAAACTCTTTCAGTACAAGCCGGCGACGGCGCCGCAACAAGCTCTCCGTACACTGTGGCATTAAACAAAATCAGTAATACCGGAGCTATCGCCCTTAACCGATACACGGTTCTCAAAGGCGATTTAGCTACAAACGCAGCGTTATATGGGTACAACGCCAGTAAAATTGATGGCGCCCTAACCTACTCGGGAACAGAATCGTTGCATATTAAAGACGGAACGTTTAACGTTACCGGCGATGCCAAATTCACCTCGGGAAACGGCATCAATATGGATATGATCGAAGGAACAAACTCTCTTGGAATGCCAGGATTAAACGTTGGAGGAAAATTGATTTTCAACACCGATTCCAATTCCGCCATTACCAACGATAATGCCGATATGACAACCATCACACTATCCGGATATCGTTCTGGAGAAGGATTGAAAATTAGCTTAAACGCTGATGAAGGTATTTACGGTTATGGTTCTGGAACCGGGTCTGAACTCAACAACGTCGGCAAGAAGTCTGCCGCAATAGTCGGTGGGACGGAATATATCGTCTATGACACCCAAACAAATGAAAATTACTTCAAAATACTTCTCGATTCCTCTGCCGCATTTGACGTTGACTCTTTAACGTACAATTCCGGATTGCTGGATATTACCCTTAAAGCGCGTACAACAACCGACAATCCAATTGAACGGGTTATAGTCAACGGGGTAAACGACGGCAACGAATCCATGACGACGCTGTACAACAAAGTCAACGCAACGTCTGACAGAGAAGCCGCATTTAATCAGTTAAACCCTTATACAGTATCAGCGACAACTGCCAACCAGATGTGGATCGCTCAAGAATACACATCCAGAACGTTCCAACGATTAAAGATGGTTCGCGCCGCTATCCACGGCTACGGAACCTTTGATCCCGTTGCTGGTCCATACTACGCTGATAATACAGATTCCGAAGTCGCATATTTAGGTCAAGATTACCCATACCCGGGATTCGGATTCGATGCGCCTTACATGTACGGACCCGCTTGCCGAGGCTTCTGTGGCGGACAATGGTGGTTTAGAGGCATCGGAGCTTGGGAACGTCAAGAGGAACGCGGCGATTTGGCTCGTTACGACGCTGATTATGCAGGGTTTACAATTGGCGTTGACCGCATGTACGCCCCGAACCTGTTACTCGGGTTAAGCGCCGGCGGAGTTTGGAATACTACTAAATTTCACGATGCCGGGGGGTCTGTCGCAAACGGTGGGTCGTTCCTCATTGACCTATATGGAAGCTGGTTTGACGACTGCAACCACTTCGACTTCATGTTCGGATACCAAGGAGGCTCTACCGATACAACCAGAAGAACCGATTTCGGCGTTGACCCAACGGGAGGAAAAATAAAGTCAAATTCCTTTATTGCTGCTATGGAATTAGGACACGCTTTCCATTTCTTCCATAATACGTTTGAACCGTTCTATGATTTACAGTATATCAACATCCAAAACGATGGATTTACGGAATACGGATCAGAAGCGGCTTTGACAGTTAATGCAAACAACCATCACGCCCTATTGCAAACTATCGGTATTCGATTTATGCGCTCTTGCGCGGGACCGTTAAAAGGATATTATTTCCTGCCGCAATTTGAAATTGGCTGGGTGCACAACTATTCCGATTCAAACGTTTTGTCGATTTCTTCGTTTGCTGGAGCTACGGATGCAGGAACGTTTGTTACAACCGGTTATTATACGCCTCGCAACCGAGTTAAAGTTGCCGTTGGACTGGATATCGTTATCAATCCTGCAATGAAGTTCGACATTAAATATGAATGTCAGGCGGCAAGCGGCTTCGGCTTCCACACCCTCACCGGAGGCTTTGACTGGAACTTTTAGAGTTGCGAGAATTTAACTCCTCATTCCTAAATCCTAACTATTCATTATACTCCTTTCCTTGCGAAGCAGACGATCAAGCAATTGTTCGTCTGCTTTTTTGTCATCAGTTATTGTCTTAAGAACGAAATTTAAGAAGTCTTATTAAATAAATAATCTGGCTAATTTGAGACTAAAGTTAAACTCATCGAAAGAAACTAAATTTCAATCATAATTGATTTTTACCAGTCTTACATGCAGAAATTAACTAATCGTCATCAAGCGAAAATCCTCACATTATTTTAGCAAAAAAATTCTAAAATTTCCTTGACAATCTAAAAAATGTGATTATAATATAGTAGAATAAATGAGAAATTATAGGCGAATTGTATCTTTACATTCCGTCTGCCGTTTTCCTTGAATATCATATTTTTCCCAACTACACAGATTTTACTGGAGAATACGATGGCTGTCGTTAAATCCTGTTTCCGTCAGATTTCGTTACACAATTCGTTCATTGCGGTTTTTGCCGCGCTTGTTGTCGGCTTGTTTGTCAGTCCTGCTAACGCAGACCGCGTCGTTTATAATCTCGGCGATACCATTCCCGCAACTATTACTGGCGACGCGACCAGCGGTGATTTGGAACTCAACGCCGTAAACGGCGAAATCATTTATACAGGAACGGTCAGCGACGTTTCCAGCACGGTTCCCACAAACCTGTATGCAACGGGAACCTGGGGAACGGACAGCGGAGCGCGAGTTAACCTTCGAGGCGCATTTTCATATACCGGCGTTTCCACGGTGGATTGTTACGTATTGGTATTTAAGGGGAATGGTTCAAATACATCGATTACCTCTGCCGGGTTTGCGGGTTCCGGGAAAGTTGCGTTTGAAGGCGCCAACACCACAAACAACAGAAACATTTTTCTGAACATAACAGCAGACAGCTCCGTTCCGCAAAGTCATACGGGAATTTTTCAGATTAACGGACAAACCAGACTTTACTTTACAACAGACGCCAATTTGGGCAACTCTACGCTAAAATTCAATGGCGGAAACGCCTCCGGCAATTTTACAGAAGCGACTTTTAACACCTCCAGTAAAACGGCTTCGTTTAACAGCGTTACATGCGATAATTCAGCAGTTCGAATCTTAAATGTAAATAACGCCACTTCGCCAGCGGATTTAAACACAATTTCGTTCAAATCCGGAACGTTTACCGGCGAGATGGGACGTTATGGCAACGGCGGATCGGACATTGAAGGTAAATCCTCTGCTTTTGTAAACTACTTCAACTTGACAAAAGCCAGCGACGGAACGGACAACGGAGGAACGCTCACTCTGTCCGGTCCCGTTTATTACAAGGGCAAGACAACCATTGACGGCGGAACGCTGGTAGTTTCCAACAGCGATTTCGTATCCACCAGCGATCTGGTTGGTTCCGGAACGCTGAAGCTGTCTGGCAACAACAGGTATTTCAACATTGCCAGCAATACGCCCTCTGATTTTACCGGCACGATTCAGATTGCCGATTCCAGCATTTCTGGCAACGTTCGAGTTAAACTCGCCGCTGCGACGTATTCCTGGAGCAACAACGCTTTGCAAACAACCTATTCCGCAACGGACGTCAGTCTGCCGAAAGCCAAGCTGGTAATGAACGGGAACACGTCCGGCAAGTATACGGAATTGGCGTTTGAGTATAAAAATTCCAGCTTCACTATCGGGACGTTACAAGACAACGGGTACGGCAGAATTCTTAACCTCGATTCCTCTACAAAACTCACACAGCTGGAAGACTTCAGTACCATAACCGTTGGCAATGGAACGTTCGGCGGAGAAATCGGTCGAAGACAAGACGAAAGCTCTTATCCGTATACCAACCATCTCAATTTGGTTAAAGCCAATGACGGAACGGCAGACGGCGGTACGCTGACGCTGTCCAATAAATACATGGATTTCTATGGCTCAACCACGATCGAAGGCGGAACGCTGGAAATTACTAACGCGTTGGAGGGAGATACAAATTATCAGTATTATTCCCGTTCAACGGCTTTGAAAGGTTCCGGGAATTTGAATTTTACCGGAAAAAACTGGACGGTGTTCAGCATCAACACCGATGATACAACGCCGCAGGAGTTTTCTGGAACGGTCAACGTTGCCGACGCCTCCAAAATCATGATTAAAAACGAAGCCGACGCAGTTAAAAACCTCAACCTGGGCAACGCTTCGTTGAATCTTGGCAAGAATGCAACTGTCGGCTTGCACGTAAAAAACGGAAACGTTTCAACGCTGACAGTTAAAACGCTCAATACTGATGCCGGATCTACAATTCGTCTTTGCACCGCCTCGCCAGGCGAAGGCAAATTCGGAACGCTTACCGTAGGTTCTGGAACGGTCAGCGGAAATTTAGGCGTGTCTGCTAACAACTATAATAACTGGGTCAATCTGGTTAAAGTCTCAGACGGCTCGGCAGACGGCGGAACGCTCACTATTAAAGGAAACCTCTACTATACAGGACCAACGGTAATCGACGGCGGAACGCTTTGCTTTGAAAACAACGGTACTGGATACAAGTACTTCACCGCATCAACGGCTCTTAAAGGTTCCGGAACGTTAGACCTTCAAGGCAATGACTGGATTGGGTTCAGCATCAACGCTGACGCCGCTGAACCTCAAGAGTTCACCGGTACAGTCAACGTTAAAAACAAGATCATGATTCGAGCTGCCGACAATACGAAAAATCTCAACTTGGGCAATGGTACGCTGCACCTCGAAGAAAACGCTCTTGTTGGTTTGCATGTACAAGGCGGCGAAATTTCCGCTTTGACAGTTAAAGAACTCAATACAGAACCCGGTTCAACGGTTCGTCTTTGTTCTGCTAACCCGGGAGCGAATAAATTTGGAACGCTCACCGTTGGTTCTGGAACCGTCAACGGGAATTTAGGCGAAACCAACGATTATAACCTATGGTACAACTGGGTCAATCTGGTTAAAGTCTCTGACGGCTCAGACGACGGAGGAACGCTGACGATTTCTGGCACGAACTTCTATACCGGGTCAATCGACATTCAAGAGGGAACGCTCAAGTTGGCAGACGCCGCCACGTTAAGCCAAGGCGCGACAACCATCGGCGAAGCCGGCGTTTTGGAATTCAACGTTGCCAACGGCGAAAAGCAGGTCAGCATTACAACCGCCAACCCGATTTCCGGCTCCGGCGCGATTGTCAAGTCCGGCGCGGGCATTTTGAAAGTTGATAATCTCGATTCTCCCAATACCATTTCAGCAGAATCCTTTACCGTCAACGCTGGCGAACTGGATTTCCGAGGGTATTTTGAAGGCGACATCGAAATCATTAACGGCGCGGTCTTCTCGCCCGGCAATTCCGTTGGAACGCTGAGCGTAACAGGCGACGTTTCGATCATCGACGGAACGGCTCTGTTTGAATTTGGAGATTATACCGGCGCGGACGAAAATCACGACGTTTTGACAATTCTCGGAGCAGACAACCTCTTTACGGCTGGCGACGGTATGATTTCTCTGGCGTTCGACGGCGATCCTAACGCCTGGGCGACGGACGGCGGCGAATACAAGCTGGTATCCAATGAAGGATTTACCGTCGGCGATAAATCGTCCTGGCTGTCCAACTACACAGACCTGTTCAGCTTGGACGGCAGAAGCGACGGCTTGTATCTGGTCGCCGGCGCTTCTCCGACGCCCGAACCCGGCTCCGGCGTTCCGGAACCGTCCACCTGGGCGTTGCTTGTTCTCGGCGTTGCAGGGCTGATGTACTGGCGGAAGCGAAAGAATTGAAAGGCGGTAACGGAGTGAACGCAGTGAGCGTAGTTACGCTTAAATCGTAAAAGAGTAACGTAAAGCGGGAGTGAACTCCCGCTTTTTTATTTTTCCCAATTACACGTTTCGCCCGTCCCTGCCCTAACGCAGTCATCGCGGATCGCGAAGCGTCAATTCCGCATTCCGAATTCCGCATTCCGAATTTCTTTCCCCCGCCCCCTTGCAATTAATTTTCTCTTTCGTTATACTGAAAGTAATCTATTATTATCCCTTTCCCCTAACTTAACGGAGAGAATCATGAAGTTAATTCACAATTGTTTACTATTGCTGGCAATCTTCGCAGCCTCGACAGCGTTCGCGCAAACGCCGGTATACGACGTCGTTATTTACGGCGGGACGTCGGCGGGCGTAACAGCGGCGGTTGAAGCGGCTAAACACGGCAAGAGCGTTATTATCGTCTGTCCGGACGTCCATCTGGGCGGTCTGTCGTCTGCCGGCTTGGGTCAAACGGACTCCGGCAACAAAGCGGTTATCGGCGGGTTGTCGAAAGAATTCTATCATCGCCTGTGGCTTCACTACGCCAAACCGGAATCCTGGACGTGGGAACCGGCGCGCGACGTCGCTGGCAACAAAGGCGGTCGAGGATTCGATTTCAATACGCAAACTGCGTGGAATTTTGAACCCAGCGTCGCAGAAGCCGTTTTCGAGCAGTTTATCAAGGAAAACAACGTACCCGTCGTTCGCAACCAGTATCTTGACCGATCCGGGAAAACGACAGGCGTAATCAAAGAAGGAAATAAAATCGTCGCCATTGAAACGACGACCGGGTATCAAAACAATCCTGACGACCCGAAATCCGGAACGGTGAAAAACGTCTTTTACGGCAAGATTTTTATTGACGCTACCTACGAGGGCGACCTCATGGCTCAGGCGGGCGTAAGCTGGACTGTTGGGCGAGAGCCGAACTCCCTGTACAACGAAACGCTCAACGGCGTTGAAACCCGCTGCGCGAAATACCATCAGTTCAAGTACGGAATCGACCCGTACGTCGAACCCGGCAAACCGGAATCCGGCCTGCTGCCGATGATTAACCAAACCGTTGAGAAGGACGGTTCCGGCGACAAGATGATTCAGGCGTACTGCTATCGTCTGTGCATGACGCAAGTTCCGGAAAATCGCGTTCCGTTTATCAAGCCGGACAATTACGATCCGCTCAACTACGAGCTTTATCTTCGCGCTCTGGAAGGCGGAGAGACGAACCTGATGAACCCGTCGCCCATGCCCAACTACAAAACGGACACGAACAACAGCGGTCCGTTCTCTCACGACTTTATCGGTCAGAACCATAACTACATTGACGCCTCGGACGCCGAACGCGTCGTTATCTGCAAGGCTCACGAAGACTGGCAGCAGGGGCTGATGTGGACGCTCCAGCACAATCCCCGCGTTCCGGAAGCGGTTCAGAAGCGGTACGCTAACTGGGGACTGGCGAAAGACGAGTTTACCGACACCCGCCATTTCGGGCACAAGATTTACGTTCGGGAAGGACGCCGCATGGTCAGCGATTTCGTTCATACGGAAAATCACTGCCGACAAATTCTCCCGACGCCCTGCCCTGTCGGATACGGTTCTTATAACATGGACAGCCACCACTGCCAGCGGCATCTGTTTATCGATCAGGACGGCAAGGCGATGGTTCGCAACGAGGGCGACGTTCAGGTTCATCCCGGCGGACCATACCCTATCGATTACCGAACGCTCGTTCCCAAACGGGAAGAATGTTCGAACCTACTCGTCCCAGTTTGCGTTTCGTGCAGTCACATTGCTTTCGGATCTATCCGCATGGAGCCGGTGTTCATGATTTTAGGACAGTCTGCCGGCGCCGCGGCGGCTATTGCCATCGACGACAAGTGCGACGTTCAAGACGTTTCCTATCAGAAACTGCGTCCGATTCTGGAAGAAGAAGGGCAGGTTCTGGAATACGAATCTCACGTTGGCAAAACCTACAGCAAAAAGTGGTTCCCCGGCATCGTTCTCGACAACCTCGACGCGACTCTGACCGGCGACTGGAAGCTCAACAACGTTACACGTCCGTTTATTGAAACCAACTACCTTCACGATGACAACGCCAGTAAAGGCAAATGCGTCGCAACTTTCAAAGCCCAACTCCCCAAACCGGGCAAGTACGAAGTCCGCGTGGCTTATACAATTAACGCCAACCGGGCGACAAACGTTCCTGTAACTGTTAAATTCGCCGGCGGTCAGAAGACGGTTATCGTCAATCAGAAGCAGTCCCCCACGCGCGACAACATTTTCTTGCCGATTGGGGTTTATCAGTTCGACAAAACCGCTGAAGTCCAAATCAGCAACGAAGGAACCAACGGCCACGTTATTGTCGACGCCGTGCAGTTTATTGAGAAATAAAGGGTCTGCAGCGGGTTAAAGACAGGGAATTTTCTGGGAACGCTTGGGAATTTTCTGGGATTAGCAGGGAACGCTTTCCCAGATTCTCTCAGCCGTTCCCAGGCGTTCCCAGTTTTTTCTGCGAAAATTGATTCTTGGCGCTCACACCCACGGGTTTACACCCGGGCTGCGCCTAAGCGTAATACCCTGTTCTATACATCTTCCACATCTTTTCCGTTGTTATCTTCTCGGAACTTTACACTTTTTTTCAATATTTTTCCTATTAACCCCTTTTCAATTGTCAAATTAAATATATAATTATATTAAGTATAATAATATACAAGTTTAAAAACGATACTCTATTTTGCACCGGTCGTTCCGGCGCAAAAGTCGTTTAAATAACGTGT
>JAZQDP010000395.1:0-6855 GCA_045546875.1 Thermoguttaceae bacterium | reverse complement strand
TAACATCGGAAAAACTCAAGCCTTTCAGCATATATTTAACAGATAATATTAGCTCAAACTGCCAGTCGTCAACTTTTGTATGGGAAACAATCCATTTCGGAAGTTGTCGATTGGCGGTTTTTGTTTCTTTTGAACAAAAATTTGAGAAAAAAAGATTCTTTCTCTTGAAAAAATCCTATTTTGAACTATAGTATAAACGTCTATATATTAGCATGTTAAAAAGGATTTTTGTTTTCCTCTGCTGTTTATTCGTCATGGCGACGGCGCACGGCGCTGCCCGTCAGGCGGAAAAATACGCTTTCACGCCCAACAATCCGGTTGCGGCGATGGGGCTGTATTCTCCTGAAGCGCAGGATAACATCGCTCGAATAGACCGCGAATTCCAACAGTTCGTCAAGTCCGTTCAAGCTCAGCAAACGAGGGAAAAAATCCGCGCCAAGCTTCTGTCTCGGGCGGAAGATTATCTGGCAAGCGTTAAGGCAGAGCAGGGCGTTATCGTCCCAACGGCGTTCGTTGTCGAGGGCTTGCTGGACTTCGGGCTTCCGGCGTCAGACCCGTACATTCGCGCCAAGGCGTATGAAATCTCTCAAACGTTGTCAGAAGACGGTCAGGTTTACGACGAAGACGGCTATCGTCTCCATGTAGAAACCGCCTACGTTCATCGAATTCTCAAGCTGTTGGGTCAAAACGGACGCAGTCGAAAAGCGTTTGCCGGCGACGAAGCCATTCACTCAGCGCTGGCGTCCATTACAGAGGGCTTGCCTCAAGACGCCGCTGAGTTTTTAACTCAAAACGAATTTGCTCAAGCGGATTTGGAAACAATGCGGTTGGCTATGCTGGGCGACGTCTCTCTGACATCAGAGGAAATGGAAATTTTGGCGAATTGGGACGCTGTCCCTTCGTTCCCGTTGAATAACATTCCTTTTGAACCGGTTCCCAATCAGCAACGCTCAGCGGACGTTTACGCCGTTGCGCCAGCATCTGCAGCGGGATTCAAAACTGCGGTTTATATCAACGTCTATCAAACAGAATCTTTTGTATATCAGCCGATCCGGCGCAGCGTTCAGCCGCGTCAGACGGGTTACGTCCAGATTATTCAATCCGTCGTTCTTTTAATTTGAGTTCACGTCGTTTGTTGGCTGTCGCTTAATTTGCCCTCTTGACAGACAAACGACTTTTGGGCGTATTTATTTTAATCCTCGCAATAATAATTGCATTCAATAAATACTGACATGAACTCAAACTCTGACAATTCGATTCGCAGCGCTTTTACGCTTGTTGAACTCATGGTCGTAATCGCAATCGTGGCAATATTAGCCAGCATATCGATTCCGGCGGTTCAGTCTATGCGTAGCGCTGCGCGACGAACGCAATGCCAAAATAACCAACATCAGCTTGGTTTGGCGTTTACGATGTATGCCAGCGCAATGGGCGGATATCCTCCTAGCGTTACGAAAGAACCTGCTCAACGGGGATGGACAATAGACATGTTGCCATATATGGACGCAGGTAATTTCAGCGACGACTGGGACAAGCACTTCGATTATTTTGACAATCAAAACAAGCGTCTGCTGCTCAAACGGCTACCGCTGTTGAGTTGTCCTCAAACGCCCAACGTCAAACGAACCATGCAAGTGGACAAAGACATGAACAACACAGCGCTGTCTGCGCCCGTTTCCGGCGTTCCGTCTGATTATTTCGTTCACTATGGCGGAATCAAAATGCCAGACGGCAAAACCTATAAAAACGCTTTACAGGAATGCGGCAAAGGTTGCGGTTCCTACTTTATTCCAGACGGTTTGTCTAATACAGTTGTGTTAAACGAACAGTGTGGACGTCCCGATTTATGGATTGGCAATAAAAAGCAGACCGGTCAAACGGTTGACGAATCATGGCGCTCTCTTTGGGGAGCTGGACCGTCAACGCATCTTATCGGTTTTGCTAAGAACTCGTTAACGCCCGGATTTGACAGGGTTATTAACGTTTCCAATAACGGCATTTACAGTTTTCACGCCCACGGCGCTCACTCGCTGTTTATGGACGGTTCCGTCCGCTTTATTTCAGAACAGGCGCTCCAATGGGTTGTTTTGGCTCTCAATACAAGCGATGGAAAAGAAAACGTAACGCCGGAAGACTTAAGTTTAACTTGTTTTGACGAGTCGTTTATTGACCCCAATACTGGCAAATATCCAGATGGAACGACGCCCAATAATTAGGAATTCTGAATGCGGAATTCGGAATTACACTTCGCGTTCCGCTCACTAACCACTTACCACATACATTTACAACACGTAATTTGAAAGGATACAAACTTCCATGAAAAGACACGGTTTTACATTGATAGAATTGCTGGTCGTGATTATTATCATCGGCATCTTGGCAGCGATTACGCTTCCCGCCGTTCAACAGGCGCGCTCCGCCGCCCAGCGAACCAACTGCACCAATAATCTCAAGCAGATCGGATTGGCAATGGCGAACTTTGAACAGGCGATGGGCGGATTTCCTGCCAACCACACTGGTACAACAGAAACGACGGAACCTAACTTTGTTCGTCTTCTTCCATACTTGGAAGCGTCAAACGTTAAGAATCTGTACCATGCCGACAAACCTATCTATGACAAGGTTAACGAACGATTCCGTTTGACCCCCCCGCCGTGCCTGACCTGTCCGTCAGCGCCGGGAAAAAATCGCGTTGTCAACGTCAATACCGGACAGGGCAACTCGGCAGCAAGTTCCGCGGTCTACACAGGCGGCGTTTCAGACTACATCAGCTACCACAAGTGCGTCATTGCCAACGACGGCAAAAAGTATACCCCCGCTCTGGAAGGCGCAACAAACGGACTGGTTGCTCTGGATTCTTATACGGACGGAATGTCCAATACGATTAACTATCACGAACTTTCCGGATTGCCCAATTATTACTGGTTAGGCAAGAAAACCGGAACGATGGCTGCTGACGAAACAAGCAAATTCTCCTGGATTTCCGGTTGTTCCACCCCGGCAGGGAACTATGTGGGCGCGACTTTGACTGCCTGGTTCTGGGTAACAGACAGCAATAACAGTCAGCCCACAAACGCGGCGGATTCCGGGTACGGCTGGAAGAAGTTCGGTACGATCAACGGGACGTCGAACGTTGTCGGAAGAATGATCAACATAACCAACACTGCTAACACGCCGTACTCTTTCCATCCGGGCGGGTGCAACGCTCAATTTGCCGACGGCAGCGTCAAGTTTATCAATGAACTCGTCGTTCCAACGGTTTATCAATATATGACTGCCAAAGACGACGGCGCGCCGGTTATCGCCGACAACTGCGTCAATATGGTAAAATGGTCTTCCGACTGGCTAGATTCAAGCGCTAACGAATATCCAGATGGAACAAAATAATCATCTACGGTTCTTCTGGGATATATACCTGCAAGAGTCGATTATCGAGTAAGAAAAACTCAAAGGGGACGGTTATCATACGACTTTAACTCCCGATTTCAGAAAGTCGAACTGTTTCGGAGTTCTGGAAGATTATAATTCGATTTCAAGAACTCCGAATTTGTATTTTCATCTGAACCCCAATGATAAGCATTCCATTAAATCTAATTTTACTGTAAAAATCCGTCCCCCTCTTGCATTCCTTTCGAGATTGTATATACTTATACTACGGTTAATTAGATTAAATCACAGAAAGGATTTAAATAACATGTCAGAACCATCAGATTTCAACGTTTCCCCAGAAGCTAACGCAAACAAAAATTCTGCCGCTAAAAAGCCTGATCCCACAGAATTCCAATTGCCTGAATTCCTTAAAGTTTCAGACATTGTAAAATCTGACAGTCTGGATTGGGATTACTTTTACCGGCAGGGAACGCCCTCATGGGATACCGGCAAACCGGAACCATGCTTTTTTGAAATGCTTAAAAAGCACAAGATTCAACCGTGTACCGTTTTGGAAATTGGATGCGGATCCGGGGCAGACGCATGTGTAATATCAGCATTGAAATTTGAGGTTACTGCTATAGACATCGCATCGATGGCAATCGACCGCGCTCGACTCATGGCTGAAAAATACCATCAGGAAATGCGAATTGTTCATGGAGACGTTTTTTCCTTTTCCGAACGCTGTGGAACATTTGATCTCGTTTACGACATTGGATTCTATCACTATATTCGCGATCATCAAATAAGAAAATTCCTGGATTTGCTCTGGCGAACAACGCACAGCGGTTCTTATTACTATACGCTTTGCGCTGCGGCAGAAAATGCATTGCCTCCGTTTGAATTTGAAAAGACTCCTCACGATCCGTTGCCTAAAGTCGCTCCGCCGCCGGTTTATGAAGACGAAATCCGAATGGAACTTGGGCGTCTTTTTGAAACGATTGACATCCAACCGGCATTCATGCAGTCGAGAGAAAACATCGACTACCCCGCTTGGTCGTGTTTGTTCCGGCGTCCGTAGTCTTTTGGGGAATTGTCAGAAATGAACAATGACGAAGTGAGTTACGAGTTGCGAGTTGCAAGTTGCGAAAAAGGAAATAGGGGATGGGGAACAGGAAATAATACTTCGCCTTCTGCAAATTTAAAAACTCCTCATTCCTCACTCCTAACTCCTAACTCAAAATCCAATGTAACGACAGCGTCTCGCTGCGCCATCATGGCTCCTGCTGGAGGTCCGGACGCTTTTAACGCCGCGTTAAAAGCCGGAGCGGATGAAATCTATATGGGCGTTGCCGGGTACGGAGCGCGGCAGTTTGCACAAAATTTCTCGGTGGAGCAGTATTGCAGAGCCATTCAAACCGCTCATCTGTACGGAACGAAAATCAACCTGACGTTCAATACGCTCATGACGGATACGGAGCGAGAATCGTCTTTTCCATGGCTTAACGATTTATACGAAGCTGGTCTGGACGCTGTGATTGTTCAGGACTGGGGCGTTGCAGACTTTTTACTGGAAAACTTCCCGGGACTGGCAATTCATGCGTCAACGCAGTTCTCTTTAACAACGCCGGAAGAATGCGTCTTTATGGCAAAATGCGGGTTTAGCCGTCTGGTTTTAGCTCGAGAACTCACGCTGAAAGAAATCGCTGCGATTCGCTCGGCGCTCAACGCATCTGGATTGGAAAAGACGGAGTTGGAAGTTTTCGCGTCTGGGGCGTTGTGTTTGTGCTGTTCTGGTAAATGTTATATGTCCAGCTTCCTCGGCGGACGAAGCGGCAACCGAGGCTCCTGCGCTCAGCCGTGCCGGCTTCCGTATAAGCAGATTGAGCGGGGAAAGGAATCTGCTCCGCATCCGTATTTATCGTTAAAAGATCAATGGCAGGAACCGGACGACCTCGTCAGAATGATCGACGCAGGCGTCAACGTTATTAAGCTCGAAGGACGAATGAAATCGCCCAGCTACGTCTTTCAGGCGGTTTCCTATTACCGCTCTGCGTTAGATAATCTGCCGAGCGTCATCAAAAGTAAACCGGAACGAACAACGGATTTGGAGCCGGAAATTGCACGAACGTTCAATCGTGGGTACGCAAAAGGCTACCTGTACAAGTCAGACCCGGACATTCTCAACACATCTTTTAGCGCAAACTGGGGCGTTCCCTTGGGTCAGGTCAAAAGCGGAAGAGTTCTTCTGGACAAACCGGTTCGAAACGGGGACGGCATTGCATTTTTAGACGCTCAGTTACAAAAACTGGGGGGAAGCAATATCAGCCAAATTCGAGAGTTTCCCAGCATGGCAATAGTCGCAGAATCGTCAGCAGGAAAAACCGTGGAATTTGACGTTCCCATTCCCCCTCGAACGAAATTTGTCTGGAAAACGTTTGATATCCAGCTTCAAAAAAACATTCAGCGAGATTTAGATCAAACTCGGCGATACGTTCCTGTTGACGCGGTTTTAAAAGCGCTTGTTGGAGAAAAACTCACATTGACGCTTTCCGATGAGGAACGCAGTGTAACGGTTGAATCTGACGTCCTGGTTGAACCATCTGAAAAACAACCTGCAACGGAAGAAAGTCTGTATAAGAATCTAAATCGGTTTGGGGAATCGCCGTTTTGTCTCAAGGACTTCCAATGCTTTACAGACCAAAAGTCGTTCGTTCCCGCGTCGGTACTTAACGGTCTGCGTCAAAAAGCAGTGGAACAGCTTACGCAAGAGCGTCAAACAGGGCGGCAGCGTCGCGAAAAGCAGTCCGTCTGGCAAAAATATCCAACCCCAGATTTCGTTCCACCAACCCGAAAAACGAGGTTCGCCGCCTGCGTCCGAACGGAAGAACAGGAACAGTTTTGCCATCAGCACGGCTGGAAAGTCTATCGAGAACAGACGCCAGTTCGATTCCCTGACGTAACAACAATTCAAAGCGAATCCCCCTTGGCAGGTTCTTTAGACGAAGCTCTGCGGCTGGAACGGATCAACGCTCCGTATGCGGCGGACTGGTCGATAAACGTAACAAACCCGCGATCGCTAAAAACGCTCGAACGTCTTTTGCCCAACATGCGCGTCTGTTACATATCTCCAGAACTGTTTACCGGAGCGGTTTTGCCGGGCGGGGCAGGGGAAACGGAATCCGCCGTTCGCGCATTGACTTCTGCCGCAGGCGTGGAATTGGGCGCAGTCGTCTTCGGTTCTCCACGGTTGATGTACACGCGCAAAACGCTCTTTGATCAACCGGTAACGGAGCTGGTTAATCCAGACGGCAAACGGCTGAGAGTAGAACGAAATGACGTTGCCGGTTCGTCAATTTACGAAATTAAACCTATTAATAATATTCGCCTGATTGACAAATTAACATCTTGGGGCATTTCAGAACTACGCTTTGATTTGTCTTGGCATACTATATCAGAACTGGAATCATGGCTAAATCCTATACT
>JAZQDP010000394.1:0-6833 GCA_045546875.1 Thermoguttaceae bacterium | reverse complement strand
CGCTATTATCTATTATTGCAAATCTCTATTGACAAGCAAGATAAAATTTGGCAAAATAGAGAAAACAGACAGAGCGATTGTTTAAGCTCTGCGATTCTTGTAAACGTCTTTCAATTGTAAGGAGACATTTATGCGTATTGTTTCGATGGTTTCGATTATTGCCACAATTTGTGTTGCGTTTTTGTCATTGAGTTCGGCAAACGCTCAGCCGCTGCCACGTCCGGAATTCGACAAATGCAATGCTGATATTAACGATTCTCTGCAGGTTCTTAACGAAATTATGCAGATTCCGATGAAATCCATTCCCGAGTCAATGCTCAACCGGGCAGAGGGTTTGGTAATTATTCCGAATATGGTTAAAGGCGGCTTCGGGGTTGGCGGCGCGTTCGGACGAGGCGTATTTTTATCTCGTCAGCCGGGCGGATGGTCTCGACCAACGTTTATTTCGATGGCAAAAGGAAGCGTCGGCGTTCAGGTTGGTCTTTCATCGACCGACATTGTTTTGGTCTTCTGCTCAAAACGAAGCATTGAACAGTTTGCTGAAGGTAAACTGACGTTAGGCGTAGACGCCGCTGTTGCCGCCGGACCGGTAGGACGTCAAGCTGAAGCCGGAACTGATTTAACGTTTACCTCTGAAGTGTACTCCTACTCACGCTCTCGCGGCGTCTTTTTGGGCGCAGCCATCGACGGCGGCGTTCTCAATATGGATAACGATCTCACCCGCCGTTATTATGGCGTTCCCAACGCTCCGCTGCCGCCGCCGGCAGCTGCGCTGGTCAAAGCGCTCAACAACTATTCCGGCATCCCAAATCGTCCGTTCGCGCAGCAGCAAGAGCCGATTTCCGGAACGCCGAACTTTTCGGGACCGTCGCTGGAAGTTTTGCGTCCGCAACTCGTCGCGGCATACAATAACCTTAACCCGCTGCTGGATCCGCAGTGGAAGAAGTTCCTGGCTCTGCCTCCGGAGTTTTACACGCCTCCGCACTCTCCACTTCCTCCCAGATCAGCGGTTGTAAAGACGTTGGACAACTATCGATCCGTTGCCAGCAACGAGAAGTATCAAGCTCTCACATCCAAACCGCAATTCCAGACGATGTTCCAGCTTTTGCTTCAGTGGGACAAAGGCTCTCAGGAACTGGAAGACATGGCTCGCCGCGCCGCGCCCGCTACGCCTCCAACCGGCAGACCGCCTGTTGCTCCCCCGCAATCGGCTCCGTATTGATCATGTGAGTTGCATGAAGATATTGTGCTGAAACGACTTGAGTTTTACGAAATTAAGCCTCTAGCCTCTAGCTTCTAGCTATTAGCTTGATAAACCTGATTCGTGCAATATCGCAAGAAACAGGGATAACCAAGCTAGTAGCTAGGAGCTAATAGCTCCTTTTCGGGAAATTTCAAGTATAAAAAGTACATTACGAGCCTCTTGCGTAATTCCGAATTACGCATTCCGAATTCCTAATTAAATTATACCCCCTAATTACGATGCGTCGCGTTGACGCATTTGTTTTCATTTGTCATTTTATTACAGATTTATTGCCATGGCTAACCCATCAAAGCTTCCGAATGCCGTTCAGCAAATTCTGGAATCGCCGTCATACCGAATTGCTTTTGAAGATTCTGATTTTTTAGGCGCGTACGAATCCAGAGGACATCGTCTTGAACTGGAATTTGAAAAACCGGAACGAAAATTTACTCAGTTGCAAATTGAGTCAACAATTCCCTGTTTTGGCGCGACTCGCGTTGTCGAACCCAGTGAAGCTCAACGGAAACTCGCAATTGTGCAACAGCGATTGAAGGATCGTCCTGACAGTGAGAGAGTCAAGTTTCAGCTTGTCCAGGCGGAAAATGCGTGCAAACTGTCCAAGTTTTATGATATGGCTCGCGTATTTGCCCGAATTGTTTCCAAGGAAAACCTTCACACGATGCCCCGCAAATACATGATTTGCACCGGCGGAGGACCCGGAATTATGGAAGCCGCCAACAGAGGCGCCGCCGACGTCGGAGCGCAGTCAATCGGGTTGAACATCTCTCTGCCGATGGAACAGCGCCCCAATCCGTACATTACTCCGGACTTGTGTTTCCGATTCCATTATTTTTCCGTCAGAAAACAGCATTTTCTTATGCGCGCCAAAGCCCTGGTCGTCTTTCCCGGCGGTTACGGCACGTTGGATGAACTGTTCGACGCCGTTACGTTGAGACAGACCGGCAAGATGCAAAACGTCCCGATTATTCTTTTCGGCTGGAATGAATACTGGAAGAACGTATTGGATTTGAAATACGTTGTCGATATGGGGTTGGCGTCAGACGTTGACCTCGACATTTTCCAGACAGCTGAATCTCCCGAAGAAGCGTGGGAGAAGATTAAAATCTTCCACGGGGAAGCGTAAATCGCCCGGGCAACTGGTTCGCAGACATTCTGTCCTCTATAGGAAAAAAGTCCCACAGACAATCATTTTCGCAGCCAGAAATCATTCTGGATCGCGAGCAAAGCTCGCTTTTTTATTCAGCGGACTTCCGTCCGCGATCCAGTAAGATTTTCGGTTTAGTTGCAGTGCGGGAGCGGGTTTTGGATTCTCGCGCGGCAGCGCGGATAGGAACCCCGCCATCGGGGGCGGGCGGAACCGGACTCAAACAAGTGCGTGTGCAGTTCAAAGCGTAACTTCGTTCGCTTCGCTCTCTCCATTACTGCCTTCCATTTCTTTGCGCTCTATGCGTTCTTTGCGGCTTAAAATTCTTCGGCGGACAGAATGTCCGCGGGGCGGAGGGGCTTTCCACGTTCAGGAGATTTTTGGAGGCTTCCGCCGCAAAGCGCTTCCCCTCGCGATTGCCACTTGCGCCAACTCCTCCCTCCTCACTTCTAACTCGCCAATTCCTCATTAAATTAATATATCTTCTCAAAAATCTCCCCCTCCCCCCTTGTACAAATCGATAAAAAAGGTTTAATATCAGAAACATACCGGTATTTTTAACAAGTTTTGTAGAGATATTTCTGCAGGCTTGTGATGTTTTATTTTCAATTATCTAACTTTACTTTTAGGAGTTTTTCAGTGGCTGATCGAAATTTCGTAATGTCCGATGGAAACGAAGCGGCGGCGCACGTAGCGCACATGTGCTGCGAAGTTATGGCAATTTACCCGATTACCCCGTCCAGCACGATGGGCGAATGGGCTGACGAATGGGCGGCTCAGGGCAAGAAGAATATTTTTGGCGTAGTTCCTCACGTCATTGAAATGCAGTCCGAAGCGGGCGCAGCAGGCGCTGTTCACGGTTCTCTTTCCGCCGGCGCTTTGACCTGCACGTTCACCGCATCTCAGGGCTTGCTGCTGATGATTCCGAACATGTTCAAAATCGCTGGCGAACTCACCCCCACGGTTTTCCATGTTTCCGCCCGTACGGTTGCGGCTCACGCTCTTTCGATTTTCGGCGACCATTCCGATGTTATGGCTTGCCGTATGTGCGGCTGGGCTATGCTGGCTGGCACATGCGTTCAGGAAGCGCAGGATATGGCGATGATCGCTCACAGCGCTACGCTCAAGACCCGCGTTCCGTTCCTTCACTTCTTTGACGGGTTCCGCATTTCTCACGAAATCAACTCGATGGAAAAGATTACCGAAGATCAGGTCAAGGCGATGATTCCGCTCGATTTGGTCAACGCTCATCGTCAGCGCGGTATGAACCCCAACAAACCGACTGTTCGCGGCACCGCTCAGAACCCGGACGTTTACTTCCAGGCTCGCGAAGGATGCAACAAGTACTATGACGCCGTTCCGGCTGTCGTTCAGGAAACGATGGACAAGTTCGCCGAAGTTACCGGTCGTCAGTATCATCTGTTTGATTACGTTGGATGCCCCGAAGCCGAAAACATCGTCGTCTGCATGGGCTCCGGCTGCGGCATTGTTGAAGAAGCGATTGAACGTCTCAACAAAGAAGGCGAAAAGATCGGTTTGGTCAAAGTTCATCTGTTCCGTCCGTTCTGCGGCAAAGCCCTTTCAGACGCCATTCCGGCTACCGTCAAGCAGATTGCCGTTTTGGACAGAACCAAGGAAGCTGGCGCGTTGGGCGAACCTCTGTATCAGGACGTCGTTACCGCTCTGGTCGAAGCCAAGCGCAGCGACATCAAAGTCTTCGGCGGACGTTACGGCTTGTCCTCCAAAGACTTCACCCCGGCTCAGGCGAAAGCTGTCTTTGACGCCATGAAGAATGGCAGCCTCTGCTCCTGCAAGAAGTTCACCGTTGGCATCGAAGACGACGTTACCGGTTTGTCTCTGCCGTACGACCCGACCTGGAGCACCGAAGCGGACGACGTTACCCGCGCTCTGTTCTACGGCTTGGGATCTGACGGAACCGTCGGAGCCAACAAGAACTCCGCCAAGATTGTCGGTACGTACACCAACCTGTATTCTCAGGGATATTTTGAATACGACTCCAAGAAAGCCGGTTCTGTTACGAAGTCTCACCTTCGTTTCAGCCCGCGTCCGATCAAGGGTTCTTACTTCGTTTCCAGCGCGACGTTCATCGGCTGCCACCAGTGGCAGTTCATCGAACAGGTCGACATGCTTTCCAAACTTCAGGAAGGCGGCACGTTCCTGCTCAACAGCCAGTACGGTCCGGACGAAGTTTGGGATCATCTGCCCATCCAGGTTCAGGAAGATTTGATCGCCAAGAAAGCCAAGTTCTACGTTATCGACGCCGCTAAAGTCGGTATCGAAACCGGCATGGGATCTCGCGTCAACACGATTCTTCAAACCTGCTTCTTCGCCTTGGCGAAAGTTGGCGGAATGTCTGCTGACGAAGCGATTGCTCACATTAAAGACTCCATTCAGAAGACCTACGGCAAGAAGGGCCCGGCTGTTGTCGAAAAGAACTTCAAGGCTGTCGACGCCGCGTTGGCTGCTCTGTTTGAAGTCAAGGTTCCGGAAACGGCAACCTCCAAGATCGTCCGCAACGCTGACTTCCCGGAAACCGCTCCGGAATTCGTCCGCAACGTTCTGGGCGTTATCAACAAAGGCGAAGGCGACAAGCTTCCGGTTTCCGCCATGCCTGCTGACGGCGTTTTCCCGACTGCCACAACGCAGTACGAAAAGCGCTCAATCGCTCACGACATCCCGATTTGGAATCCCGACGTCTGTACGCAGTGCGGTTTCTGCTCGCTGGTGTGCCCGCACGCCGCGATTCGTATGAAGGTTTACGACGCCGATAAACTGGCTGACGCTCCGGCTGGATTCAAATCCGCTGACGCGAAGGGCAAGGATTACGTCGGCATGAAAGCGACCGTTCAGGTCTTCCCGGAAGACTGCACCGGCTGCGGTCTGTGCGTTGGATTCTGCCCGGCTGCCGCCAAGGGCGCCATCACGATGAAGAACAAGATCGAAAACATGGACGTCGAAAAGCCCAACTGCGATTACTTCTTCAATCAGATTCCGGATATCGACCGCGCCAAGGTCAATGCGGACTCCGTCAAGGGATCTCAGCTGCTTCGTCCGCTGTTTGAATTCTCCGGCTGCTGCGCCGGCTGCGGTGAAACCCAGTACATCAAACTGGTTACCCAGTTCTTTGGCGATCGTCTGATGATTGGAAACGCGACCGGCTGCTCCTCCATTTACGGTGGAAACCTGCCGACCACTCCGTACGCCAAAAACGCTGACGGACAAGGTCCTGCCTGGTCGAACTCCCTGTTTGAAGACAACGCCGAATTCGGTTTGGGAATTCGTTCCGCCTGCGATCAGCAGAAAGAATACGCTGAATTCCTGCTCAAGGGCGCCGCTGACAAGCTCGGAGAAGATTTCGTCAACGAAATCCTCGCCAACCCGCAGAGAACCGAAGAAGAAATCGCCAAACAGCGCAAGCTGATTGCTGAACTGAAAGCCAAGCTGGCTGGCGTTGACTGCGATTGCGCTCGCGCTCTGCTCAACGTTGCCGACAACCTGATTCGTCGTTCCGTCTGGTGCTTCGGCGGCGACGGTTGGGCATACGACATCGGCTACGGCGGATTGGATCACGTTCTCGCCTCCGGCAAAGACGTCAACATCATGGTTCTGGATACGGAAGTTTACTCCAACACTGGAGGACAGGCGTCCAAGTCCACCCCGATCGGAGCCGTTGCGAAATTCGCCGCTGCTGGCAAGAAGTCCGGCAAGAAAGACCTCGGCATGATGATTTCCACCTACGGAAACGTCTTCGTCGCCCAGATTTCAATCGGCGCCAACCCGAATCACGCCATCAAGATGATTCGCGCTGCGGAAGCTTACAATGGTCCGTCTTTGATCATTTGCTACAGCCACTGCATCAACCACGGCATCAACATGCTCGAAGGTCTCAACCTTCAGAAAGAAGCCGTCAAGTGCGGTTACTGGCCGCTGTACCACTTCGATCCTCGCGACGGCAAGGACGCGTTCCATCTGGACAGCAAGGCTCCGGAAGGCGAATACAAAGATTTCGCCATGAAGCAGAACCGATTCGCCGTCCTGGCTCGTTCCAAGCCGGAAGCTTCCGAAGAATTCATGAAGGAAGCTGCGGAAGGCATCGTCAACCGCTACAACTACTACGATCAGCTTCAGAAAGTCAACCGCGTTGAAGACTAAACTCTGATTGTAAACGGCTGGGCGTGAACCGATTCGCGCCTGCCGTCTGACCGAATTCAAAGCCGCGAAATGGAGGAAACTCTGTTTCGCGGTTTTTTTAATAAAGAAAAAATTAGGTAATTGATTGTTTTCTGGACTGATGTATAATACTTATATGAACATCAAGTCCTATGAAATGCTGATTAAAACCGAAAATACGGCAAAAAGATACGTGTCAAAATATTTGCGTAAAAATCGACACGTTTTTTGCCC
>JAZQDP010000393.1:0-4693 GCA_045546875.1 Thermoguttaceae bacterium | reverse complement strand
GGGAGTAGGCAGTAGTTGCGAGGTGGAATTCCGAATTCCGAATTGGAAATGAGCTATTAGCTCCTAGCTACTAGCCGCTAGCTTGGTTATCCATATTTCTTGCGATGACGCACGAACCAGGTTTATCAAGCTAATAGCTAGAAGCTAGCAGCTAGAGGCTTATTCCGCATTCCGCATTCAATCCTCGCAATTCTCTTGGAACGCTTACCGAGTTAAGAATATTTCGGTAATTGCCCAGATTTCTAAACCTGTTCCAATTATAACTGGAATTAAGAACAGACCGTAACTTGGCTCTTGCGAAAATAGCGTAATAAAAAATACGATTATAAATGTTGCCAGATTGGTTAAACCGATAAACAGTTGAACCACGCCCGTCTCCATTCGGTTGGCGTAAAAATTGTGCACGCCCAAGGTTCCGAAAAATATCGCTAACAGAACGAAAACGTTTCTGTCGATTGAATCGGTTTCAGAATTCGCCGTGTTGCGTTGTTGTTCAAAAGAATCAATGTCGTCAAAATTAAAATCGGCTAGCGATTCCGGATTCGACGGTTTCCTGCTTTGCGTTGATGGCGCGAAGCCGCTCGGACGAACGGATCTGGAAACGTCTGGAAAGTTGAAAGAGGGCGTTTGAGGAACATTGGGGGCGGACAATATCGCGTTGGAATCAAAAATAGAACCCGACGATTGCTGCGATTGAGAATTGGTATCAGATCCAGAATTGACAATATCTGCCAAATCCGGTTCAATGTCGATTGGCCGCGTCCCTTCTCCTTGACGCCAGACAAGCGTTTGACGATTGATTTGCCCTGTACAGAGCATCATTTCCAGTTGAAATTTGCTAATTGGACCGCGCCCTCGGACGCCGTCTAACGTGTAATACCAGACGTTCAGATTGTCTGGAATTGGCGGTGGAGAATCCGATGGAATGGCGCCGGAATTGTCATCGGTTTGAACTGGAATCTCAGGCGGTTCAAAGGCGTTTTGAGACTGTTGCAACGAGATTTGCGGCGGCTCCGGTTCCGGCTTCGGGATAATCGTTTCTATCGATTCCCATGTCTTTTTATCTCGGGATATTTCGACTGCGCCGTCAAAGCGGTCGTCGTTGTACATTTCAAGAATTTTCTCTTCTTCAAATGGTCCAAACGCTTTACCCCGATGTTTGATAAAATACTTCATAAGGAAACTTTTTTTGACGTTGATTTTTCTTTTATTGTAAACACCGGCATGCCGCGTTTACCATTGGAAATAGCCTTTAATTGAACGCGGTTTGACGAATCCACGCTTCCGATTAGCGTTATGTCAGAGGAACCGACTATATACAAGTTCCCGGTTGCTTTTTGAGTAAGCCCTTTAACTTCCCATTTAGAACCGGTTTTATCCAGCCAGCCAACCGGGTGTAGCGTTTCGACGGAAAATGGAGCCTCTAGTTGTTCGTTGCGTTTTTGAGCCGCCTTAATTGTATCCATAAAACCCTTCAGACGCTCCAGATAGCGAGTTGCTTCCACCCGGTCGGCAGAGGACGTTTCCGTATTAAATGGAACGCTGGACATTAGCCGTTCGTTGCGGAAGTTCTGAATGATGGATTCAAAAGATTCGTTAATTATCCGGTCAGATTTTGTAAAACAGTCCAGCGCAGTCATAAGGAACTGATATTTGACGATCGGGTCTTTAACGGATGTGTCTTCATAGATAACGTCCAAAATACGGATGCCGCAGGGTGAAAACTTGTGGTTGTCATTGATCATGGAAATGAGGTTGTTGACTTTACGGCACAGCGTCTGGTTGTTGAGCGGTTGAACCTCTGAAGACGGTTCTAACGAAATTCTGTCAGTGGAATCTTCTTTAAAAGACGTCATGTATGCGAAACGTCTCTCTATTTCCAAATTGGGCTTTTTTCTGAAAAAATAACGTACGCCTTTTGTGTCGTCGTGAAACCAAATTTCGGATTTGTTGTAAAAATAACAAAGGTCTTTCAGAGGAACAAGCGATTTACTCCAATTGCAGTCTGCGATGCTTTGATAATACGGTATGCGACCGTTTATCTTTTTGAACGAAGATAACGATTTTGGCTTGAATTTGAGATTGTTCCAATGTTCGATAAACTGTTTTAACGAGTTGACTTTGCGATCTGAACCGCTAATAATTGCCGAATTCTCTTCAATGAAGTCATTCCAAAGATAAGTTTGTCCCCATTGGTCTTTTGATTGTACGACGGCTTTAAAATCGGCTGCGTAGGAAGAATTGGCGTTTTTCTCAATGATTGTTTCCAGGGCGCGAACGTATTCGCCTGCCGTTTTCAGATTGGAAGAGAGCTTCTCCAAATCGTCTGACAGCGATGAGTCCATATTGATTTTTTTAATTGCCCCCTGAATGGACGCCAAAAGGGCGTTGCATTTTGATTCATAGTTTTGAGCGTCTTTTTGAAGTTCCTGTTTGCCGAAAGCGTAATCTGAAAACGTCTGTTTAAGTTCCAGCGCTTGCGTCTCCAATTCTCGCAATTTAACCGCGTTACCGTTATCGTCTGATTTCAGGAATTCGTTGACGGTTTGCTCCAGCTTATCCAACTTTTCATTTTGATTTTTCACAAAGGCAGATGAACTGTCTTTTTGAATCTCTGCGTTGGATTTGTTTATAGCCGCATACGCTTCTTTTTCTTCGTTAAGAATTGAAAGCTTTTCCAACTCTGACATCTCGTCGGCGCTGGCAGGGATTCCATCTTTGAGACTGCGATCAATTTTGTCATAGAGCAGTTTCCAGTCTTCATGGCGAACTTTGTCTTCCTCGGATAACTTTTTTATATACGCGATATTCTTTTGAACTTCGGGATAGAGCGCCAACTGGTAGCCCGAGGATTCCAGGTTTTGAACAAATTGGCAGGCTTCGTGAAGGACGTTTCTGTCTTGAGAAACTTTCATCTGGTATTGAGCCAACGCGTCTAACAAATAGTTGAACTGATACCATCTGAACGCCTGCCAGGCGCCAAAGCCGAGTACGCCAATGACGCACAGGAGAACAACAGCCGTTATTCCGGTAATAAACCGGTTTCGTTGAGATTTTTTACGCTTTTCATTTTCAATGAGCCTGTCAAGATGTCTATAAAACCGCTCCGGAACGGTTTGACCAACGGCGTCCGCGCTTCTGGACAGTCCCAGCAACAATTTCTGACATTTATCAATGCTAATCTGACGTTTAAGTTCCCTGTCAGCGGCAGCGACCTGAGCGTTATATTCTTTAAGCAGATCGCGGCTTTGCTGTTCGCTGTCGATCCAGTCCAGGACGTCGTCAACCGAATGAAGCATATCGAACGACGGAGACGCTTGAATCGATTGAAATTCGCTCAGCGCGTCCAGCCAGCTTTCTTTCCATCGTTTTGCCGATTCGAAATCGTAGAGATTATACGCCTGGATAAGGTTTTCTGAAATGTCCTGCAGCTTTGCGTTGAGCTGGTCAACCTGTTTTCCTCGCGTTTTCTTTTGCGCGTCCTTTTTGATAATCTCAATTCGTTTTTTGATTTTAATCGGAATGGCAACAGACCATTTGGATTCGTCTATTTCTTTTGCAATTTTTATATATTTTTCTGGAGAGTCATTTTGTAATAACTCTTCGTAAATCTGTTCTAAACGGGCGGATTCGTATTCTTTAAGTTCTTTTTTCCATCCTGCGTTGCGCGAGTCAAGGGAAACGAGTTTTCGTAAAACCGGAATTCGAGCCGATAACGGCGCCCGAGTCAAGGCGAGAATCCGATGGCTTTTAAGAACCTCTTCGATTGGTTTCATACACACTTCTGCCGCTTCCAATTCGTCAATTAACCGCTTGTTAAATGGAGGAATGGCAACGTCTCCAAAGGTTAGGGCAGAGGAAACCCACGCATCATAGTCGTCGAAAAGAAGAGAATGGTAATTTTCCAATAAATCCAGCTTTCGACACAGGCGTAAAGCCTCTGACGGATTGCCATCCCGGAGCGTATTGACGCACAGAAAAGACTGATTGTTGACCCACTGCGCCGCCTGAACGTACTGGTTGGCAAGTTCTGTTATGCGCTCTAACGGAGCGGCGGCTGGGTCGTCCATAAGACTTTCTATTTGTTCGACAAGTACGGTGTATTTAAGCATTTCGTTTTATCTGTATGAAATTTCAATCAGGTTATTGACTATTACAATTTTGTGAAACGTTTGACAGCGATTTGTTAAAAGCTATTTTGGAGTTGCTTTTGTATTGTTGTTGCCAATAGCTTTTTCATAATACTTTGGAAGGACAAGGCGTTTCCAAAGGAAAGGTTCTGTATTTGGTTTTTTCGTAGTTTGATCAAATCCTTTTATATAGACGTCTATATAAAAAGGTAATGCTTGAGTGATGAGATCGCCTGTTTTGTCGTTCTTAATGCCGACAAATGATTTAACGCCTCTTGTGGAATTAGCATTACGCTTGGCAGAATTCTTATTTTGTATCTTGTCTTCTTTCGTGGCGTCATTGTCGCTGTGTTTCTCTTGATTCAAATTTTTTTGTAGCTCGAATTCTATTTTTATTCTTTCAACTTTTTTTGATTCATTTCGGATGAAGCAAACAAATTGGTTAAGTATTATTCCTGTTTGCGCATCAAGCCCATCTTCGTACTGATAAATGTCATTTCGCTCAATTTTAATTTCCCAATTATTTGTTACCCAATTTGTGGTAATATTAGAATATGGTCTTG
>JAZQDP010000392.1:0-1718 GCA_045546875.1 Thermoguttaceae bacterium | reverse complement strand
CCTTTCATTACTTTGCGAACTTTGCGAACTAGAGCGTGAGATTTCTTCGGCGGCAGAGGACTGCCGCGATCCGATCTGAACGGAGTCTATCTTTACTAAGCTCGGGAACTGACGTTCCCGGCTCGCCATAATCCGCGAACGGGTAGATACGCAAGCGACCAACGAGAGCGGTTATAATACGTCTCGCACGACAGCGCGGATTGGGAGCGGCGCCTCGCCGCCTGTCCCCATTGCCAAATTTTATAAAATGGATATACTGTACCGAAAAATTTTTTATTAATAATGAACGCCAAACTCCTTTTGTGAGGCGCTTTGCGTAATTCCGAATTACGAATTCCGAATTGAACTAATGTCCAGCGAAAATAAACCGATGCGATTTCCAGAGGCGGGGAATTCCCATGGAATTCAGTCTCTTTGGGGAGAGTATGCGTCTAAAGTGAGCGCGGCGTTGCGCCGGTTTTTGACGTTGCTGTTCATTTGCGTTATTTTTGCCTCATTTGCTGGATATACAGGCGCTTTTTTCCGATTGAGCGTCGTTTGGGCAAACGATTTCCGGCACGCTCATCCCGGTTTGCTGTTTCTGCTACCCTTTGGAGGGTGGATTATCGCGTCGCTGTATAAGCGGTATAAAACCGATACACGCAACGCGTTTGCTATCATGGAAGAGTCTGTTCAGACCGGCAAACCGATTTCCAGAGTGGCAATGCCCCTGATTTGGTTCTCAACGTTTATTTCTCACCTTTTTGGCGGTTCTGCCGGGTGCGAAGGGGCGTCGCTGATGATAGGCGGCGGAATAGGGTCAACCGCTGGGAGACTTTTCCATCTGAATAAAGAGGATTCCGAACTGATCGTACTGTGCGGGATGGCGGCGGCGTTCGCTCCGTTGTTGGGTACGCCGGTTGCCGCAGCGGTTTTCGTGGTCGAATTGACACGGACGTTTTCCCGATTCCGACTTTTGATGGCAACCGTCAGCGCGCTGGTAGCCTACGGAGCCGTTCATCCCTTGGGACTGCACCCGGTTCAATTTGCGTTGACGGTTCCGGAATTCTCGCTGACGCTTGTTGTCGGCGTCGCGCTGATCGCTCTGGTCGGTTTAGTCTGCGCGGAATCTTTACGCCGGGGAATCGACGCGGTTTCGGTTTGGCGTCAGAAATCTGAACGTCCAGTTGCGACGATTGTTTTCGGTGCAGTTCTGGTTATTGCAATTACTTTGCTGTTAGGAGTTTACGACTTCAACGGTTTGGGGTTGGATATTATCGCCAAGGCGTTTAATGGTCATGCTGACTCGAGCGCATTTTTCTGGAAACTGGTTTTGACGGTTATTACAATGGGCGTCGGATTCAAAGGCGGACAGATTGTCCCAGCGTTCTTTATCGGCTCGACGCTGGGTTGCACGCTGGCAGGCATTGTCGGTCTTGCCCCAGCCGTCGGCGCGGCGGTTGGCGTGATAGCCGTCTTCTCCAGCGTTGTCCGCTGTCCATTTGCCGCATTGGTGATGAGCATCGAAATATTCGGTCCCGCGTCCCTGCCGATCTTTATTTTCGCCTGCGGGATTGTCTACGGAACCGAACGATTCGTAATTAGTTTCCATTTTCTAAAAAATGATTTTTAAAAAAGTGGAGATTTTTCTCCACTTTTTTATTTTTGATAAGACCATCAAGCGCGATATTGTCGTATAAATATGTAACACGTGTTTATACAGTTTATACAGTTCCTAA
>JAZQDP010000391.1:0-2215 GCA_045546875.1 Thermoguttaceae bacterium | reverse complement strand
ATTGCCGCTCACGCCGCCGACATCGCCCGAAAACTGCCTCACGCCCGCGACTTGGACGACGCCATTTCAAACGCCCGCGCCGCGTTCGACTGGAACCGACAGTTTGAACTCGCTCTCGACCCGGAAACAGCTCGTCGCATGAGAGAGGAATCCCTTGTCGCCGCCAACCAAAAGAACCATTGCGGAGACGAACGTTTCTGCTCCATGTGCGGACCGAAATTCTGCTCGATTCGCATCTCTCAGGAAATGCAGAAACTTAGAAAAGAACAAGAATAATTCGCGTTCCTAACTTTCTCTCGGAGTGCGAGAGCGCAGATCTCGCTTTGGAAAGCGGGAGCTTTGCTCCCGCCCTCCGAAATTGTCACAATTATTTCGTAGCGTTGCGAATAAACTCTTCGAAAATCAATCGGGCTTCTTTATGATCTTTGTACATTCGTTCCGGGTGCCATTGAATCGCCCAGACGAATTTCTTATCCGGCATGTAGACGCCTTCAGTCAGACCGTCTGTTGCGTACGCCATTGCGACAAGTCCCTTTCCGAGCTTGTCAATTCCCTGATGGTGCGTGCTATTAACCGCGATACGGGTTTTATTCGTTAATAGATGTAAAGGCGAACCCTCAACCACCTTGACGTCGTGACTGGGCAGATAGTTTGGCGTAGTTTGACGGTGCGCGATAGCAGATGGGTAATACGTAGGCAAATCCTGATACAGTGTTCCTCCGCAGACGACGTTAAGCAACTGTTCTCCGCGGCAAATTCCCAGAATGACTTTGTTCTTTTCAAGCGCCTTTTTACACAAGCCGTATTCCAGCGCATCGCGTTCCAGGCATGTTTGTAGCGTCGTTTCCATAGGCGTCTGCTTGTATAAAACCGGGTTGACGTCCTAACCGCCGGTAAAGAGAATCCCGTCAACGCGGTCGAGGTATTCGTCCCAAACGGCTTCCGACGCCTCGATGGGCAGCATAACGGGAATTCCGCCGTTGTCCAGAATGGCGGCGAAATAGTCGAAATTCATGTACTGACGTTTTGGATTGCTTTCAAACAGCGGCGTAACAGCAATGAGCGGTTTCATATTTATTAACCTCAAAATAGAATAAATTAAGCTCAACAGACTTGGTTTGAAATAAACTCTTGGCTGCTAGTTTTTAGCTTTCAGCTTTTCTTCCCAACTTCTAACGATAACCGTTATAAGTTTAGAACCTCAAACTTCCAGGCTAATAGCTAGCAGCTAATGGCTAGCGGCTTTAAGATATTACATCAAACCGTATGCGGCAAGCGTTTTGCGAAGCGCGGCTTCCTGAGCTTCCGTCAGGGGCGTTAGCGGGAGACGAAGTTCGCCGGTATCCATTCCCAGCGCCTTCAAAGCCGCCTTGACCGGAATCGGGTTGGTCGCCAGCGAGAGCATGTCGCGGCACAGCGGGTACATCTTGTAATGCAGACGGCGCGCGCCTTCCAAATCCCCGGCAAGGAACGTCTTGGTCAACTCCGTCATGTCGGACGGAATGAAGTTCCCGACAACGGAAACAACGCCCTTGCAGCCCAAAGACATGTACGGTAGCGTGAGCGAGTCGTCGCCGGAAAGAACGGTAAGGTTCGTGGCGGCGATAATCTTGGACGCGTTGTCCATCGACCCGGTCGCTTCTTTAACCATCGCGATATTGGGAATTTCCGCCAGGCGGAGAATCGTTTCCGATTCAATCAGCCGACCCGTTCGACCGGGGATATTGTAGACGCAAATCGGAATCGAGACGGATTGGGCAATCGCCTTGAAGTGCTCGTACAAACCTTCCTGCATGGGCTTGTTGTAGTACGGAGCGACTGACAGAGCCGCGTCCGCGCCCGCCTTTTCCGCCCATTGGGTCATGTGAATCGCTTCCGCCGTGCTGTTGGAGCCGGTACCCGCAATAACTTTGCAGCGACCAGCAACCGCCTTGACGGTTTCCGCAATTACCAATTCGTGTTCAGCATTGGTCAGAGTAGGGGACTCGCCCGTCGTTCCGACCGGACACAGAGCCGTCGCTCCGCCAGCAATCAAAAAATCGACGTTTTTCGCCAGACGGTCAAGGTCAACTTTGCCGTCCTTGAACGGCGTTACCATAGCAACTGTCAAACCGGCAAATTCTTCAGCTCGCGTTTTCATTTGGGATTATTGTAGTAAGTGGTTAATGGTTAATAATTGGATTGGAAGGCGGTAATGGAGCGACCAACGGGAGCG
>JAZQDP010000390.1:0-3525 GCA_045546875.1 Thermoguttaceae bacterium | reverse complement strand
CGATATTGGTGTATCGATACACGAAATCCTGACGGACCTGTAATTATCTGGAACCCTTTTGAAAAATGTCTTGCTGATAAAAGAGAGGGAATTGGAGAACAATGGTATGCGCCGGGGATTCCATTTGTTGATTTACTTTATGGGCAAGTTGAGTTAAGTATCCAAAAACTGGAGAATAGCGAATCGTAACTCTATAACATGAACGGATATTTTTCGGATTACTATAACACGTATGAAGGACAATCTCCGGATTCAGGTGGTTATGGTGATTCGTAGCTGTATATATTTCCTGGCAATATAATTCCTATGGATATGCCGGAAATGGGAGCGGTAGGAGGAGCGGAGGTACTTTCTGTTTCGTCTGCCCCACCGATTCAGTCAGGTAAAGGAAATGTTGTTTCAGGAAAATTCATTCATGAGGCAACAAATTGTATCGACCTGCACATCGAGGGACATGATAATCCCATTGGTTGCACGGACAATCATCCATTCTGGTCGGAAGACAGGCAAGAGTTTATCCCTGCCGGAGAACTTAATCAAGGCGAGCGAGTTCTTCTTTACAGTGGTGAAACCGCGCGAATCGCCCAAAAGCTCCCGCGCCCCGGACCGGAAACCGTTTATAACCTCGAAATCTGGGGCGAACACGTTTATCACGTCGGCAACGACGGGGTGTTAGTGCATAATGCGTGCGAACCACTTGGAAATAATTCAATCCGATTCGGGAATGACGCTAATCAGGTATACCATGCATTTCGGCATATAGATGCTATAGGACTATCTCGTTCAGCCGTCCAATCTGCCGTTGAAACCCATTTGAACACTGTGATTCATGAAATTCCAATGGGTAAACCGTTTAACCAAACTATTACAGTCAACGGAATAAAAATTCAATATACTGCGTATAAATTACCTAATGGAGAAATCAATGTCGGACGAATTCATCCCGTTTCGTAAACTAACAGAAGCAGAACGCAGTTTGATTATGGCTCTTATCCGTAAATCCAACAACGTTTATTTGCCGAGAAATTGGGAAACATCGCTTCTTGTCAAGTCGATGAATGACGGAGGAATGGGGAGTATGCAATTATTTTTTTCCGAAACGTCCACGGAAAGAACCTTTGGCGCGGAAGCGTCTTCAATCGAATTTGAGGATGCGGACGGCATTAAAGTCATTGCGTCGCTATACCTTGACAAGTTGCAAACGCCGATGGAAATTGATGTTTGGAAAACGAATTTTAGCCCAATAATACGCATGCCAAAGGAACATTAAAGGGGGAACGTATTATAACCGGTACAGATGGGAGTATCTACTATTCACCAGAATCATTTTATGACATGGATTCGAGTGCAATAATGGGAATAAACAATAAATTTGAAAATTGGTTGGGCGGCATTTCTGATATATACATCGCAATATGCACATGTGATATAATCGACAACGTGTCGATAGACAGTCTCGATAATTTGTTTTACCGTATCGTTGATGGACGCAAAATGCAGGATGTCGCCTCGTTAATGACGGAGTTTCAACAAAAAATGCCATTTTTCGAGGGGTTTGGAAAAAATTATTTCGCATTATACGATTGTTTGTGTTTCGATATTTCATGGGAAGAAAACCATAACGTTACTCCTCCTGTGGTTACGCCGGAAAGAATTGTTATTAGAGTCAAAAATGCGGAATATCTTTTAAATAAATCGATTTCAGATTTGTTGTATTTTTTGCAAACAATGATAGAAGCTGGGGAATATTGGAGTACAGACAATTTTGACCCTGACTTTGATTTTACCACCCCCGTTACGGATATAAATCGGTTAATCGATATGCATAAATCCACGAATTTTAAACTCCTTTTAACCTGTTCAACAAAAGAAAAATTATTACAGGTTAAATCAAACATTGACCGTGTTTTTACGCGGGATATTTTATATGATAAATATCGTCCAATTAAATATATTTACTGTGAAACGGAAGACGACTGTGCATACGGTTGTATTAAATCTCCATTTGTTAAAAATACGTAATAAAGGAAATTTGTGCATATTGTAAGAAATAAAGTTCAGCCGACAAGTATCTACAGGCTTCTGTCGATTGCGAGGAATTGAGAAAGCAAGATACCCCCATGTCGCAGAAGTCGGATATGACTGGCGTTTTCGTAGATTCATTCTTCGAGAACGCCTTTTTATTTTTTATCTTATCATAATAAACCTCACCTAGACATAAAAATCAAATCGGGATATAATTGGTCTCATACTGTGTTTATATACCGATTCCACTTGAAATTTTAGGGAAGGGCGGTTTTTCCGGCAGTTATTTCAGTAACGCTAAATGGCGGTAAAGGGAAATTTCATGATATGTTGGGAATAAAATCTTCTAAAAATCTCACCTTTTCCAGAATTTCCTGAATCGCCCCCCGAATTGCCCCCGCATCATTATTAAATGCCGTATTTTGCGGGGTTGGCGTATTCCTACACGGGGTACTAAGGCAGGTTTTTAATTAAACCTGCCTTAATTTTTTCTTGCTAAAACGTGCCAAACACCCTATTTTAAGGCATTTTGTGAATTTCTCGTTTTTTTATTTACATTATTTTACACTGTTTGATTTTACTTTCCTCCCCGGTCTTTTCCCCGGTGCTGACCCGAAAAATGACCCGCAGCGCAGTTACTATGGGTTCTTCCCCCAAATTTTCATTGTGGGTACGCCATTTGTTTCAAAACATCGTCAGTTACCTGCGCATAATGTTTCAAACTGACCTGCGGAGTGTGACCCATAATGTAGCCAACTTGATAAACCGGGAAACGATTTTGCAGTTCAGTGTCCCGAGTCGCACGCAGATTTACGAATAATTTCTGCCAAGGCCGGATTTTTGCGTCCTTCAGAATCCGATTCAATTCCCGACGAAGCAAGAATCCGTCAGATTCCGAACCGTCAAGCTCCGGGAAAACAAAGTCTTCGTCCGGTTCCTCATATTCGTCCCGATACTCTTCCAGAGCTTTCCGAATTTCCGGGAACAGCGGAAGCCAGCGAAACGCAAAATTTCCGCGCTCCTGTTCGATCCTGCTTGTCTTCTTTGGAACGTTGATCTTCATTTTGTCACCGTCCCAGTCGATTTCCGACCAGCGAAGGAACGCCAGTTCCGACGGAATACGAAGACCGCCCCAGCGTCCAAGCGTGAAAATCAGTCTCCATCGGGAATCCGGACACGCTTCTAAAACCTTTTCCGCGAGTTCCAGACCCACGAAAAAAAAGCGTGAGGCGTTCGCCGGAGCCGTGCCGCGCAAATGGCCGAACGGGTTGATTTCCATCCAATGAAGGGAAACCGCATACTCAAACATTCTCTGTAAATGCTTGATTCTGCGTCCCCACGTTGCGGGCTGGTAGGTTTCCTGCATCGTGGTGAATATCTCGTTTGCTTTCTCGATCGTGATAGAATCGGCTGAAAGTGCGCCCGCCTCCTCAACTGCTTTTTCGTTCCCCTTGATATTTCCAAGAGGCTGATTGGCCAAAATATGAAGAAACATACTAA
>JAZQDP010000389.1:0-23899 GCA_045546875.1 Thermoguttaceae bacterium | reverse complement strand
GAATTGGCGTTAAGACAAGAGAAAGCCGAACGCGACCGTCAGGCGGAACTGGAATACGCTCTCGATGAAGGCATGGCGAAAGGCATGGCGAAAGGCATGGCACAAGGGCTTGAGAAAGGACTTGCACAAGGACGCGAAGAGGGGCTTGAACAAGGGTTAAAGAACACAATTGCCAGACGCTATTCCAAGCAGTATCCCGATTCGGATTCGTCTAAAATCCAGCAGGTTCTTGAACCGATTACCGATGAAAAGCGTCTGAACGATATTTTAGACATCATTCTCGACAGCGAAACAGAAGCGGAATTTTTTGCCAAGGTAGAAAAGACGCTATAATTCTTTTCATTCTCGATGAGCTTGACAAGGCGTCTTCTTTGCTGGATCAGAAGACGCCTGCTTTTGTTGCGGTGCAAGTCTGTTGCAATATGTTTTTACTGGGGCAGCTTATCCCTGTTTGCTTATTTTTTGCGTTAATCCTGAACGCGTTCTTGTGCACATTTGGCTAACCAATATTGCATTCCCTCGAAATATTGGTTATAATTATTAAAACATTTTAATAATATTAGCAATTTAAGCCTTAATCGCATAATGAAGTCTCTACCGACAATAAACGAAATTCTTGAAGTCCCTTTAGTTAAAGGGTTAATAACGAAATTGAACCGAGGCGAAGTCGTTTCAACGGCTCTGCTCGTTTTGGGAGAACTGGCGCAGCAAACGCGAGAGTCAGCCCGCGACTTTTCTCTTCCAGCGGTTACAGACGTAGCGAATCGCATTGCGGACAAGTTGTTGCAAAATGAGCCAGCGCGCCTTGTACCAACGATTAACGCGACTGGCTTGCTTTTTCCGCCTGAGCTGGGAGCGGCTCCGTTAGCGGGGCAGGCAATAACCGCCATGACAGACATCGCGCGTGATTATGCGGCTATGGGGCGTCCTGTCAGAAAGTGGGACAGCGCTCAAATGCTCCGAAGCGTAGAAGCGTTGGTGAACCAATTCACAGGGTCAGAGTCTGTCATGCCGGTAAATACGGCTACTGCTGGCTGGCTGTTAATTCTGCACGCTCTAAACAAAATAATGAAAGATCGGGTAAACGATCCGGTCGCGATCAGTCGTGGACAACTGTTTGAACTCCCATCAGGCGCGCGAATTGCCGATATTCTTCAGGAATCCGGCTATGCGACGATTGAGGTTGGAAGCGTAAATCGAACAACCGCAGACGACTTTTCCGCTTTGCCGGACTCTGTCAGAGCGTTTCTGTATATTTATTCAGACGCTAATAAAACATTAGGACGTACAGAACCGACAATTGCGGAACTGTCCAAAATAGCCAAACTGCGAAAAATACCGCTAATTGTTGATATTGGTCAATGCGGTCTTGTAGGTGATAAAAATACAACGACAGCCAGTTTAGCGTTATCTGACGGGGCTGACTTGGTAGTGATGCGAAGCGGAGCTATGTTTGGAGGACCGGCGTGCGGTCTGATTTTGGGTAAAAAAGCCTTGGTAGAAGGGTGCCGATCAGATTTATTTGCCAAGGCGACGCTGTGCAGTCCGTATACTCTGGCGGCGCTGGAGCAAACCTTGTTGCTGTACTCTCAGCCGGATCGTGGGGTAAATACAGTCCCGGT
This sequence comes from Thermoguttaceae bacterium, assembly GCA_045546875.1. Lineage (GTDB taxonomy): Bacteria > Planctomycetota > Planctomycetia > Pirellulales > Thermoguttaceae > RUG11551. The sequence continues at coordinate 22,277 of JAZQDP010000389.1, read as the reverse complement.
TGAACAGATATTGCATTTTTCAGAAGCGAATTTGGTCAATCGCGCTCAACGAGTTTTAAAGCAAATAGTTGTTTCTGAAATGGTTGAATCGGCAGAAACTCAGGTAGAACAGCAGTCGTCAGTAGCAAATCAATGGCTGTCGATAACGGCTCCAACGTGTCGAATCGTTATCAAGCCGAAGGGAATGACGCCTGTTGAATTGAGTAATCGTTTAGCTCAGGGGGCGCCGGCAGTTTTAGGATTGGTTAAAGAAGACGCTTTTATTCTGGATATGAGAACCGTTCTTCCTCATCAGGATATTGTGTTAGTGGAGGCGTTTTTACGATGAAAATATTTTTTTCCGCAGGCGAACCGAGCGGCGATATTCATGGCGCCAATCTCATTCGCGCCTTGAAAGCCCAGTATGGCGGGGACGATTTGGAATGCGTTGGTTTTGGCGGACCTAAAATGCAGGAAGCGGGCGCAGAACTGTTATATGATTTAACGTCTTTAGCCGTCATGTGGTTTGGACGCGTTTTATGGAACATCAGAACGTTTTTCAAACTTGCTCAACAGGCGAAAGATTATTTCGAAATCGAACGGCCAGACGCTGTCGTTCTGATTGACTACCCGGGATTTAATTGGCATATTGCCAAGCGAGCGCATAATGCCGGGATTCCGGTATATTACTATTCTCCTCCCCAAATCTGGGGTTGGGCGCAATGGCGAATAAGAAAAGTTAAAAAATGGGTTGACTGCGTTCTGTCCGGTTTGCCTTTTGAAACGCAATGGTTTCAGGATCAGGGTTGCAGATGCGTTTACGTTGGACACCCTTTTTTTGACGAGGTTGTTAAACAACGAATGGAACGAGAGAAGGCACAGTCAATTCAAGACGTTGTAAGAATAGGAATTCTACCCGGTTCGAGAACGCAGGAAGTCCAGCAGAACATTACAACGTTTATCAAAGCGGCTCAGATTATTCAGGAAGAATTCTCCAAAAAGTCTTCTGTGCCGATTCAATTTCGAGTTGCGGCATTTAAAGACGATCATTGGGCAATGATTGCTCCGAAGGCGGCAAAGTCGGGATTGGATATCGTTGTAGAGGTTGGGAAAACGCCTGAAATTATGGCAACGTCGCACGCGGTTATGTCCGTTTCCGGCTCGGTGTCTTTAGAATTGCTGTATTACAAGACGCCAACCGTTATTTTATATAAAGTGTGCCGACTGGGTATGTTCTTACAACATATTTTTCGAAACGTCAAATACATAACTCTTGTCAATTTATTGAAGTATGGGGCAGTATCCGTCAACGCGCCAGATTTGCCAATTGCGCCCAACCCTCATGAGGCTCTTTTTCCAGAGTATTTGACGTCCAAAGATGAATCGGAACCGATTGCGGAACATATTCTTCGCTGGATTTCTGATCCAGGCGAATATTTGATGATAAAAGAGCGGCTAGAGGAGCTTAAAAGTCATGTTTGCCGTTCTGGAGCGGCTGAAAAAGCGGCTCAAATAATTTTAGCAGATGGGGTTGCTAAACAAAGGATTTTGGATTATAATTAAAAATAGAGACGGAGGGGGCAAGCGCCAGAACTGGCGGTCTTGCTCCAGCTTGCTTGTTTTGACAACAGATTTCGAATTATTCTTAATTCCTTACCATTATTATTAAAATGCGGCTTTCATCATTTACATCAACGCGCAATATTCGAGCGTTTACCCTTGTGGAGCTTTTGGTTGTTATTGCGATTATTTCGGTTTTAATAGGATTGCTTCTTCCTGCGGTCAACTCCGCTCGTGAATCTGCGCGAAATATGCAGTGCAAAAATAATCTCCGTCAGATGGGTATGGCGACCTCCGCACACTTGGAACGTCAAAAATATTTCCCGACAGGCGGTTGGGGACCCAAATGGGTTGGATTCCCGGATTACGGTTTTGGACGTTCGCAACCTGGCGGTTGGCTCTATTCCATTTTGCCATATTTGGATCAGGAACGATTGTTTAACTATAACCACTTGGCAAACAACTCGGCTGTTTACGATGACAATAATGCGCGGAAAAGCGTCAAGGATATGATTGAATCGCCATTAAAGGTTTGTAACTGCCCAACCAGACGCCGTCCCCAAACGTATCCGTTGAGATCCAGCGCCACGCTTCTTTATGGCGGCGATAACGGCAGCAGAACCATTACGGTTGAATCTATGGTTGCGAAATGCGATTATGCGATCAATGGCGGCAATACAAAGGAATGTTACATAAACGAGAGCATTGACGGCGCCGGCTATCCTCAAAACTATATAGAGGGCAGTAACGCAACATGGACGAGAAATTTCAAACAAAGACTGTGGTATTCTTCTGGCGTCTGTCATGCTGGAAGCGAAGTCGCTGTAGACTATGTTCGCGACGGCATGAGTCAAACCGTTTTGTTTGCGGAAAAATTCCTTGATAAAGATAATTATCAGGGCGGCAGCGTTTACGGCGAAGACGTTTGTATGTTCACAGGGATTTCCTGTTCAAACGTTCGCGTCGTTGGAGCGGGATATGATTTTAAAGCGGCAACAGGTACAAATGGCGTTAAAACGTGGACAAACTTTGACGCGATTAAAGGCGCTACCCGGGTTGGTACAAATCCAAACCAGTTTTTACCCTATCAAGACGTTCGTAACAACGATGGCAAATTCCGTTACGCTATGGGTGGAGCGCATCGAGTTGGATTTAACGTTGCCATGTGCGATGGGTCAACTCAGGAAATTTCTTTTATGATAGATCCGTTAATTTATACGGCTTTAGGAAACCGGGAAGACGGGTATAATATCGATACCACCAAATTATAATGACCGTAGGCGGTTGATAGAAGAAAATAAAAGGCGGTAATGAAACGACCATCGGGGAGCGGAATTACGCATTCGCCGTTAGGCGAACGGTAGTAAGGCAAGAGATAGTAATTTAGGCAAGCCACGGGTATAAACCCGTGGTTGTGAGCGGAGCGAACGTTAGGCAAGAGGATTGAAAGGCGTCTTTTAATTCCGAATTCCTAATTTAAACTACGACCTAATGCCTTTTGTCTACTGCCTTATATCTACTCTTTTTCGTGCTTGAAAGATTGCATACCGCCAGCGGTTGGCAGATTTTCCAGAAGTTTTGGATCCAGATCTCGCGGTTCTACTTTCTGTCCCGGCATGAGTCGTTCCGCCCCTTCGACAACGGTTAATGCGCCGGGAACAAGGATGGCTTTTCCGGCTTCTGTTGCAGGACGGACAGCAAGAATCGCGTTCGCTTTGGCGTGAATGTACACAGGAACGGGAATAACGCAAATGCTTCCGTCTTCTTCTTTTTTCGCAACCCAAACGGTGTTTTCGCCCGGCTTTTGCAAGACGGCGTCGCGGGGAACGGTTAGCCGCTGAGCCTTTGCAGTGGTTTCCAAAGTGCATTGAACGCTCATTCCAACTTTAAGAAGACCGCTTTGGTCGTCCATGCGAAAACGAACAGGAAAAGAACGGGCTGCGGTTGAGCCATACGGTACAATCGAAACAACTTTGGCGTCTATGGTTTTATGAACGGCAGGGATTGTTAGCGGAATAACGTCATTAATGTGAATTCGTTCAATAAAATTTTCGTTAATATGAAACAAGGCGTCGATTTGACCGTCTGAAACAATTTCCACTAACGGGGCGCCGGGAGAAACGTAAGCTCCCTGCTCGGTAATCTTTTTAATAATAGCTCCATTAAAAGGCGCGTAAATTTTGGTTCTTGCCAATTTTTCCTGAATCTCTTTTTCCATTGCCTCTGACAGCTTATATTTTGCAACGGATTCTTCAGCCAGGGCGGTTTGTTTTTCCAGCTCGCTGTCTGTAACCACGCCGGCTTGACGATCTCTCAATCGTTCCAGACGGTTGAGTTCCGCTTGTTGCAGCGTCATGTTGACGCGGTCAAATTCTTTTTGACGCTGCGCCTGAATGAGCGCAATGTTGAGCCATGTGGCGTCAACGCCGACAATAAGCGTTTTTTTCGCCTGGACTTTATCGCCTACCTCAACGGTCATTTCATTGATCAGACCGGAAACCTCAGAGGCGAGTACGACTTTTTGAATCTCAACCAAACGACCGTCAAAACTCTGTTCATCAGAAATGTCAGCCATTTTTGCCGGAGCAACGCGTACAATTGGCAACCGAAGTTGAGAGGACTGTTTAGAATCTTGCGACAAACTTTTGATCTGCTTTTCCAAAAAAGCCTTATCAGACAGCTTGGAATTAATCTGGTTAGACAGCGCCCAATAAGAGACGCCCGCTCCTAAAAGCAGAGCGGTTATAGCAATCGCGAGAAATGAGGTTATTTTCATCGTTAGTGTTTATTGCTTAATAATATGGAAATAGAAGCCCAGCTGTTAATGATAAATTGGCTAAATGCGGGAACTATTCTAAATTAAACGGATTGTCTTCCGTGTCAAAGGGATTGTCGTCCGCATTGTTGTCGTCCGCATTATTAGAGCCAAAACCATCGTCGTCAGCGTTGTCGTCTGTTCCGAATGCATCGTCGGTTGCTCCGTCGTCATTTGCGTTGACGTCTGAATCCGCTCCATCGGCGTCAGCGGCATCGGCATTGTCGTCATCCGTATCGGCAGCGACGTCTGTATTGGCGTCGTCATCGTCGTCGTTGAATTCTTTTACAGCGTCTTGAGCGTCTGGCAACGGAGTGAGATCAGGTTTCAGTTCAGACGGTTTGATCCATTTTCCGTTATTGGAAAACAAAGCCGCGGAACCGTATTCGTTGCCGGAAACGTCTACCCACGGCGCGCCGTAATCGCCGGTTAATTTGGATTTCTCAACGACAACTCGGCAATACGGCAACGTGAGAATCTCGCTTTTGGCGTTGGCGCAGGCTAAAATGTTTTTAATTTGAACGTCGCTTCCCTGTCCGATAGAGATGCCGGCTCGAGCGTTGCCGCGAATGGTGCATTGCTGAATGACAACGTTTGTAGCGGAGTTGGTTAACGCGACGCCGTCCAGCTGAAACCCCTGAATAATCAGGTTGCGAATGACGACGTGGTCTGTATGGTACAGTGTGATGCCTGTGCGTAAAGCGGTTATTTGCAATTTATAATCTTCAGGGGTTTTCCCTTTTTCCGGTCGGAAATACAGATAGCCGTCGTACAAGGCGGCATCCATTTCGTTGAGATTTCCAACCGGCGATTCCATCGGAGCGATTTCCTTGTTTTGAATCGGCGCAGAATCTACAAAAAGCATGCAGTTGCAAACCGCATAAGGGTAAAGACGAGCGATGTGCAATCGAAAGACGTCTCCCTGGTATTCCGGCTCTTTGTTTTCGACGTTTTTATAAATCTCTTTGAAATGTTCCCAATGCTTGGGTTCAACGGTAACTCGACCATCCAACACCGCGCCGTTTCCTTCGAGGATAAACGGATAGTTGGCGTTTATACCGCTCCCTTTTTTATTGTTGAGGCTGATACATTCCTGATACGGGACGTTGGTGTCAGCCAAAGAAATGGTGTCTCCCCAGTTTGCCAGCTGCGTAGCTCGGGCAATGGTTCTGACGGGACCCGCTTCAACAACGTCGAAATCTTCCCTCTCGCCGGTGAAATGGTCGTCTCCCATAGCGTTGTTGACGTATACGGTTTTAGCTTCGGCGCTCAAGCCGATAAGCGATATGACAACTGTTATCAGTATGCGTTTCATTTTTTTAGTTACGAGTTACGAGTATGGATGGAAGGCGGTTGGTAGTTAGTCGAATGGATTTTCTGAAGCGCTTGCGTAATTGCTAATCGCTAATTGCTAATTAAACTACTGCCTCTTGCCGGTATAGGTTCTGGAATAAACTTGCCAAAGGAAATCGTATAACAATTTGAGCTGCATGAAACCATCGACAATGGTTGGCGCCAGACGATTGGAAAACAGCGTTTTGTCGATCTTTTTGTTACAAATCAAATAAAAGTTTTTGCTCTGATAGTACGGCTGAATTTTCTTGTCCAGGTCGTTAGGAATAGGACGTTTGTATTCATCTGTATACAAATCGAACCGGCGTCGGTTAATATACCCGATTATCGATAAAAACTGTTCAGGGTCTTCTTCAATGAGGAGTCGAAAATTTGCCATGAACTTGGCGTTGGCGTTGAACGCGCCCATGCCGTAGCAGTACCTCGTCGCGTTGACCTCGAAAAACCAGCCGGGGACGTTCGTTTTGTCTTCCATCGGGCGGCGATAAATGAGATATGACGTGGTTTTGTACGGCGATTTGTCTGAGGAAAAACGCGTATCGCGGTAAATGCGGCTGCAAACCCGCTTCGGATCCGTCAGCATAAGCGGATCGAAATCGAGCATGTCCTTTTCCAGCTGCGCGGCTAACGCACGCGTCGGCGCCTGAACGTAATCCAGGTATTCCTGCTTATGTTCCGTAAACCATTCGCGATTATTGTTCGCGGCAATATCGTCAAAAAATTTCAGTGTATTTTGAGTAAACATAACGGTCTCCGTTGCCTCCATTTATATTATTTCCTAGTATATAGTATACACCAAAAAGCAATTAATAAAAACTGGGGGGAGAGATTTTTTCCTAAAATTTTTGGCAGGCTTGATAAACAGAAACAATTAAACGAATCTTCGACCCATTGACTTTTTTGTCTGTATTGATTATAATAAAAGAAACAGTTGCACAGCTTGATACTAAATGAATTTTGACCGATAATGTCAACAATATTAAAACAATGAAATCGTCTGAAAAAAGAAGATACGCCGTTCGACTTTTGTTTCAGTTTCGAACCGAGAAAAAAGGCAGCGTCAATCAGAAAAGACTGTGTGAAGATCGAATTGTAACTTTTTACGAAACGAAAAAGAAATTGCTTCGTTGCGTTGCTCAATATGCCGCTAAAAGCCAATTTGATTATTTTTCAGAAGATGGAAGTCATGTTTATTTTGAATTCGTTGGAATAACTGGTATTGTGGATATGACCTGTTACGACGAGAACCAGGTTTGGGCAAATGTCTTTCCGATTCTCAAGCCAATGGAAAGGAAAGAAAAACTGACGCTGTCCGACGAAGAATTATCCCAAATCCTTAACAATGAACCTGAAATTACTCAAAATGAAAGAAGATACGCTCCAAAGTCAGAAAAATGATTCGTTTGAAAGAGTTATCAAGCATAATCTGCTTCAGCAGTTTGTACTTATATGCCTTTTTGGTTTGGTATTGGACGGCGGCGTGTTGCTAAAGTGTTTTCTTGGGGCGTCAATAACTCAATGGGCGTTTCTTCTGTGTCATTATTATAAAAACAACGTATTGAACAGCAAAATCGATCATTTTTTTGTCAACTATGGCAGCCTCGCGTATTTCGTTCTTATTATGGTAGTTTATAAATTTGTATACAAGATTCCAATCTAAAGATTCGATTTTGAGTCCAGACGATTATTTCTCAGCAAAAATATTATTTAGCGGACGGCGATAAAGCTTGATCCGGAATTATCTACACATTTTTAGGGTTCTTCCGGCAAGTCCGCACCTGTGAGCTAAAATAAAGTTTATTTAGGGTCTATTAAGTCCCACACGGAAAGCACGGATGAAACGGATTCACACCGATTGTTTATTTTTCATACTTGCATTATTGGCAAGACTTGATTTCCTTTGTATTTTTAATAAATGTATTTTAGTCGATGATTAATGAACTTAAATTAATCAATCGGTGAATATCCGTTTAATCCGTCAAATCCGTGAACGGACTGACCTGCTCAAAATGTTAGGTACGCAGTTACCGGATGAGCTATTTTTAGTTTTCAGTGCAGATATAATTGCTTGCGTCTCGAGTCTCCCCCGTTTTCAAAAACTGCTCTTTCCTTGCAGGGCGATTTTTGCTATACTCCCCTCTAAGATAGAATAAGTCGTTTAGTTCGGCAGTAGAATTGATTCATTGCCGACGGCGGCAGATTTTGATATTTTTCCTCCCTGTAACAAGAGATAAAAACTATGAAAAAGAACACGCTATTATTAGCCCTTTCCCTTTGTGCGCTGACGACTTCGGCAGTATTTGCCCAATCTGGTCCGTCGGTAGAACAGGCTCTTAGTTTCAAACCCATTCAGCCGGGCGTCGATTACGCTCAGCCGGCGGAAGCCGATATTGCCAGTTGCCGTTTGGTTCCGCTCGAAGGCGACATCTCCGGCTGGAAATTGTTGGATAAAAACGGTCAAACGCTTCGTATTTTTGCTGACACCAACGGCGACAAAGCGATGGATCAATGGCGATATTTCAAAGAAGGCGTTGAAGTCTATCGCGACATCGACACGGACGGCAACAACAAGCCAGACGAATACCGCTGGTTTAATATGTCCGGGGCGCGTTGGGGGCTGGATAAAAACGAAGACCAACGCATCGAATTGTGGAAACGTCTTTCTGCCGAAGAGGCGACTGCGGAAGCGTTTAGCGCCGTCAAGACAGGCGATAAAAACCGCTTCATGGCGATTTTGCTTACCGAGGACGACATCAACGCTTTAGACATTTCCGCCGCTCAAAAGAAACAGCTCAATGGGCTTATCACTCAAGCGGTAACGGATTTCGAAGCCGCTGTCAAGTCGAGAGAAATTGGCAGAGATTCTGAATTTCTCCAGTTTAACGGCGATAAACCCAGCGCCGTCCCAACCGATATGGGCGAGGGGATTGTGGCTTTTGAAAACGTTTCCTCCTTTATTCGAGCTAACAATGAAGAAGTTCAGCTTGCCAACGGAACCTTGATTCAAGTCGGCTCCGTCTGGAAGATTCTGTTCTGCCCAAAGGTTCAGACCGATAGCGAACACGGCATAGCGTCAATTTTCCTTCCCGGCGGCGCGGCTGCGATTGCTTCTATCAACACAATGTCCGATCAGAAGCAGCAGGAATTCATTTCATCGATTGAAAAAATCGATATGCAGCTGCAACAGGCAACGGATCGCACGCAAAAAAGCGCTTTGCATAAACAACGAGCTGCTGTAATCGAGAAAATCGCTCAAGCTTCAACGGGCGAAGAACGAGAAAGCTGGTATCGCCAGTTGGCTGACGGTCTGCAAATGGGCGCCCAGATGGGAGAATTGCCAGATGGAGCAGATATTTTAGATAAATTCGCTAATAAATTCAAAGAAGAGGGCGATGAAAATCTCGCAGCATTGTTTTCGTTCCGAGAATTAACCACTCGATATAATCTTAGTATGCTGGAACCTAACGCGGACTGGTTTGAAATTCAGAAGAAATGGTTTTCCGGCTTGGAAAAATTTGTCGAAGATTACCCAAGTAGCCCAGACGCCGCAGAGGCTTTATTCCAGTTAGCCAACTCGCGAGAAGTGAACGGGGGCGAGTCCGATGCTACAAAATGGTATAGCCAGATTGTCAGTAAATTCCCCAGTACGCCGCAAGCTGTCAAGGCAAAAGGCGCTTTGTTCCGATTGGGGTGCGTTGGAAAGCAAATGCAACTCAAGGGAACGACTACAAACAACAAGTCCCTTGACATTGCCAAATTTAAAGATTACAACGTCATTGTTTACTATTGGGATTCCCAGGCGTCTACTGCCCAGGCGGATGTAATCGCTCTCAAAGCGGCAAAAGAAAAATATGGAAGCAAGCTTCAGATCATTGGCGTCAATTTGGATAATAATCCGGAACGCCTGAAGCAGTTCATCGAAGCGAACAAGATTAATTGGTATCAAATTGACGGCAAAGGTCCCGACGGACCGCTGGCAAGTGAAATGGGCATTGTGTCTCCAACGATGATTTTAATTGACGAAACAGGAAAAATTGTCAACCGCAACGTTCAGGCTCGCAATTTAGATGAATCGTTGAGACTGCTTTTCTCATCGCCGTCAAAACTTCGTTAATCGCAGAGATGTAGCGGTAGATTAATTCGGAATTCGGAATGAGGAATTCGGAATTACGCAAGCGCCTCAAAAAATCTTTTGTAACTCGCAACCAGGCAGTAGGGATTTTACTCTACTGCCTTTTGTTTAACGTTTCAGCCTAATTTCTTTTTTAAAACTTCGCGAACTTTGCGCACTTCGCGTGAATTTTCTAAATGTTCGCCTATCGCCTTCCAATCCTCTTGCCTACTTCCTACTCCCTACGGCCTCTTGCCTACAGCCTTTCGCCTCTCTTTTTTTATTTTTCTGGATTTTTTCGATAAAATCCTCAAAGATTCTCCCTCATAGAGCCGATTCTAATGATAGCAACAGTTTTTATAGATACTCTGTTGGTATACATATTTGAGAGTATAAACATGAGCAACGCAATGTATAACAAATTGTTCCGCGTCCGATTTGCCGTTCTTTTTGCCATTTTGGCGTTTGGTGCGGCAAACATAGGCTGTACCCCGTTTGACTATTACGATCCGACGCTGGAACAGCCTGCGCCTGCAGATACAGCAATTCCAGCAGAAATGGCAAAAGTCAGCATGCCGGCGTATCGTATTGAGCCGCCGGACGTCATAACAATTGATATTGTCAAGATGGTTCCATTGCCGCCATATCGGCTGGAAACGTTTGACGCGCTGGCGATTAACGTATTGGGAACGCTGTTAGATCAGCCAATTAACGGGGTTTACCTTGTCAATGCCGAGGGTTCGGTAGACCTTGGACCTGCTTACGGTACGGTTCGCGTTGCCGGTATGACTGTTGACGAGGCTAAAAAAGTCATCGTTGGGCACTTGCAGCAAATCCTCAGATCTCCGGAAGTTTCCTGCCAGTTGGCGCAGGCGTCGGCAATGCAGCCGATTTCCGGAAACTATCTTGTCGCTCCTGACGGCAACGTCAACCTTCGCAAGTACGGTTTGGTTCGCGTTGCAGGCATGACAGTTCCAGAAGCAAAATTAACGATTGAACGCCATCTGTCGCAGTTCTTTGATTCCCCCTCAGTAACGGTTGACGTTGCGGGATATAACAGTAAATTTTATTACATCGTAACACAAGGCGCTTACCAGGGCGACCGAATTCATCGAGTTCCGTATACCGGGAACGAAACGGTTTTAGACGCTATCGCGCAGATGGGAGGAATTTCACAACAATCCAGTACAAATATTTGGATTGCTCGACCAGCTCCCAATGGAAATCAATGCGCTCAGGTGTTCCCAATTAGCTGGGATGAGATTGTACAAGACGGTTCAACCAGCACGAACTATCAAATATTCCCGGGAGACCGTGTATTTATCGGCGAAGATCGCGCTATCGCGGCAAGCAACTTTATGCGAAAAGTTCAGGCTCCGTTTGAAACATTCTTTGGATTCATTTCCTTGGGTTCGTCAGCGGTTAGAAACCTTCAAAACCTTGGCGTGAGAAACGGTACGAGCTACTAGTTTGAAATGAGGTTCTAACGGGGACAGATAACTCCCCGTTAGTCATACAAGACCTTTTTCAGACATAATAATAAAAAATAAAAAGTATAAAAGAGTTACATACAAGGGATTGTCAGATGAACAAGAACTATAAATTAATCGGCGGCAACGCAATACTTTCGCTCTGTGCGGCAGCTGGGCTTTTTATCGGCTCCAGTCAAGCGCAGGAAGCATACGTTCAATCCCGACCGTGTGTTGAATGTCAGGCGACCCCGCGTTCTCTGGGCGGTCGAGTTTGCATCCCCAATACGCAAAACTGGGGATACTACACTCCTACATGGCGAGTATGGCCAAACGAAAGACGTCCTGACGTAACCTTCCCGCAATCAATTGGGGCGGAACGCGTCCCAACGCCAGCGGGCGTTCGACCGGAAAACGTGCCGGGACCGCAGAATCCGCGACAGTCTCTTATCGATCCCAATGCTAACGATACCGGAACTGTACGGGTTAATATTCCGTCTCCGAAAGATGAATCGCTGCCAAAGATTAATTTTGATTCCGGTTCAAAACCGTTTGAACCTACGGAGATGCTGCCGCCGACAGAACCGATTCCGGAAATTACTCCGGCGCCAACAACGGAACCCGCGCCAATGCCGCAGGACATCCCATTAACCACTCCACAGGAACCGAGCGCTCCGGCAGCTCAGCCTGCTGAACCAGCTCCGACGGATAGCGTAATTCCGGAACCGATTATGATGCCGAATTCCAATCAGGAAGAAAAACCGGCAGAACCCCCGGCTCCTGCGCCGACGATTCCTAAAATGGACGACGTAATTCCAAACTTCGATCCGATTATCGACCCGTCTTTGGGCGCCACTCCTGACGATTCCATGAAATCGGTTGACATCCCGTCAACGCCGCAGCCGGAAGATGTTCAAAAAGATTTGTTCTCCTTCCCGCCAATGACGCAGTCTGAACCGGCTCCAATAGACCAGCCAGTTGCGCCGATGGAAATTACCCCAGCCATTCCTGCGACGGATAATGGAAACGCCAGCGTCAATCCGTTACGAAATGACGACGTTTCAAAGAAGGAACTCAAAAAGTCGTTCCGCCCGCGCAACACGCCATCGCACGTTCAAAGCGCCAAAGCCCCGAATGACGCAGACACTGCTATGCGAAATCCCATGCGTTCAGGAGAGGTTAAACCGATCGACTCGTCCTTTAGCCCGGAAAATCCGCTGCGACAATCGTCTGCAATCATGCCGGCGCACGAGGACGCTAGCGGTACGTCGCTTGCCGATATTCCTCAGCCAATTGGAAACGGAATGGAGCCGATTGCGATGGAAGGGTATTCGTTGGTTGACCTGATCAATTCAGAAAAATGGACGCCAGGGAAACCGGAATTCGCCGTTGTCTTTGAAGGGAGAACGTACTACTGCTCAGACGAAGGACAAAGAGAAGAGTTTATGTCAAATCCGGACAAATTCACGCCTGCCTGCCGTGGTTTTGACCCGATGTTAAAACTGCAGCAAAACAGAAACGTTGACGGTAAAGTTGACTACTGCCTCGTTTACGGCAAAAAACTCTACGCGTTCTCTTCGCCGGACACGATGAAACAGTTCCGCGAACACGCAAAACAATACGCGCGACAGATCGCAGAGCTGGAAAATTAAGAAAACAGTCTGTAGAAATATCCGTATCTTCTAAAATTCGAGAGGTTGACGTTTTTCGCCAACCTCTCTTTTTTAATAATGCTTGCCCTGACTTTAAGCGCTTGGGGCTGTTTGACGACTTTGCCGTCAAACGAAAAAACGGTTAGAGTCCGCGCTGCAAGTTGTTCTTTTTACCCGCAGCGCGCGATCTCAAAAGACGGTTACTTTTTGATGTTCTTTTTGACAAAATCCAAAACCGTTTTTATCGGCAGAGCGTACGTTTCAACTCGACCTGCGCGAGCAATGTTGAGACCAACAACAATTCCGTCCAAATTGACCAACGGTCCGCCGCATTCTTCCGGGCGAATGACAGAATCGTGTTGAATTACGCGATCGTACCCACTGCGTCGTTTGGAAAGACCGTTCATTTCGTTCGGCTTATGATGAATACCGGCAGTAAGTTCCATTTCGACAGTGCGAGTCTTGCCTTCGCTTTCGATTTCAAGATTGAATTTGGAGCCAATGTCAAACTTTTTGAATTCGTTTGTGCATTGATCTGCCGTATAGACGTACGCGCCATTTACTTTAACGATTCGATCGCCCTTCTTAATTCCCGCTTTGGCGGCTGGGAAATCTTTCGCAACGTCGCCAACATAGAGTTTGCCTTCTCGTTCTTCCAAGACAATACCAGCAACGCCGCGTTCTTTTGGAATTGCCAGTGGTGGAACGCTAATAATTCCTAAACCCGCAAGTCCCTTTTCGACGCTTGGCGTTAAAACCCACTGTCCAACGGGAGCGGTAAACTCTTCGTCAAATTTCGGAACCGTCAGACCCTTGGCGTCAACTTTGAGCAACATCAAATCGTTGACGTCATCGGTGGCGACAATCGTCGCATCGGTGGCTTTAAAGGTAATCTTATCGTCTGTCTTTTCCGCTGCAATGAAACAGGTAACTTTCTTTGTAGAGTCAATGCAGTTCGCTTTGGTTACAATCCAGCCATCGGGATCGACAATAAGACCGAACGCAACGGCAGTCGCCCCTTGGCGAATGCGAACCATGCCTGGAAGAATCGGTTTTACCGTTCTAACAAAGCAAAGATTGTTAATTTCTTTCTTGGGCAGAAGCGTATGATTGCACATCTGACAGGCAACCATCTTGCCCCAGTACTGAAGGAAGATTTTCGTTGGAACGTGGAAGTTTTGAGTCGCGTTTTCAGAAATTCGGCTGTTGATGCCGATGACTTCTCCCTTGAGGTTAAATAACGGACCTCCAGAGTCGCCGGAAACCATAACGCAATCCGTCTGAATAACAACGTCCGAATCGCGAATGACTTCTCCTAACCGCATTACCGGCGGACGACCGGGGCGGTATCCCATCGGGTGACCGAAAGCGACAACCCAATCGCCTTGTTCTGTTGTGTCTTTGCGATCAATTTCTGCATAGGGGTATTCGCCTGGGTCTGTAATTTGAATCATTCCTGCGTCTACCGGATTGACGCCGCCAAGCGTTTTTCCGTTAACAATGCGACCATCAGAAAGGATAATTTTCGCATCTCGACCTGCCATGCCAGAGACGTGCCCAGCGGTCATAATAAGACCTTCTGTATTGACAATAACGCCAGACCCGCTTGCGTTGCCGATAACAATGCCAACTACAGCTGGACCAACCTTTTTATTTAAAGCGTCAAGCTGCTTTTCCAGATCTTTAAGCTCTTTGACGTTTTTATCGAGCAGTTCGTTGGTAACCTCAACTTTAATCTTACCGCTTTCCAGCTGACCAGGAGCCATATTCTTTTTACGCTCTTCTTCTGCTTTTGCTTCTGCTTCTGCCTTAGCTTTCGCTTCGGCTTCAGCTTTAGCCTTAGCTTCTGCTTCTGCCTTAGCTTTCGCTTCAGCTTCCGCTTTTGCCTTCTCTTCAGCAGCCTTGGCTTCTGCTTCTGCCTTAGCCTTCGCTTCTGCTTCCGCTTTTGCTTTTTCTTCAGCGGCCTTTGCTTCCGCCTCTGCTTTAGCTTTTGCTTCAGCTTCCGCCTTGGCTCTTGCCTCTTCTTCGGCTTTCGCTTTTGCTTCAGCTTCCGCTTTTTCCTGAGCGGCTTTTGCCTCCGCCTCTGCCTTAGCTTTCGCTTCAGCTTCCGCCTTGGCTCTTGCTTCTTCTTCGGCTTTTGCCTTCGCTTCGGCTTCCGCGGCTTCATTATTCTGATCGGCTTGAGCCGCTTCCGGTTGTGGAGCAGGTTCCTCGGAAATTACTGTTCCAATTGGAAATGCAAACAATAACGCAAGGATTATTGCTTGAAGGATGAAATGTCGTTTCAAAATATGCCTCCTATGGTAAAGGTTAAAATCCTTATTTTATCTACTTTATCTATGTTAGTTCAGATTTTTAAAATTGTTGAAAAAATTTAAGATTTTTTCGAAAAAATATTTAAAATAATTTTGATAGACATATCATTAAAATCAAAGATTGTATGTAGTATTCCAATTTGCACGAAAATTTACTGGTTTTCGATCTGTAATTTGAGATTTTAGGGAAGGAATTAAAAATCTTTATCTGTTAGAAATCTTTCTCGCGTCCTGGCGTTTACTTTTATCTCCTGCCGTCCTTCACAAAATATTTTCCTCCGATATAATATAGTACATAGTACTTAGTTTTAAGTGAGAAGTGGTAAGTGATAAGGACGCAAGCGCTGTTCCAACTAACCACTTTCCACTAACCACTTACCACTCCCTATTCCCCATTCCCTAAACCCTCAATAGCATCATGACAGTTCGCACCCGTTTCGCTCCCAGCCCAACCGGTTATCTTCATATTGGCGGCGTCCGCACCGCACTGTTTAACTGGCTTTTTGCCAAACATAACGGAGGTCAGTTTATTCTGCGAATCGACGACACCGACCAGCAACGTAACGTCGAAGAAGCGCTGGAACCGATTCTTCACGGCTTGAAATGGCTTGGCATTAACTGGGATGAAGGTCCGGGCGTTGGCGGTCCTCATGCGCCGTATTATCAGTCTCAACGATACGATAAATATCAGGCGGTCGTCGACGAGCTTATCGCTAAAGGGTTTGCCTACCGGGATTACGCCAAGCCGGAAGAGCTTCAGGCGCAGCGCGACGAAGCCCAGAAAAAGAAAGAGACGTTTGTCTATAATCGCCAATGGATGGCAGACACGCCGGAAAAAGAAGCGCAGTTCAAGGCGGAAGGACGTCAGGGCGTCGTTCGCCTCAAAACGCCGCTGGAAGGAAAGTTGGAACTGGACGACCTGATTCGCGGACACGTCGAGTTCGACTGGGCGCAGGAACAGGATCACGTTATTCAGCGCGCCGACGGCTCGTTTATTTACCATCTGGCTAACATTGTTGACGACCACGATTTTGAAATCACCCACGTTATCCGGGCGGAAGAGCATTTGTCCAACACGCCGCGTCAGGTTTTCATGATTGACGCCTTGGGCTGGGAACGACCGCAGTACGCTCACCTGCCGTTTGTCGCTGAGCCGGGAAGCAAAACCAAGCTGTCCAAGCGAAAGCTCGACAAGTACATGAAAAACAAGGACTTTTCGGGTCTTGTCAATCATGGTCTGGAACTGGCAAAGAAGATGGGGCTGGAAGTCTCCGCCGACACGTTCAACCCGGTAATTACCGACTTCTTTGAACAACAGGGATACCTGCCAGAAGCGATCGTCAACTACCTGGCTCTGCTGGGCTGGTCTTTGGACGACCATACCGAAGATTTCACGCCAGAAGAGTTGATTGCAAACTTTACGCTGGAACGAGTTGTTAAAGGAGCGGCGAGTTTTGACTGCGCCAAACTGCTCTCGTTTGAACATCGATATATGGACAGACAGACGGTCGAACGCAAGACGGAACTGTGCTTGCCGTTTGCGGTCAAAGCCGGTTGGGTTGTTGACGATGAAGCAGGCAAAGCCAAAGTTGCCAAAGTCGTTGCTGGCGCCAGCGAACGAATCAAAATGGCTGCGGACATCCTCAACTTTGAAGAGTTCTTCCTGGCAGACGACGCTTTGCCCTACGTTCAGAAGGACGTCGATAAACGTCTGAAAAAAGAGGGCGCTCAAGCTCTGCTGAAAAAGTTTACAGACGACGTTCTCGCCCCGGCGGAAGTTTGGGAAGCCGCGCCGCTGGAAGAAGCGATGAAAGTCTGGCTGGAAACCAACGGAATTGGAATCGGCGAAATCATTCACGCTCTGCGTGTCGCCACGACCGGCAAGAGCGTCGGAATCGGCATGTTTGAAGCGTTGGAAATTCTCGGAAAAGAATCGACTCTTGCCAGAATTGAAAAGGCTCTGACGTTATAAAAAAAGCAGCCGTCTTGTTTTTTGCAGGACGGCTGTTTAATTGAAAAGTTAGTGAGGAGTTGCGTCAGCTCCTCACAAAAACGGCTTCTATTCTATATCACCTTGCTATCGTAACGCCCAGATTCTTAATTATCGTCTGCGCTTTGATTTGCGATTGTTGTTGTTTTTATTGCTGTTATTGTTTCCCGCCGCAGGCTTGCTTGGAGCGTTTGTTTCTTTATTTTCAGGCGCCGGTTCGTCGCTTTTAGCGTTCTGTTCGTCAACGGCGGTCGATTCGGTAATTGCGGAACCTTCGTTTTTAACAGGGATATCGCCATCTACAGTTGGGATGAAATCAGATCCAGTAGCTCCCATTGTGCCATAAAAACTAATGAAGTGTTCTCGTTTCAATTCGGTAAAAATAACGTCTTCCTCTGGAACCATGATGACTGCCCCACCGACAGGAACAGGAGCTGTGGGGATAATCACTGAATAAAACGATTTGCCGTTGATAATAAATTTTTCTGGAGCCGTTAATAAAGCCATAATAATTGTTCCACCAAATCGACAATATACGGGAGTCATTCCTTCAGTTGCAGCATCGTCTTTTTTCTGGAATATTTCAACCAGTTTCAAAATAGCCCCATATAAAGTTCCAATGGCAGGAATCTTTTTAGTGGTATCCTTGATCCATTTTACAATGTTCTTGATAAAACGTCGTTCAACAATGAACCCAATGATCATAATAAACGCCAGAATAGAAAGTAATCCCAATAACCATGCCAGCAAAGGATACTCCTGCTTGAATGCATAATAGCCAATGGCTTTAAGCCAGCCGCCAACGAGTGTTGATGGTCCCAAAAACTTGGCAACGTAATAGCCAATCCACCACAGCAGACCAATGGTAATGACAAATGGCAACAGGAAAAAGGTTCCTGTTAGCAGATAACGAAAGAGTTTTTGAAGAATATTCATAATGCAATAACTCTCCTATTGACAAATCAATAAAAAAATACTAATTTGTAATTAGACGATATCTGGAAGCTTGGCATAAGAAATTATATACCAACCTTCCAGAATCATCCCTAACAATTCCGTAATTATATAGTCTTTTTTTAGAAAGTCAATAGACCATTATGAGCGCAAGCGCTTTACCGACCAGAGTTCCGCTGCTGGATCTTAAACGTGCGGAAAGACCACTTCATGACGAAATGAAAGCCGCCCTGGAAAAGGTTGTCGAAAGTGGAATCTATATTTTGGGACCAGAAATCCAGCAATGCGAGCAGGCGATTAGCGCCTACTGTCAAGCCAAACATGGGATCGCTTGCGCGTCTGGTACGGATGCGTTGCTTTTGGCAATGATGGCTCTGGACATTGGTCCGGGGGACGAAGTTATTCTGCCCAGCTTTACGTTTTTCGCAACCGCAGGATCGGCTGCTCGGTTAGGGGCAACATTGAAATTCGCTGATATTCTCCCGGATTCTTACTGCATCGATCCGGCAAGCGTTCGCAGTTTGATTACCGAAAAAACCAAGGCGATCGTTCCGGTTCATCTGTACGGGCAAAGCGCTGACATGACAGCCCTGACGGCTATTTCTCAAGAGTATAACATTCCGATTGTCGAAGACGCCGCGCAGGCGATTGGCGCTCAATGGGAAGACAAACGCGTTTGTTCGATCGGAACGCTGGGCTGTTTGAGCTTCTATCCAACGAAGAATCTCGGAACGGCAGGCGACGGCGGCATGGTTATTACGAACGACGACGCCCTGGCTGAAAAAGTTGCCATGCTGCGCGTTCATGGAATGAAACCTCGATACTATCATCAGATTTTGGGGATTAACGGTCGTCTGGACGCTTTTCAGGGCGCTACGCTCAACGTCAAATTGCCTCATCTGGATTCGTGGACGGCAATGCGGCAAAACAACGCTAAAATCTATGGCGAACTGTTTGCGGAAGCGGGGCTGGACAAGATTCTGACCTTGCCGAAACAGGTTCATCCCGGTCGACACGTTTGGAACCAGTACGTTGTTCGCGTTCCGGACGGCAAACGCGACGCTCTGCGCGCTTTCCTGACCGAAAACCAAATCGGTTCCGATATTTATTATCCGTTTGGAATTCACAAACAGCCGTGTTTTGTCAACAAGGGTTTGCATTGGGACAATCTTCCTCAAACCGACAAGGCGGGCAACGAAGTAATTGCGCTGCCAAACTTCCCCGGTTTAACGCTGGAAGAGCAGCAAGCCGTCGTGGGGTGCATTGAAAAGTTTTTTAATTAGAAAAGAAGGCAAGAGGCGGCAGGGCAGTAGAGAAGAGAAAATTTGCTTCCTGCCGCCTGCTGACTAACCAATGGAATATTCTATAAAATCTGCCGCGCGCTGTTGCTGTCAAACCGGTCGGGCTTTCGAGCCGGGCGAGACGTTTTACAGCGTTCTTTTTTTTGACGAAAACGCTTCGACGTTTATTCGTCGGGATTATTCTCGTCAGGCGTGGCATGGCCGCCCTAAAGGTGCGTACGCTTATTGGCGATGTGAAATCCCCCCATTGGAAGACAAGGAAATCGGCGTCAAGCCTGCAACAAACGAACAGTTGCTGGAATATTTTGACAAATTGCGAGAGACGCCTTCTGAAACAGATACGCTGTTTGTCTTGACGCTCCTGCTTATTCGACGCCGGCTGTTTAGAGAAAGCGATTCGCTTAATTTCTCTGACGACGAAGAAGACGATTCGCCGTTCCTGAAAGTGTATTGCCCTCGACGCAACGAAACCTATACAATCGAAATTGTTGACATCCCGTTGCCCAGACAAGACGAAATTCAAGCAATCCTTGAACGCCTGGTTTTTGGCGATAGATCGCTTGAGGGGAAGTAGGCAGTAGGCAGTAGGAAGTAGGAAGTAGGCAGTAGGCAGTAGGATTGAAAAGCGGTAATGTAGCGAACGCGCCCAAGAAACTCAAAAAGCCGATATCGCTTCCTGCGACATTGGCTTTTTGGTTTGTGCGAATCTTGGGAAAGCGATTCACACAAAAGGGGGAAACAGAATGATCTGTAGAGCTGGCGCGCTCTGGCTGTTAGGGGGCTTCCCGTTCTTATGCCGTTTTGGCGTGCGTCTGGATGTCGTCAAATAAACTTTGTCGTCCTTCGATAATATTTTCTGTGATGATATACTTTCCGCCCCGCGGCTGATCAGGCAATTCAAATAGAATATCGAGCATAATTTCTTCCATGATTGACCGCAAACCGCGCGCGCCGGTGTCCTTTGCCAAGGCTTTTTTTGCTACCGCCTGCAAGGCGCCGGGCGTGAATTCCAGTTCTGCGTCGTCCATGCCAAACAGTTGCATGTATTGTTTGGTTAATGCGTTGCGAGGTTCTTTCAGAACGCGAACCAGATCCTCTTCATTGAGCGGCATAAGAGTCGAAATTATCGGCAAACGCCCGATGAGTTCCGGGATGAGTCCAAATTGCATGATGTCGTCGCTGGTTACGTATGGCAGCAAAGACCGTTGCTGATCGATGTTGATAACGTCTTCGTCTACGCGATTAAAGCCTAGCGATTTTTTGCCCAGCCGCCGGCCGATAATCTCTTCCAGCCCAGCAAACGTTCCCCCACAGATAAAAAGGATGTTTGAGGTGTCAACCTGGATAAAATGCTGTTCCGGGTGTTTTCTGCCCCCTTGAGGCGGAACGTTGGCAACGGTGCCTTCGAGCATTTTTAGCAACGCCTGCTGAACCCCTTCTCCTGAAACGTCTCGTGTAATTGACACGTTTTGACTTGTTTTGCCTATTTTGTCGATTTCGTCAATATAGATAATCCCTTGCTGAGCGGCTTCGACGTCAAAATCTGCCGCGTGGAGCAGTTTGAGAATCAGATTTTCAACGTCTTCGCCGACGTACCCTGCTTCTGTTAGCGTTGTGGCGTCGCCAATAGCAAACGGAACGTCGAGAATTCGCGCCAACGTCTGAGCCAAAAGAGTTTTACCGCTTCCGGTTGACCCGATCATTAAAACGTTCGATTTATCCAGTTCCACATCGCCTTTACCGCGCGTAGCGGCATGTTCCAGACGTTTATAATGGTTATAAACCGCAACGGACAGGCATTTTTTAGCGTATTGTTGACCAATTACGTATTCGTCCAGCTTGGCGACGATTTCTCGCGGTTTGAGCTTGTTGACAAATCGAGACGTTGAATCTGAACTAAGGCGGCGTTTGCGTTCGTCGGAAAGAATGGATTGGCACAATTCCAGACAGCTGGAACAAATATAGACGTTATCCGGTCCCTCGACCAAGGGACCGACTTCTCTGCAACTTTTATGACAGAACGAGCATTGAGCCTGCTTCCGAACTCCTAAATTCTTGCGTGAATTATTGTCGTCGTTATCTTGAGGCATGAGTTCGTCCTTTCAGTAAAATACCAATAAACAAAAAAATATATATACTTGTTCTACTTGAAATTTCCCGAAAAAGGAGCTTCTAGCTTCTAGCTCCTAGCCGCTAGCCTGGTTATTCTTGTTTCTTGCGATAACGCACGAATCAGGTTTATCAAGCTAATAGCTAGTGGCTAGTAGCTAGCGGCTTAAGATTGGAAAAACTCAAGTCGTTTCAGTATAATAACCCGTTTTTTTACCCGGAATTAAGGCAAAACGCCAAGCGGCTAAACCTGCGCCGTCGGTACAGGATTTTTTGAGTGCGTCAGCTTGCCAGCGCGTCGGCGGACGCCAGACGTTTAAATATTTCCCCTATCATTCGTGGGCTTAACAGATAAATACATCGACTTTATACGCATAGAATTATAGATTTGTGCGTTTTGCCGATATGAATGGAACAACGCGTATAAATTGCCTAAATTGACTTTTCCGCACAGAAGTTTGGAGTAGGGAGTAGGGAGTAGGGAGTGGGGAGTAGGGAATAGTTTAATTAGCGATTAGCAATTAGCGATTAGCAATTGACGCAAAGCGTGATATTTTTGGAGTGCGGCGTCTTGGCGCCGCTTTCTTTTTTTAAGCCGCAAAGAACGCAAAGATCGCAAAGAAATTTTTAAAACTTCGCGAACTTTGCGTGAGGTTTTTCCCTCGTTCG